>NZ_JASMRH010000002.1:0-240741 GCF_041431385.1 Flavobacterium sp. Arc2 | reverse complement strand
ATAATCAACTATGATTTCAGGTAATAATAACTTGATAAGTTCGCTATAGGAATCTTGCATTGAGACATATTTTATAATTGCAAAAGTCGTTATTTATATATTTCCCCACAACATTTAGACTTGATCCGTTTTAAGAGGTAAAAAGGTGAAATTATAGATGGATGGAGAGTGCTCAGTAATAATTTGGCGATTGTATGACAAGAATTTGGTGTATATCTGTCATTTTTAGGCTGCAAATACTCCTTTATAAAAGTTTCTTACGGTTAATATTATTAGTGGATAAATGATGATTTATGCATCATTAACTTTTGTTATTATATTTTATTTGATAAATAATCTAGCATTGAAAGGGTAATTGGTTTTGGTAAAAAATCTATTACCATGGAGTATTTTTTAGCTTTTTCTAAGTCTTCTGGATCAATTGTTGATGAAAGTATTACAACTTTTGTAATGGTATTAAAGTCCTGATAAGTGGAATCACAAAATAGATCTAAGAATTCCCAACCACCCATCACAGGCATGTTTAAATCCAGAAAAATTAATTGAGGTGCTTTTTTGGTACCGTTTTCTGTGAGTTTGATTGAATCGAAATATTGTAGTGCTTCTTCGCCATTTTGTGCTGTGATTATTTCATTTGAAAATGTAGTTTTGCAAAGTACTTTTTTGCATAGCATTAATGTTATCGGGTCGTCATCTACACATAAAATTAAGTCGAGCATTGTATTATTTGTTTTTGAATGTTAAAGTAAAAGTAGTTCCTTTATCAACTTCACTTCGAATGCTGATGGTTCCTCCCATGGCTTCGACCTGCGACTTTACTAGGTACAGTCCTAAACCTTTACTGTCAGGATAGTTATGAAATCTTTGGTAAAGGCCAAAAATTTTATCTCTATTTCTGTCTAAATCTATTCCTATTCCATTGTCGCTAAAAATCAATGTCGTGTAATTTTTAGTCTGTTGAGTAGATACTGTTATTTCTAGCGTTTTATTTTTTGATTTATATTTTATAGAATTTGTTAAAAGATTTGATAATATGCTCTCGATATAAGATTTGTTGATTTCCAATATGGGTGCTGTCTCAAAATCAATTAATACTATAGGTTGATGCATATCAATTTGAACAGTAATCTTACTAAAAATATTTTCAAATACTTCTTTTATTACAACTGCTTCTTTTTGAATAGAGGGATTGTCTTTTATTATCATGACTTTAGTAAGGTCGTTGATCGTTTCGTTTAAAAGATAGGTCGATCTATTAAAGCCCTGTAAGATTTCTTTTAATTCTGGATCGGTAATAGGGATGTCTTCTATCAAATTTAATAAACCAGTTAAATTAGATAGTGGTGCTCGAAGATTGTGTGAGGTGATGTATGAAAATTGTTTTAAGTCCTTATTGTTTTGAGTTAATTCCCTTATGAGATGTTCTTTTTCTTTTTCTTGTTTTTTCTCTTCAGAGACATCTCTCTGGATAGAAACCCAGTGTGTCAGTTCATTTTCAGAATTATAAATCGGAATCATTGAAAAGCGCAGCCAAAATTCTTCATGATTTTTTGTGTAAGCAATCATTTCTATTACAGCTTCTTCTCTGTTTTTTATAGCATTTATTATTTTTATAATATTATTCTTATCAGAGTTTAAACCTTTTAAAAGGTCTGGAGATTGCCCTATAATTTCATAAGTAGAGTATCCTGTCATTATAGAAAAAGCAGGGTTGACATAAACTATTTTAGGAAGTTTACGTTTATTGAAATTCGCTTCTGTAATGATTATTGCGTCTTTTGTTTGAACGATTACGGTTTCTAATAACTTAAGTCTTAGTTCTTCTTCTTTTTGTTTAGTTATATCTTGAATGGCTCCAATCATTCTTATTGCTTTGCCGTTTTCGTCTTTTAGAAGAAAACCTCTATCCAGTACATATTTATAGGTGTTGTCAGCACATTTAAAGCGATATTCATCTTGCCAATTTTGAGTTTTTTGTTCTATAAAAGAATATAATTTAATGGACATTTTTATACTGTCTTCGGGATGTATGTTATCAAACCACCACTTTGAACTATCTCCAATCTCTTCTTGATTATATCCAAAGATGCTTTTTATTCCTTTACTCCAAAGGAGGTTGTCTTCTTGTATTTTCCAATCCCAAATAGTATCGCTTGTTGCTTTAGCAACAATATCATATTTCTCATTTGATTCTTTAATTTCGTCGTTTGTTCTTTTTAGTTTTTCGAATATAACTTTATTTCTTTTGTCGTTTACAGATAGAATATATCTAAAGGTTATTCCGGTTAAAAAAACTAAAACTAGGTCTTTTATAAAATTGTAGATTTGGTAGTTGTCTAAATAATAATACTTTAAGGAAAGTTTGTGAAAAACGATAGCTACGAAGATGGCTATAAGGATGTATACGATGGTTAAGTGGTTGGATTTGCTTTTCATTACTCAAATGTAATTAATTATAATGAATTACAAAATACCCTTTTGCACTTATTTTTTAACTTAACTTTAATATCTAAAACGTTAACAATATGTAAACTATTGGATAAATATTTTTTATGTCAAAATAAAGTGTACCTTTGCACCCATTAAAAATCACAGATGGAATCTATTAGAAACATTGCAATTATTGCCCACGTCGATCACGGTAAAACAACTTTGGTTGATAAAATTATGTATCACTGTCAGTTATTTCGTGACAACGAAAACACAGGTGACTTAATCCTTGATAACAACGACTTAGAGCGTGAAAGAGGTATTACCATTACTTCTAAGAATGTTTCTGTTCAGTACAAAGGAACAAAAATCAACATTATCGATACTCCTGGTCACGCCGATTTTGGTGGTGAGGTAGAGCGTGTATTGAACATGGCTGATGGAGTTTGTTTGTTAGTGGATGCATTTGAAGGACCTATGCCTCAAACTCGTTTTGTATTACAAAAAGCACTAGACCTTGGTTTAAAGCCATGCGTTGTTATTAATAAAGTTGATAAAGAAAACTGTACTCCTGAAGAAGTTCATGAAAAAGTTTTTGACTTAATGTTTGAATTAGGAGCAACAGAAGAACAGTTGGATTTCCCAACGGTTTATGGTTCTGCTAAGAATAACTGGATGTCTGACCATTGGGAAAACGTAACTGATAATGTTGAAGCATTATTAGATATGGTTATCGAAAATGTACCAGCTCCTAAAGTATCAGAAGGAACTCCTCAAATGTTGATTACTTCATTAGACTTTTCGGCTTTTACAGGTCGTATCGCTATTGGTCGTCTTGAAAGAGGTGTTTTGAAAGAAGGAATGCCAATTTCTTTATGTAAAAGAGATGGTGTAATTGTTAAATCACGTATTAAAGAATTACATACTTTTGAAGGATTAGGTCGTAAAAAAGTTCAAGAGGTAATTGCTGGAGATATCTGTGCAATTGTTGGAGTTGAAGGATTTGAAATTGGAGATACAATCGCTGATTTTGAAAACCCAGAAGCGTTACAAACAATTACTATTGATGAGCCAACAATGAGTATGTTGTTTACAATTAATGACTCTCCTTTCTTTGGTAAAGAGGGAAAATTTGTAACTTCTCGTCATATTAGAGACCGTTTGACAAAAGAATTAGAGAAAAACTTAGCAATGAAATTGGGTGAAACTGATTCAGCTGATAAGTTTATGGTTTTTGGTCGTGGTGTACTTCACTTATCTGTTCTTATTGAAACAATGAGAAGAGAAGGTTATGAGTTGCAAATCGGTCAACCACAAGTTATCATTAAAGAAATTGATGGTAAAAAATGTGAGCCAATTGAGGAATTAACAATCGACTTACCTGAAAATCTTTCTGGTAGAGCGGTAGAATTCGTTACTATCCGTAAAGGTGAAATGCTTTCTATGGAAGGTAAAGGAGAACGTATGATTATCAAATTCAACATTCCATCTCGTGGAATCATTGGACTACGTAATCAATTGTTAACTGCTACTGCAGGTGAGGCTATTATGTCACACCGTTATATTGGATATGAGCCTTTCAAAGGAGCTATTCCTGGACGTAACAATGGTTCATTAATCTCTATGGAAAATGGAAAAGCAATTCCTTATTCTATCGATAAATTACAAGATCGTGGTAAATTCTTCGTTAATCCTAATGATGAAATTTATGAAGGTCAAGTAATTGGAGAAAACTCACGTAGCGATGATATGTGTGTTAACGTAACTAAGGCTAAAAAACAGTCTAACGTACGTTCATCTGGAAATGATGAGAAAGCTAGAATTATCCCTCCAATTATTTTCTCTCTTGAGGAAGCGTTAGAGTACATTCAAAAAGATGAATATGTAGAGGTTACTCCAAAATCTATTCGTTTGAGAAAAATTTATTTGACAGAAACTGATAGAAAAAGATTTAAAATCTAATTATATCACAAGTATATTAAAAAAGCCATTTCGAAAGAAGTGGCTTTTTTTTGTATCTGTTTTTTTGTTTGGATACTTGTTTTGGAGTAGCTGAAGTTGTTTAGCTCTATTTCGTGAGGGATAACAGTGGAAATCCTTTTAGGGGGCTTTGTTTCGCCCCTTAAAAGATTTTAGCGTATAGCCCGACCCGCTTTTTTTTGGCGGGGCACGACCTAATAATGTAGATGCTTTATAAAAATAGTTGTTGTGATGTGTTTTTGGTTCAAAAAAAAATTAGCCCCAGATTAAATGGATTAATCTGGGGCTAATTGTAGTGTTTTATAGAATTTGCTGCTAGGATTGGTTTATCTTTTTAAGCTAAAGTGACCTTTTAATTCACGGTTGTCTTCTAGCTTTATGGTGTACCAATAATCATCAGCGGGTAGTGGTGCGCCGTTAAAGGTTCCGTTCCACCCAAGGCTGTTTGGCTTTAGTTCTTTTAATAGTTTGCCATATCGGTCAAAAATGTAGATTACCGACTTGGCATTTAGGTCATTATTGACTCCTTTTAAGTTCCAATAGTCGTTGTAGCCGTCATTGTTTGGAGTAAAAAATCGAGGCACGCCAATTACAGCAACGGTTTTTTGTACTTTTCCACAGCCGTTTTTGTCGTTTATGTAAACTTCGTGAATACCTGCAATTACATTTTCGAATACATTTGAAGGTTGAAAGCTAGAAGTTGGATCATCTAAGTTGTATTCATAGTCACCTATGCCAGTTACGTTGATGGTTACGGAATTATTATCGGCAAGGTCTATAATATCTATGCTATCGATTGTAGCAATGTCTGATGCAGTAACTTTTATTGTTCGGATTCTGCTGCAGCCAAAAAGACTACTTACTTTTACTGTATAGACTCCTACCGCGTTTACATTTAAAAAGTATTTAGTTTCAGGAGTTAGAATCACATCGTCTTTTGTCCATTGATAAGTATAATTGCTTGTAGGTGTTCCATCTTGAATTCCAGAATCAAGACGTACAAAAAATGAAGGATTGTTAGAGCAGACTAATTCATCCTCGTCATGATCGTCATTTGTATTAATATTTGGTTTTGCATTTACCGTTAGTGTTACATGTGGGCCTAAACCGTAACAAGCATTGTCTAGCGTACTTTCAACACGAACCCATATTTCTTGTTGGTTAGGATAGCCAATATTTCTATAATTGGAAGTATTTGTTATTTCGTTCCTCTCTGATAGGGCATCTGCCTCATTTCTGTAATATTTTATTGCGTATAAAGTGCTTGACGATAGAAAAGAACTTTTTATTTCATTGGTAACACTGCTGAAATCAAAGGTTGAAATACCATCTTTGTCATCATTAATATTATCGAGTGAATCATCACAGCTTGAAAAAGTACGTTTGAATGTTGTTGGAATTTGGGTTGACGAGACAATTAAATTCAATTGTGATATTCTATAACAACCATTTTGGTTTTCCACTCGGGTCCATACAGATGCACTTGGACTGATGTAAGCAAAGGGGTCTTTAATTTGGGCCAAATCATCTTTTGTATTTGCTCCATTTTGAGAAGTGTAATAAGTAAAGGTTTCAACAAGATGATTTGCCGAAATGAAACTATTTTTTTCCGTGAGGTTAAAGTTTGATATGCCGTCTCCGTCATCGTCACATTGTACTAAGGTAATCGGGTTTGACACTGTAGGTAGAGCATATACCGTTAATGTAGCTTCTGATGAAAGCGTATCACAAGAGTTACCGGGTTTATTTAGTAAAACCCTGTACTTGTAATTATTCATTGCGTTTGTGACACTAGAAATATTTAATGTATTTGTTGCGGTTCCACTATAGACTGTATTAGGTATTATTGGATTCCAACTATTACCATCAATCGATAGTTGCCATTGATAGTTGTTCCCACCATTATCAACTATTTTAATTGTGGTGTTTTGTAGTTCGCATGTAGGAGGAACAATAGGTTGGGTGTTGATTATAATAGGAGCTGCAATAGTATAATTAGCGTTTGGAGTTGTATAACCATTAGTTCTACTTGTTACAATTCCTTTAGAATCAGCAGTTGGAGGTGTAATTGAGCCTAGTATTCCATCACTATTTGAATCCGTAAACCCGGCTTCTATAACGTCATTACAGCCATCGTTATCACTGTCAAGTTCTCTATAATCTTTAATTCCGTCGCCATCAGTGTCTGTCGCTAAACTTCCCGTTTCTGTTGAATCATAAATTCCATCATTATCACTATCCAAATCTAAAAAGTCCGGTGTACCATCATTATCTGTGTCTATGGGAGTTAATCCAGGTTCAAAAGCATTGTCAAGACCATTTTTGTTGGTGTCAGTATTGGATAATGCAACGGAGCTATTAACTTGAGCTTCTATTATATCTGGAATTCCATCATTGTCGCTATCTAAATCTAATTGGTCTGGAATTCCGTCAAGATCTGTATCTCTAGGTATGCATGTAGCTACAATTGCAAATGAGGATTTATTAGTCTCTGTGTCAGATAAGTTTTTATGAGTTATCGAAAGTGATTCTGTCATAAAAGAACGAAAACTAAATGTGCCTGTTCCTGCGGCTAATGGTACTGCGCTATTCAGTCTGAATCGAATTTCAAAAGAGGAAAATTCGGTTATGTCACTTTCAAAAATCCCATCGTAATTAGTGTCAATAAGTAGTTGATTATTTGGATTCAACACTGTAATAGTCTTGTTTACAGGAGATTTTAATATAAATTCGGAGTTGGAATTTAATAAATCAGTTACGTCAGCAGTCGTTACATATTCTAGTGCTATTGAAATTGGTTTTGTAAAATTCATTTCATGAGTAACTGTATTACCATTTCCCATGGGTACTTCAGTCGTGAAATCTCCGTTTATTTTACCAATAAATGTTGAGGGTGTAATAGAGTTGTTTGAAGTTAGAGTTGCGTTGTAAGAATTGAGATAATCATTTTTATTGATAGTACCAGTTGAAATATTGGAAAGATCGATTGCTTGATTTCCATAAGACTCAGTACAATTTAGTATTCCATCATTATCATTGTCAATATCTATGTTGTTATTTACACCGTCATTATCAGAGTCTAAGGCACAGTCACTCACTGGGATTTTATCAGAAAACACATTGCTAACACAGCCCAGAATTCCTCCTTTAACTTGGTAATATCCTGGTTGAGTTGGTGTATATGAATTTGAATTAGCTCCAATTATTGGGGCGTCATTAAAATACCATTGAAATGTGTCATATGAAGAAAAAGTACTAATGCTCAAGTTTACATTTGGGATGCAATTTGTGCTATTTAGGGCTAAATTGTCAGTTACGATTTCAGGCTTAGTGTCAAAACCTGAATAGTATCCACCATAAGTAGCAGCACCGTTTGTTGCAAAATATGATACGTAGACCTGTTTGGTAGATTTTACGGCAATGTTTCCTGACAGATTGCTAACAGTGTATCGAACAAAAGCGGGATTACCCACAACTGCAACTGCGGTTGCATTAATGGGACTATTATTTATGGTTACGGTGCCACCTGTTTCTGTAACGATGTTTAGTCCTCCAGTGTATGTTACAGTTCCTATTGATTCGATTAATGGGATGTTATCAACAACATTAGGTGTTGAGCAATTTATTGGCGGTACAAAAAATAAGTTTTGATTTGCAGGAGAATTCGAACCTCCAATACATTGGTATGCAAATACGTTCTCTGAAGAATTTACATATAAGTTTCCATTAACAAAATCACTTCCACTTAGGACATAATAGCTTCCAGCAGTAAGTGTTGCAACTGGAATTGAATTTCCATTAGTAAATATTTGAGTATTATTGCTATGTGCAACTAAAATGACTCTTTCTATCTCATTAGTTCCATTACCTTTTACAAATATATATTCTTTCCCCGTTTTTTCTAAGGGAACAATTTGATCAAAGCCTATATCTCTGCCAGTTCCCATCGTATTTGCTGCATTAACTAATGTATTATTACTCCCGCCAAATGAGCCTGAATTAACTGCTATCGGTTTGTCAGATTCTACAAGAGCACCTATCATTTTAGAGCTATTAGAAATGGTGTTAGAATAATTTTCTAAAGCTAAAACATAGCTTTCATTTTTATTTAATATTTTTATAATGGGCCCGTTAATTATAGTGCCGTCACTAAGAACGGTACCATCAGGAATATTTGAAATAGTTACTCTGGTGTTGTTTTCTGTTGAAAGAACGGAAGCAAAATTTAATAAAGATGTGTCGTAAAGGGGATTTAACATTGCACCTAGTCTAAAAAATTTTCCTAGGGCACTATTTCCTTTAGAAACAAGACCACCAGCATGGTTATATGTACCAATATTTGTTAATCCGGAGTTCACCCGTACACTAACATAAATTAAATTTTCGGCTTCTATAATATAACCTTTGTTTTGAATTGTTCCAATTACTGTTTTAGGAGTGAATAATTGAGTATTATTCCCCTGTCCAATACTGTATACAAAAGGGGTAGTGTTGTTGACAACACCAGAAATTACCGAGCCTCCGTTCTCAATGATTTTGAAATTAACGTTGGTAGCGCTTGGTGTCGAAATGTATAAATAGTGGTCTCCTACTAAATTATTTTGAGCTGTAATTGGCGGTATATAATGCGTTTTACTAAATTGTGCAAAACAGCCTATTGATAAGAAAATAAAGAAAATAAGTAAAGTTTGTTTCATTCGCTAAAAATAGTTAAATATCTATTATCTTTTTAAAGAAAAATGACCATTTATGATTTTTCCGTCTTCAAAAGTTAAATTAAACCAATAGTCATCAGCGACTACTGGATGTCCAGTATAGGTCCCATTCCATCCTACACTTGATGGGCTTATTTCTTTCAGTAATTTTCCATAGCGATTAAATATGGTTATCGTGGATTTTGGTAATAGATCAAGATTGTCAATATTCCAAAAATCATTATAGCCATCTCCGTTAGGAGTGAAGTATCTGGGATAATCTAATACGTAGAATACAAAGGGATCTGATAAACCACAGCCATTTTTATCCCTTGCAGAAGCGATATAAGTTCCTGCAGCTATTCCTTCAAATTGAGGATTATCCTGAAAATAGGAACCGTCAATTGAAAACTCATAATCTCCTGATCCTGTATATTCTATTGCTACTGAGTTTTCATTTCCGGCGAAATCATTTATTGTAGCTCCGTTTATAGTTGCTATTTCTGAACTATTTATATAAAAATTTTTAGTTGCTGTGCATCCGTTTGAATTGGTAACTGTGACGAAATAGTCTCCTTCCGAAGTTAGTGTTATTGAATTTGTTGTTTCTCCTGTATTCCATAAGTAGCTTGAAAACCCTTTTGCTATTGATAGGTTCAACGAGTTTCCATTGCATAAGCTTGCATTTACATCTTCAAAATTTGGAGGGCTAAATGTATCTACTATAAGTGTGATAGGTATGATATCATAGCAATCGGGGCCGTTTATTATTTTCGCGAAAATAATTTGTTGATAGGGGTTCGTATTATTGAATAAATTAGGAAATGCATTATTTTGTAAAATAGCGTCTACTGGACTCAAATAGTATTCTACATCTAATCCAGCCGGCAGTCCATTTAAAACGGCGGGAGTTATATCTGTTTTTAGATCAAAAACAGATAAGCCGTCTTGGCTTGCATCTGCGTCACAGGTTGTAAATGGATTTTGAGGAGTAATACTTTCATTAGAAATTTGGAGTGTTAATTCAGCATATTTTTCGCAACCATAAGAATTAGTAACTTTTGCATATAAGATTTGATTTTGAGATTTGTTCGTATACGATGTAGAATTTGCAATCGCATTTGATGATCCTTTGGCTTCTGCCAATGTTTCGTAATAAACAACTGGATTTAAAGAAGAATCATTATTTTTGATTTTACTGTCTACTTTCGTTAAGTTAAAAGTGGAGATTCCATCCCCATTATCATCACACTGTACTAAAGTAGTATTGTTCAGTACTATTTCTGGAGTATATTCAATTTTTATTTCTCCCGAAGAGGTACAATTAGGAACATCTAATTCAAATCTATAAGTGCCAGCAGCTTTAGCGGTGTAAGAAGCACTTGTTTCACCGGCAATTAGAATATTGTCTTTATACCATTTGTAAGTATTAGTTAACGGTAAGCTTGTATTTATAACATAATTCTCTCCATAACAGATTCCGTTATTTGTGGATACTAGTCGATCCGTGCCTAAATCTATTTTAGATTTAAAGCTGCCTGCTTTTATAAAAACAGCTGAGTTAAATGTTGTAGATTCATTGTCTGCAATTACTAGTTTTATATGATAAGTCTTATTAGGAATTACATTGGTTCGAGCGTTCATTACAACAGTTTGTCCAGCGTAGTTTATAGGACTTGAAGAGGTGTTAAATGCTCCAAAATAGGACTCGTTCACTGCCGGACAACCATTTGTTCCAAAAGGTGGTGGTGGATTTACAGCAGGAATTAGAGGGTGCACATTTGTGGAGGTTAAAGGAATCGTGGTATTTGGAATTAGAGCCAAGTTTTGATAAGGAGCAGTGCTTCCGGATTCTTTTATTAAAAAAGCAAAAGCATCGGAATAGCTACAAGGAAAAAAGCTTTGGTATTCATTAGAAGCAAATATATAATCAAAACTTAAAAAATTGGTTAAAGGTGTAAAATCAAATTCTAAAACTGTTGCGTTTAGCGTAGACTTTCCTAAAACGGTATCTAAATCTGGATCTCCTAGCCATTGATTACTGTCTGCGGCAGGAATATTTTCTACATAAGGACCTTTGGATTTTACACTACTCCAAGTGCTTAAAAGAACTCCTTCCGTAAAAGGGAAACTGCTTGTTCCGGAATTAAAAGAACCATAACTTTTCTGAGTCCCTGAAAAGGTGTCTCCTGAAACACTAGGATTTGAAGTAGTGGAGCACGAACCATTATTTGTCAATAGATCTACAAGATTTTGTGCAGTATAAGAATCATTTACCGTTATTGATTGTGCACTTCCCATCAAGGGAATGAAAAAAAGAAAAAAATAAATCGATATTATTTTTAGAGACTTCATAGTCTAATAAATATACTATAAATCTCTATTTTTTAACAACTTGTAAGAAAGTAACATAAATATAATCGACCAGGACAATACAATAAGTAGAGATGAAAAATGGACGCTGTAATCTTTAATGCTATCCACTCCAATTTGTGTTCCAATATTTTTTATAACTGATAACCTAGAAAAAGGCTCTACTATTAAATTTGACATGGATTCTAAGGGAAAAAATTGAGTTATATAATCAGCTGTTTTATTATCTGGGAATATTTTAAATGTTAAAATGCCCTTAGCAATTCCCTCAATAATATTCCATACTAGCAGAAATCCTAATGCAAATGCAGATCGTTTTACCAGTATTCCTAAAAATAAACAAAAGGAGAAAAAACCAACTAATTTGACAAAGAATGCCAGTAGATATTCCATTTGAGAAAAAACTATGGATAACTCTGTATAAGATGAAAATACAAATCCTAATATTAAACTCATGATGAATACAAAAACAGTAGAGCAAAAAGAAAATAAGAGGACGGTCAAGTATTTAGACAAAACGAACTCTTTTTTACTCAATCCGTCAATCAGGTTTTGTTTTAAAGTACCGTAGCTATACTCATTTGCCATCATGGAGACAATAACGATGGCTAAGAACAATTTTAAAATTGCAGCAATATAAGTATTAAAATGCCAAATAAAAGGAAAATTAAAGATACCCATTTCAGCAAGATGGATTTTAAAAAAACCAATGTCAAATTTTATGGATGCGATTAACGCTATAAAGGAAAGTAAAATGAAGTAGGTCAAAGTCAAAACCCGACTTGCTTTGTTCATCCATATTTTTTGTAATTCAATAGATAATAATCTTTTCATTTTTTTAGTTTTTAAGTGTTGGTTTAGCATTTTTTGTCAATTCTAAAAATTGCTCTTCCAAACTGTGTTTGCGTTTAACCAAATGACTTAGATTAATATTGTTTTCATAAAGGAATTTATTTAAAACCGCGGCTTCTAAAGGAGTTTTTAGATATACAAAAACTTTCTCTTCTTCTTGTTTAATACTTTCTATAGCGGGGTGCGTTTTTAAAACTTCAAGCAAAGCTTGAGAATCTTCGGCTTGTAGCTCAAAAAAACCTTCATTGGATGACATGCCATGTACACTCCCAGAATAGAGGACAAGTCCCTTTCTCAAAACTAAGACATGTGAACACACTTTCTCGACTTCATCTAATAAATGAGAGGCTAATAAAATAGTAGTTCCCTGCGCAGCTATCTGTTTTATAATATCTCTAATTTGATGAATTCCCTGCGGATCTAAACCGTTAGTAGGTTCGTCTAAAATCAATATTTCTGGATCATTTAATAGGGCAGAGGCAATCGCTAAGCGTTGTTTCATTCCTAATGAAAAGGTGCTGAACTTACTATCTTTTCTTTCATCTAAACCCACAAGTTGTAGTTTTTCAAGAATTTTAGCATAACTAATATCCTTTATTTTACAAACTAACCTTAGATTTTCCTGTGCCGTCATATAAGGGTAGAAATTGGGCCTTTCGATAATAGCTCCCACTTTTTTCAAAGCATCATGGGTTTCCATTTTTCCATCAAACCAGCTGTATTCCCCCGAAGTTTTATTGACCACATTCAAAACAATTCCAAGGGTTGTTGATTTTCCGCTTCCGTTAGGGCCTAGAATACCATAAACGTGGCCTTTTTTTATTTCGAAAGAAATATCTTTTAAGGCCTGCACACTTCCATAGCGTTTGCTAAGATTTTTAATAGAAAGGATAGTTTCCAAAATGTTGGTTTTTTATATTATATATAGGACGAGCAAATTAACAAATTGTTACCGTTATAGCAAAATTAGTTTGTTATGGGGTTAAGGCGGTTGCTTCTTCTAATTTTTGAGTAGTAATGGGACTTATGACATAGTTTTTAGCAATGTTGTTTTTTAGCATTTCGATATTATAAGGAGCAAGGAAAGAGGTAACAATAAAATGATGATTTTTCCTTTAATGGTTAAAAGGGTAGACTCATCAAGAAATTACCATCTATTGATTTCGTAATTAATTTTAGGAGAAACTTTATCGTCTGGAGAATTGTATTTTATGACTGATAATTTTAGAAAATTAGGGTGGACTTCTTAGTCTTTTATACTTCTGAAAAATTAAGAAGTTTGTGTTTTATTATCATATAGCTATAAATTGACGTAAATTTGCATTAAAATCAACATAATGAGCGATTCTGAAGTACTGTTTAAAAAACCATCCTATCCTATAAATAATGCCCTTTTTGATTATTTAGGTCGGTTTGATCGTATCTCTAAAGTTCCTGTAGTTTATGATGATTTATTGCGGTTCTCAGGAGCTATAAACGTTTACGATAAGCAAGAGGTAGATACCTTATGGATTAGGGTGTATTATAATGAATTTGAAAGAATGGAAATTGATCTAACTTTAAAAAAGATCTATTCACTTTTGCATTCTGATGGGAATTTAGACATTATTAAGTTTTTGAATGTAGATTCAATTGATTATTGCACTTTTGGGAATTCGAAGCCTTTTCGAATAAAAGTTAGAAACATATTAAATGATAATTACACTCATTTTTACGTAAAAAAAGCAGATGCTTCGCGTGTATATGGACTGGAATTAGAACATATTTTATCTCCTGACAAGATCAACTTCTTAGTATATGAAGATACATTAATTGAAGAGCATATCATGGGAATTCCAGGAGATGTATTTATAAAAACACTTTTGGAGGATTGTAGCGAAACCGAAAAAGCACAGATAGCCAAAGAATTTGTAAAGTTTAATGAGCGTTGTATGATACGTCTTTTAGGAGATATGCGTGCTTATAATTATGTAATTGTACCCATTCACGATTTTGACCAGGTAGTGTATAGAATTCGCCCCATTGATTTTGATCAGCAATGTTATGAGGGGAATTTCAAGATCTATAGACCGCAGTTCTTTAAAGAGAATTATCCAATGGTAAAATTAGTGAAGGATAAATTACAGGATAGCTCCATTGAACAATATAAGAATGAAGAACGAGCGGTTTTAGCTAAAAGAATCCTTTCGGCAGAAACACGTATTAAAAGGCTATTGAAGATTATGGGAAATGACCTTATTGCCCCTGATGAACATGTACAACGGCTAAAGAACGATTTGTTTTTATTTACAAATGATTTGAATTTTAAAAATGCTAAAAGGATGGGGAATGTTTTAACAGCAGCCTTCCGATTTGTTACCAGAAATTATAAAAATGCTAATTTATTTAAGCCTGGGTTTTAATTTAAACGCTCCAAAGTTCATTCCTATTAATCTATTTTAGCCTAGAATATGAAAAACTACATTTCGATTGTTTCCGTTTCCTTTTTAATACTATCCTGTCAGCAAGATTCAGGTGTGTTATCTACTCTATACTCCTTACCAAAAAAACTTAAAGAAGTCTCTGGAATTAGTTATGCAGAAGATACCAATTTACTTTGGACTTTGGAAGATAGCGGGAATGCTAATAAAATTTATAGTCTAAATCCAGAAGGAAAAATTGAAAATGAAATTACAATAACCGATACTAAAAATAGGGATTGGGAAGATATTACTCAAGATAATCAAGGTAATTTGTATATAGGTGATTTTGGGAATAATGAAAATGAAAGAAGGGATTTATGTATTTATAAAATTGATAAAAGTGGTCTGAAATCTGCTTCAGCTTCTCCAGCTTACAAAATAAACTTTGCCTACCCAGAACAAACAGAGTTTCCGCCAAAGAAGAAAAATTTAGTATTTGATGTAGAAAGTTTTTTTGAGTATGAGGGTTTCTTTTACCTCTTTACTAAAAATAGAAGTAAAGATTTTGACGGTACCAGCAGCATATATAAAATTATAAATAAAGCAGGCTTTCAAAAAGCACAATTAATTGGTAAGTTTATTACTGGAAACGATTATGAAACTGATGCTATCACAAGCGCTGCTATTAGTCCTGATGACTCAAAAGTAGTGCTTTTGAGTCATAGTAAAATTTGGCTTTTTGAGGGTTATAAAAAGGATGATTTCTTGTCAGGAACTGTAAAGGAACTTGATTTAAAGCATTATTCTCAAAAAGAAAGCATCAGTTTTAAAGACAATAAAACAGTTTTTATCGCTGATGAAAAAACTAAAAAAATGGGAGGAAAGGTTTATGAAGTAAACCTGAAAAAGTTAAAATCAAAAACCTAGTCCTAGACCAAAAGTAAAACGCGCCTGATCATCGGCACTTTTAAAATAAGTGATTCTTGCTGTAAGAACATCTAATCCGTTAAGCCATAATCCGCCACCAACTGATTGATGCCATTTATCAGATTCTTCACCCTTTAGCCATACTCTTCCATAGTCATAACCGCCTAGAACTCCATAAGACATAGGGATAAAACTATTTTTGATTGTTCCTATATTCCAGCGAATATCGCTACTTTGAAAGAAGGAATAATTCCCTATAAAACGTTCATTTCTAAAACCTCTTAAGTCATAATCACCTCCTAAAGTTGCTCCTTGATAAAATTCGAAATTATCGTTTAATATCGCTTTTCCTTTAAGTAGAGTTGCTAAAACAATTTTTCCGTTTGCATCAATTTTATGATTAAAACTAAGCTTAGATTCTATTGCAGGGAAATTTCGCTTTGTGTCTTCTAAGTTTATTTTCCAACCTCCAGTAATAGAAAATCCCATACCTAATGTTGGAAAAGCGGGGTTGTCATAATTATCAAAGCTATATTTTAAGCTTGCACCTGCAAATAATTGGTTGTCAAAAACTGTTGGGTTAACCGTATTTGGGATTGCTATAAAACGATCTTTTGTTCTCTCAACATCAATATTTTCAAATTCTGTTTTGAAATTAATAACGCTTCCATAAAGTCCTACTTTTGTGATTTGTGGTGCGAATTTTGCAATTCTAATGCGAACCCTATTATAATCCTTTCCGTCTTCTTCATCATTATTTACGGAGTTATTACCATAACCAAAATAGTTGATGGCAAAATTAGGACTTGTAAATTGTGTTGCGAAATCGAAATCCCAATCCTTATAAAGTTTAGGAATACTTAAATTATAAAGTAATTCAAATCCTCCTGTAGCAAAATAGTAATTTGCTTTTAAAGTATGTTTTCGTGTATAAGGATTTCGCTTAAATTTATTAATGGTATAGTTAGCAATAATTCCAAATTTTATACCGTCATCAGGATTAAAACCTAATATAGGTAAGCCTGAGAATACATTGTATTTGGGTTTTCTGTAATCGTAAAGGCTAGTTTCATAATCATCAGACAGTGATTTTTTAGCTCTGTGATCTAGGTTAAAAGTATTTTCTTTAGAATTAAAGTCTAAAATTGTAATTTTTTTACCATTTTCTACATTGTAAATATCATTGTTTTGTCCACCTATCAATCGGATTTTTATTTTCGATTTGTTCGCTCCTTTTACCTGAAAAACATCATCATCGTCTAAACCGTATACCCAGATATTTTTAGTGTGCGCATTAGTAAACGACTTTTTATAAAGAAGTTCATCTCCTTCTTTTTTTAGTCTATAAACTGCAACTTCCAGATTTTTTTTGCCCTTATGGTCGATAACAAATTTATCATCTTTGTTTGTGCCTACTATTATAACTGTTTTTTGTAACACCTTATAATAATTCCTAGCATATTTTGTCAGCAATTCTCTGCGAGATTTTATATTATGCTTAATGTCTTCAATCGTTTGATCTTGAACTTCTTTTGGTAAATTGACAAAAGCACGATCTATCTCTTGATCCGAGAGATTTTCTTGAATGTATTTAGCCTGCTCAAGCCACTCTTTTTCTGTCGAAGTTTTTAATAATGCTAAATCTAATGTATAGGCTTCTTTATTGAACCATTTTACGTTTTTGATGTCTTCTTTAAAAGATTGCATGTGGCGTAAAGCGGGAATATTCATTAAAATAGAAAGCAATGCTCCGTCATACTTTGAAAACGCTTGGTCGCGATCTCTTGGGATAGGCTTGTAAACTACTTTTTTGTCTTGTTTGTATTCTCCCCAACGCCATTGGTCATAATGCCTATCCCAATCACCAATTAGCATGTCAAACAAACGAGCTTTAATATATTCTTTTTCATCAATAGAATATTTCTCGTCTTTGTGTAGTTTTTCTAGTACATCATATGTACTTATTATGTCCTCTGGTTTGCCAAAACTCGCCACATCTATTTGTTCTTTGGATGGGCGCTCTTCTACTAAGTACAATTCATCGCCAAAATCAGCATTAAAATCTTTTAGCTGGTTTTGTTTTGGGATATAATAGAGTAATGGATTAGTATGTGCAACTCCAATGTTATCAGCTAAATTACCCACTGCTAAAGGGGCATAAGGATGTGATGTGGTGTAGAAATCATATAAAAACTCTTCGGCAAATGTGTTTTTAAAGCGCTCTTCTACATACTGGTCTTTAAAGGCAACACTTTGTAAAAAGCGAGATACACTTTTTTTAACCGCGCGTATTACATATTCTTTACCGTTAGAATCTTCAAGTCGTAAAGATTTAGATTGATGACCACCGCCTGCAATTGTGGGCGTCAAACCTCCATAAAGTTTGTCAAGAGTGATTGTTTTTGCTGCTATTTGTGTACCGAAATATTCACGATAATGTGTTCCAAATAAAAAATTATGAAACTTACTTTTGTGAATCATGTCGGGAGTATAAACGGAAGCTTTAGTAGTCTGTGGAAATTTTGTAGGATAGTCTAGTGTTACTTTTGATGGTGGAAATAAAATCGTTTTTTGAAACAATAAATTTAACTTGTTATTTTCTTTTCCGTAAAAAGAAACCATTGCTTTTCCGTTGTTATAAAGAGATAGTGTTGCAAAACCATTTTTCCCGTATGAAAAATCATTTGGATAAACCGCCTTTGCAGCTTCTGATTTAGATCCAGCTCCACTTATAATTTGTTTGACATTTTCATGATCAATGTATTGTAAATTATGGTCGTGTCCAGAAACCACAATCACATTATTGAAACCTTTTACATACGTTTGAATGCGGTTTGATAATGCGCTATACTTTTTGTTTTGAATGTCTTGCGGACTAATACCTGATGTTTTTCGTAAAAAATTAATAACCGACCCAATAATGGGCAGGGGAATTTTTTGCTCCAGAGGGAAAAGTTGCTTTTCTAAAGAAAATTGTCCTCCATGAGTACCGTTACTCATTAATGGATGGTGCAGCGCTAAAATTACCGTTTTGTCTTTGTTTTTACTTAGTAAACTTTCTAATTCAGCAAAGAAATCCTCACGAGTTTTAATGTCGCAGTTATCATTTATTGTAGGTGATTTATTCCAGTCTTCTAAAAACCACTGACTGTCAATAGTAATTAAAGTAACTAAGTCGTTTATTTCTAAATCATCAATTGCACAGGTTTTACTAGGTGAAAATGCGTTTTTGTCTTTTAAATAATCAGTGATGAATTCACCTTGTTTTTCAAGCCCTTTGATTCCGTTGTACCAATCGTGGTTTCCGGGAATAAAAACGGTCTGCCCTTTGAACTTTTTAGAAAGTGCTAGTTGAGCTAATAATTTGTCTTCGGCAATTTTATAGGCGGGTTCGTCTTTCTTACTCGGTAATCCTTTCGGGTATATATTGTCTCCTAGAAACAGTAAAGTGCTGTTTTTATTGGCCACTAGAAGTTGTTCATGTAGTAATTGCAACATTTTTTGAGGTTCGGCTTCATCAGCATTGCCAGCATCGCCAATTAAAAAAAAGGTATGCACAATTTTTGCCGTGTCTACTACGTTTTGGGGTACCGGATTTTCTACTTTATTACCATATTGAGCCTTTTTAGTTGCACATGATTGTAGCAAAAGGAGTACTATTGGTAAGTAAAGAAATATTTTATTTTTGATAAATCGATTATCCGAAAACATTTTCATAATTTAGTAGTATAAAAATTTGTTATGACCATTATAGCGCAAGCCGAAGATTTTGTCCGTAAATTATTCAAAGATAAACTTTCTATTTCATTTATTTACCACAATTTAGACCACACTTTTGATGTGGTTACGGCAGTTACAATGCTATCAGACAGAGAGAGTTTAACGCCGTTAGAGACTGAGATCATTGTCATAGCTGCATGGTTTCATGATACGGGTTATACTAAAGGTTGTGATAATCATGAAGATGCGAGTATTGCTATTGTACGAGATTTTTTAAAAGGCAAGGGTAAAGATGAAGCGTTTATTAATGCTGTTTCTAAAATTATAAAAGCAACAACCTATGATTATGTGCCTAAAACTATTTTCGAAAAAATCATTAGAGATGCTGATTATTCTCATTTTGGAAGAGAGGATTATTTGTCTATTTGCGAGAATTTAAGAAAGGAATGGGAGGTTACCAGTCAAAAATTCTATACAAATCAAGAATGGGCCAAAGAAAACCTTAAAATATTATCTAAATATCACGTATATTACACTGATTATGCCCTTGAAAACTGGCAACCCATTAAAGAAAACAACATCAAATTGATAAAAGAAAATATAAATAAAATCGAAAATCAAACGGCTGAAGATTCTGTTGCAGCTGAAAAGAAGAAGAAGAAGAAAAAGAAAAAGAAACCTACTAATGGGAAAACAAGTAGAGGAGTAGATACTTTATTCAGAATTACATTGAGTAATCACACCCGTTTAAGCGGAATTGCAGATAGTAAAGCAAATATATTATTGTCGGTTAACGCGATTATTATATCGATTGCCTTATCATCAATTATTCCAAAGTTGGATAATGTACGCAATGACTATTTAGTCATTCCCACATTTATAATGTTGATGTTTAGTGTGGTTTCTATCATTTTTGCCATACTTTCAACACGTCCAAAAGTTACTAGTGGTACTTTTACAAGGCAAGACATTGAGGACAAAAAAGTGAATTTACTTTTCTTTGGTAATTTTTATAAAATGCCTTTAGACGAATATGAATGGGCGGTTAACGAAATGATGAAAGATGACAGTCATTTATACAACTCGATGATTAAAGATTTGTACTATTTGGGATTAGTTTTAGAGAAAAAATACAATCTATTAAGAATTACTTACAATATATTTATGATTGGAATTATAGTTTCTGTTATTGCTTTTATAATTGCATTTAATTCTATTCACGTCTAATTTAACTCTTCTACTAAATCTTGATAGCTGTATTTTTCAGTATCGATGTTCGTGTTGCACACTTTTACTCTAAGGGCTTTTAACCCAGAAACACCTTGCAGTTCTTCGACGTCAAATTGCTCAATTGTTGGTTCTAGGATCCCTTTAAACTGTAGGAATTTGATGTATTTTAAGTATTCTGTTTCTTCGTAAGAATGAGAGTAGACTATGGTTATTTTCTCTTTTTGAGTTATTCTTTCCTTTGTTCCTTTTATGTTGGCTTTGTCAATACGTTTTTTTACCACTTCGTAACGGGCATTATAGGTTCCGTCGACATCAAAACGTTTTTCATCCATTCTAAAACGGATTGAAATAGGAGAACTAAACACTAAAATCAAAGAGGTTACATCGAGTTCATATGGAAGTGAAGATTTAAGATGATGATGCTCTAATTCCATTTTACACAATGTTTGAAATTGCCATAACCTTAAATTATTCAGATACATTAAGTCAAAGGGCTGTGAAGGAGAAATAGAAGCGCCAATATAGAGGTTGTGTTCAACTCCATCTGTTTTAAATCTTTCGAAATAATGTGGGAATATATTTTGTGCTTCCACTTGTTCCTTATCTAGAACAGTAGCCATCTTTTTGTTAATGATAGCCATTGCATCATCAAATTGTTTGCGTGCTTGATAAAACAGACCTGTTTTTAGATCTAATTCTTCAAAATAGTTATTTATTAATAATTGACATTCGCCTTCAATTTTCGAATTCGATAAAATGGGGTGTATTTCTTTTTGAATGTAGGTTTGAATCTGTTGCTCTGTATCTGCTTTTAATTCTAATTGCAATTCTCTTGAGTACGATTGCATTTCAAATTTTCGTTGCTCTAGTAAAGGAAGCGTACTGTTTGCTTCTAAATTTTTAAAAATGGCTAATAATGCACTCAGTTGATTTTTTAAATCTTCTTTTACAGTTGAATTTCGGTGTTCAGAGGACCCTTTGATGTCAATCTGACCATACAAGGGATACACTTCTTTAAAAACAATTTCTTTGAAAATATAATCCTTGTTAGCGGTATTTGTATGGAAATATTTTTGTGCCTCATTTCGAAATTTCCAATATACACTAGAGTGTATCGCTGTATATTCACGTTGAATTATAGCTTCGACTTGGTTTTCTAAATCTATATTGTATCGTTCTAGCGTATCTACGATATAAGGAAGTATAAGGTCTAGATTGTTTGCATTTATACTATTTAATTGTCGAGGTTCAGATGAAACGAGTTCCATAATCCCCAATAATTTATTGTTTTTTATTACAGGCGCTAGAATGCAACTTTTAATACCCTGATCCAGTAAATGTTTAGCAAATCTTTCATTACCAGGAATAGTGGCAAAATGCTCCACGCTAGAAATTGAGAATGGTTTTTTGTCTTCTAAAAGAGTATTATAAGAGCATCCCAGAAATGCTTTTTCGCAAGGGATTTCTTTTTCATCCAGAAGAATGAAGCTTTCCCGTTCCTCATTCTTAAAAGGAGGTTTTATTAACTTACCTTCTTCTGCGCTATATATAACAAGGCCTATTCTTAAATCAGGAACTTTAAATATTGATTTAAAGATGGCATTTGAATTTTTATTAATGTCATTTTGCCCTTTTTCAGATTTTAAAAGATTACTTTTTAAATTAGAGATGGCACTTTCTTTAGTAGCATCATAAAGGGTGACTATTCCAAAACCTTTTAGAATCCAACTTTCTAAAGGAAATTTCTCTTTCCATAAATCGATATTGCTATAATTGTCCATTAATTCATCAATGTCTTCAGATGATAATGCAACGGCTTTTTCTGTAGGATAAATTTCTATGAAATCTGCATTGTAGAGAATTCGATAATGATTTATAATTCCGTTTGAACTTGGAATGTCATAAAATAAAGGTCTGTTGTAATCGAAGTGCTGATGGTAATAGGAATTTAATATAAGGATACAGCTTAGTATATAAAATTGATCGTCGTTAAAATCTCTTATCGTTAAATCAAAATCTCCTGCAGCAATTAATATTTTTTTGAATCTTTCAGAATAATTAAAAGTGAAATTTTGAAACGGAATGGTAACGGCTTTTATCTCATTATTTGTTAATGAAGTGGGGAATAAATCAGCAAGTAAATAATTTATTAGTGTTTTGTTATTTTCTATAATCGATAAATCCTCAATTCCAGTTCTAAATTCTGGTATTGGTTCAATTTCTTTTAATAACGCCTTTGCATAATTAGAACGATAATCAACATCTGATAGAGCAATTTCTTCCAAAGATTCGATTAGTTTGTGAAAGGAAATTAGCGTTTTAAAAGGACTTTCGTTGAATATAGTAGTGTTCATTATGATGCGGATTTAAAAATGTAAAATTACTAGAAAAGGAGTTTTTTTACCATGCAAATTTATGAAAAAAACGCTAGTCACTAAGGTAATTGGAGGTTTAATATTTTAAACACAACAAAGAAATAATACTAAATCGAGGTAGATTTTTGATTTTGTTGCCGAAAACTATAAAAATGTCCGTGTAGTTAGGACTGTTTTGTAGTTTTGGTTTCACCTTAGGAAACATAATTAGGCGCGAAACTAGGATTCCAGATTTGTGTTGCTCTTCTAGCTTTGTTTTTTGATTTTTAAAAGAAGGATAATCAGCGGTGAAATGCTTTAAGCATTGCTCTTATTCTATTAGTTTAATAGAACTAAATTAGCGGCAAGGTTTCAACTAGATATGTTGAAGTTTTTTTACACAAAAACTTTTTAAAGTGTCGTTTATCTCTTTTAACTCTGGTGTAAGAAACGTTTTGTTTCCTTTTTCATCATTTGTTAATTCTAATTCACAAATAGTGCATTTGTATTCCTTAAAATGACTGGTAATATTACGGGTTGTAATAATTTTGTGTCCAAAAAGTAAACAATATAATTTTTTACTTAGAAAATTTTCTTTGATTTCGATTGTACTCATAATGGTAATGGTGGCGTTTAGGTAGATTTGAGTTCGCTAAAACTATTGAAAATATCGACAAAACAACAATTTAATCGATTAAAAACATCTTTTCGTCATAAAAGGAAATAATTTCCTACTCGAAACTGGAATTGTAGTAACTAAATACAAAAATGTGAATGGACTAGTTATTAGTGTATTAAAGAAAAAGCCTCAATCACTAAATTAGTGATTGAGGCTTTTTTAAAAGGAAAAGAAGTGAAAAATAGCTTTACGATTTTTCTTCTTTGTTAAAGTATACTAAATAGTAATACATCTGTTTTTCTTCGTCCCAACCTTTTTCAACATATTTCTCTGCGCTTTCAGGATTGATGAAATCCATTTTGATTTGGATATGCGTATCTAAGTTGATTACATTTTTTATTGATTTACGAGCATCTGTAACTGCAGCATTAGCAATGGGGAATGAGGTTACATCTTCAATACTGTATTTTTCTCCTTTGTCAACTTTGTAATTTTTAAATTCCGGAATCAGGTCTGGATTGTCTAAAACTTCGTTCAAAAAGTTAGTCTCTTCAAATTGATCATTTTTGGCAAAATAATTCACTGAACGGTTCATGAACATCACTTCCTCTTTTTTGTCTTCAGCAGGAAAAACTACGTCTTTTGCAAAATTCTGACAGAACTTCAAATATTTTTTAGTGATAAAATTCTCATCTTCAAAGGCATCAACAGAAAGGAAATGCTCTAACCAGTATCTCGCATCATAACGGTTACTGTCCACAGTTAATATTTTATATCCTTCTTCTTTTTTATGATTAAAAATGATACATCCTTTATCTAGTTTGCTCAAGTTTATACCTTGTTGAAGTATCATTTCTAAATGTGTTCCTTTTTCTTCAAACTGTAAAAAATCAGCTTGCAGCTCACTTTTAAAAATACCTATGGCATCAACGACATTGTTATCGATATTTACGTTTGTTAGATAAGTGACATACACTTCTCCATTTTTAATGTGAGGATGATTCGATTGTTCGAATAAATGCCTAGTGATATTCTTTGAATTTTCATGTAAACTTGCTGGATTTTCAAAAATCGCTGAAGTAAATTTATACATGTCGTTATAATCCAAATCAACTTCATGTGCAAACTGAAAATAGTTTTCTTCTTTTTCTCTAAAAGGTTTCAAGAAAAACTCTTTTATAAGAGGCACAATTTCATCTTGAAGACTAAAAGGTTGCTCTGATAAGAAGATAGCTTCGTTACGACTTTTGTTTCCTACTCTATGAATAGAAAGAGTCTCGATGTGTGTGTTAAATAAGTTGATCATTTTTGTGTTTTATTTTTTTTAGACAAAAAAACCAAGATTATAGACAATAGAGAAGTCTTTAATCTTGGCTCTTTATTCTTATTTTTTACTATTCTAATTCCAGTTTTCTTCAAATCCAAAGTCTTCAAAACTATCGTCTCCTTCAAACATATCAAGGTCCTCCTCGTCTAGACCGTCTTCATAATCATTGGCATAGTCATCAGCATTGTCTGCTTCAAAGTTTTTCTCTATTGCCTCATCTGGCATTTCACCATGAGAAAATAAAGTTTCGGGATATAAGTTCCCTACTTCTTGTTCTTCAACTGCGGCCAATTCAACTAAGAATGTCCACATATTAATGAAATCATATACATAGATAATTTTTGTGTTTTCAGCATCTAATAGATCTGACAATTGGTAAGAGCTCATCGTTTTTTGCTCCCCAATAACATCGCCGGTATCAAAAAGCGAAATTTCATCTTCCTGGTTCCATGTTTCATCACAAGTGTAAAACGAGGCTACTTCCATACCGTCAAAACCAAAGGAATTGAATATTGCGTTATGTAAATCTTCTAAAGTGTCATCTGCAAGTATTGCAATATCTCTGAATATATCTTCTTCTGCATCTAGAATTACTCTGAATTTGTAAACCATAATCTTTGTTTTTAATGAGAGGTCAAAGGTAAAATTTAATTTTATATTTCATCCCGAACTTTCAACACAGATTCTAGATTTGTTGATAAGATTTTTGCGTATGCATTTATAAAGAACCAAATCAACTACTTATAGGTCTGCCAATTTAAAATAGCAATAATAAGGATTGCTACGATTTAATTATTCGAATAAAAATAAAACAGTAGTAATTATATAGAATTATAATTATTTGTTATTGAGAGATTTATGTATTTTTTTTCTGAATTTGTGGTATTTTCCATGGATAGGGTAATACCTGTTTACCGTCATGTTGTTAAAAATTAAGGCAACAACCAGAAGAATTAATACTCCGCTAAGTACAGGTGAAATTACATACCAATATCCTAAATTTTTTATTTGTGCCGATCCAGTTACTGCTATCAAAGCTGTAGCTCCTCCAGGAGGATGCAATGTTTTTGTCAGTTGCATTAGAATAATAGAAAGTGAAACGGATAAGGCAGCTGTTAACCAAAAGATGTCAGGAACAAATTTAGCGACAGTTACTCCTACAATTGCTGATATAACGTGACCACCAATCAAATTTCGAGGTTGTGCTAGCGGACTTTGGATAATGCCATAAATCAAAACAGAGGATGCACCAAAAGATCCTATAAGAAATAGTACATCAGAATCTGGAAGCATTCGTGATTGTAAATAAGCAAGAGTCCCAATCCCAATAAAGGAACCAACAAACGACCAAAATTTTTCTCTAAAATCAACTAGCGTTTCTTTATAAAGTATGTATTTGGTCTTACGATAACTTCTTTTAATTTTTTCGGTAGGCATAAAATGTTATTTTGCTACACTAGCAGCGTAGGAATATACAGAATGTGGATAAATCAGCTTTGCGGTGTATTTTGAAATAAGACAAACCACTAAAATGGGAAAAAATAAAGTGTAATCATTTATTAAGTCGCAAATTAAAAATAGCGCAGTAAAAGGGGCGTGAATACTAGCACTTAAAACCGCTGCCATTCCTATGACCATAAAGTTAACCGGAATTATATTTGCGTTTAAGTAAGTGTTTAAGAGTAGCGCTACAAATAATCCTAAAAAAGCACCAATGAATAGGCTAGGAGCAAAAACACCGCCATCTCCACCAGAAAATAAAGTAGCCGATGTGACAATGGGTTTTAATATAATGATACCTATAAAGGTAGATAGTAAACTATAAGATATTTTTACCTCGTTAGGATTCAAAAAAATCATTTTGATTGCGTGATATCCTTCTCCATATAATTGCGGAAAGAAAAATAAAGAACAACTTAATATTACAGATCCTATTAAAATCTTGTAGTAGTGACTTTTTATTTGGCTTAGATTATTTTTAAAAAACAATACGCAACGTGTTAGATAAACAGAATTAATCCCAGCAATAATCCCTAATAAAATAAAATACGGAATAGCTCTTGCATGCCATGTTGTAATGTTTACAGCAAATATGGGTTTCTCATCTATTAAAAGAACAAGTCCAAAAGCAACAGTAACAGCAATAATATTGCTAATTAAAAAAGTACGTGTAATTTTTCTCGAAATAACTTCGAGTGCAAAAAATAGCCCCGCGATAGGACTATTAAATAGTGCCGTGATTCCAGCAGCTATTCCCGCACAAATCAATTCCGTCTTATATTCTTTAAATATATTTTGTTTGCGTTGCGCCACAGAACCGATAGTAGCTGTAGCCACAACGGTAGAAACTTCAATTCCTGTAGAACCCCCAAAGATGACAGTTAGCAATCCATTGATAAAATGGGAAGCAATCTTTGATTTTGGTAAGTTTTTGGTTTTAGACCCTGTACTCTCAAAAACTTCATTGATTCCTTTATTCTCTTTTTTATTAAACATATAATGTCTCAGAAAATAAATTACTGACAATCCGAAAACTGGAAAAATAAATATAAAGACGGGATGTAAATAAGCTTGGCTAGAAAAAATTTCTTCGTAATGCTCCGTTAGTTTTTTTAATGTGATTCCTAAAAAAGCAGAAAGAAAACTAATCAAAACAGAAACAATAATTAATTTCCGCAATTTTATTAATTGCATGTTTTTTTTGATGCGGGCAGTAGTATTCATGTAAATATATTGTGAACCTTAGTTTATATAAGGTTTTTAAGGACTGCAAATTTAAAGAATTAAAATATAACAAGACTTGCTAGTAAGTAACAGTTGATTTTTTTTATGAAATTTTTGTGACTGCAATCGTTGTAATGAATCTTACAAAATTAAAATTCATAAAATTCTATAGGTAAACCATCTGGGTCAGCGATAAAGAAAAAACGTTTTTCAGTATATTCATCTATTCTTATCGTTTCTGCAGAGATGTTGTTTTTTACTAAAAAATCACGTGTTTGTTCGATATCATTCACTTCAAAAGTCAAATGGCGTAAGCCACAAGCTTCGGGACGGGACGGTCTTTGTGGCGGATTAGGAAAGGAGAAAAGTTCGATGATATAATTTCCATTTAAAGCTAAATCGAGTTTGTATGAATCGCGTTCTTCTCGATAAATTTCCTGAATTACTTTCAGTCCTAGGATTTGCGTATAAAAACTTTTTGATTTTTTATAATCAGAACAAATAATGGCAGTATGATGTACTTTGTTTAAGGCTAACATAGATTATTGATTTAGTTTCCGAATCACTTTTGCTGGATTTCCTACCGCCAATGAATTATCTGGGATATCTTTTGTAACCACAGATCCAGCGCCTATTACACAGCCTTTGCCAATAGTAATTCCAGGGCAAATTATAGAATTCCCACCTATCCAGCAATCATCGCCTATAATTATAGGTAACGCACTTTCAACCGTTTTTCGTAATTCAGCATCCAGTGGGTGAGTAGCCGTGTAAAGTTGAACGCCTGGAGCAAAAAACACATTAGAACCAATGGTAACTGGAGCACAGTCAAGAACGACGCAATTAACATTAAAGAAGACATTTTCTCCACAACTAATATTATATCCATAATCACAATGAAAAGGCGGCTCAATATAGAGGTTAGCGCCTGCATTTGGAATTAATTCCTTTATTATTTCCCGTGCTTTTTTAGTAATTCTATATTCGGTAACATTCAATCGATGCAGCAGGTTTTTAGCTCTTCGTCGATCTTTTACTAAAACCGAATCGCCAGCCAGATAATGTTCTCCAGAAATCATTTTTTCTTTTTCCGTTTTCATATTCTATTGATAATTTCGTTTCTAATTCTTTTTTGGGTATGCCCTTCGTAACCCCGATAGCTAGGGGTTGCGTTAACCATGGCGATTTGCTGTAAATATAGCAGAAAATAAAATCCATTACAACTCATCCCTATAATTTGACAGTTCAGTTAGTTTAAGTTTTTAAAAAGAGACAATCAAAATACATTTGGAGTATCAAAATCAAACCTCATGAAATCAATCACAACAGTAATCATTTTATTTTTTACCACTTTTCTATTTTCCCAAACAAAGCTTTCGGGAAAAGTAGTTGATCAAAAAGGCAAACCCGTTTCTGGAGCCAATGTTTTTATCGAAGGAAGTTATGACGGAGCGACAACTAATGAAAAGGGAAATTTTTCATTCGAAACTGATGCTACAGGAAATCAAACACTAGTCGTTAGCTTTCTTATCTATGAGACTTTAAAAACGGAGATAGATGTTGCCAATTTCCAAGAGAAAACCATCACTTTAAAAGAAAATTTTAATGCGCTTGATGCCGTTGTTATCACTGCAGGAACAATGGAATCTGGGGAGAAAGCAAGAGTTTCAGTTTTGAAACCTGTGGATATTGTCACAACGGCAGGTTCTGCAGGGAATATTATTGCCGCTTTACAAACTTTGCCAGGAACACAAAGTGTAGGTGAAGATGGTCGTTTATTTGTACGTGGCGGAGAAGCAAATGAAACCCAAACTTTTGTAGACGGTATTCGTGTAGCGCAACCTTATGGAGCAACTACTAATAATTTGCCTACACGCGGTCGGTTTTCTCCATTTCTGTTTAGCGGAATCGCCTTTTCGACAGGAGGATATTCGGCTGAATACGGTGAAGCCTTGTCTAGCGTGTTACTTTTAAATACCGAAGATAATCCCGATCAAAACAAAACGGAAGTCTCCTTAATGACCGTTGGTTTAGGATTAGGAAACACCCAAAAATGGAAAAAAAGCTCCCTCAGTGTAAATGCTTCTTATACCAATTTAGCGCCTTATCAGGCCGCTATTCCTCAAAATCTGGACTGGAATAGGCCATTTCAATCGTTGTCTGGAGAAAGCGTGTATCGCTATAACTTCAACAACGGAATTCTGAAACTCTATGCTGCTTTTGATTCTTCTAAATTCGATATTAATCAGGAAAATATAAATTCAGCTGAGAAGATGAGAGTAAATTTAAAAAACGATAATTTATATTTTAATACTTCGTACAAAGGGAATTTCGGAGCCAATTGGCAAATCACAACCGGAATGAGTTATGGTTATAGCAAAAATAAAATCGGACTAAATTTAGACAATGTAGATAACGATGAAAATGCTACCCATCTAAAATTGAAATTAAAGAAAAATGTTTCAAATTATTTTAAGTTGTCGTTTGGAGCTGATTATTTCAGTACTAAATTTGATGAAAGCTTCACCGAAAATTTGGGAACAGCAAAAACGAATGGGTATAATTCGAATATTGCGGCAGCATATACAGAAGCAGATGTTTTATTTTCGAAAAAATTTGCTGCTAAAATTGGTTTAAGAGCTTCTAATAATGACTTGCTTGATGAAACTACCATTTCGCCACGAATTTCAATGGCGTACAAAGTGGCTAAGAATAGTCAGTTTTCTATAGCCTACGGAGATTTTTCTCAAAGTCCAAATGGAGATTACATCAAATATTCTAAATACCATCAGTTTGAAAGTGAGAAAACATCACATTACATTCTGAATTTTCAATATAGTAAGGATAATCAAACTTTTAGAGCTGAGGCCTATTACAAGGATTATAGCAATTTAGTAAAATACGATACGCAAGAGATTGCCTATAATTCGATTTTTAATAATAAAGGGTCGGCTTACGCCAAAGGGTTAGACTTATTTTGGCGTGATGGTAAGTCCATTAAAAATCTAGAATATTGGGTTTCCTACTCATACATCGATACCGAAAGGGATTATAAAAACTACCCAACAACTGCTACGCCAAGCTTTGTAGCTGATCATTCTCTGTCTGTTGTTACTAAATATTTTATAACTGATTGGCGTTCGCAAGTAGGTTTTACAAATTCGTTTAGTTCGGGACGACCCTATAATAATCCAAATGAAACGCAATTCATGAACGGAAAAACGAAAGCGTACAATAATCTAAGCTTCAATTGGGCGTATTTAATTAGCCAACAAAAGATACTGTACTTCTCTGTTTCGAATGTTTTGGGAACGCAAAACGTCTTTGGATATGATTATGCTAATTCTCCTGACTCCAGCGGTTTTTATAAGAGAAAAGAAATTACGCCTACTGCTGATCGTTTCTTCTTTGTGGGATTCTTTTGGACGATTAGCCAAAATAAAAAAGACAATCAGTTGAAGAATTTGTAAGCTAGTCTTAAGGTTGAAAGTATCAAAGTCTCAAAGTGAGTTTGCCACTTTCAACTAATTAAGCAGTTCATCCTTCAAATTCAACAGTTCAGTAATTATAAATTTTTCCAGCAGTATTTCTGTGATACTTTTGAAGTATAAATTAACAATTCGTTTCAATCATCAAAAATCAATCAACCTTAAAAACTAGAAATTATGACCAAGTTAATTACCGCATTCGCACTATTCGTTATTACGTTATTGTCGGCTCAAGGCCAAGCACCAACTACTGAAACAAAAGTAAGCAAGTTTGAACAAGGAATGGGAAAAGCCTTTGAACTTTGGGGAGAAGAAAAAGACTCTGAAGCTTCTGATGGATTTGAAAGAATTGCTGCAGTAGAAACAACAAATTGGCTTCCTAATTACTATGTAGCTTTGGTTAATACAACCACCGCTTTTAGAACAAAAGATAAAGAAAAAATAAATTCACTACTTTCGAAAGCACAAAACGCTTTGGATGTCGAAATGAGAAAAGATCAAAATAATGCCGAATTATACGTAATCCAAGCTATGATAAATACGGCCTGGATCGTTTTTGACCCCATGACTAATGGACAAAAGTTATCTGGACCTACCATCGAAATTTACAATAAAGCGTTGGCCATTGATCCAAATAATCCTAGAGTGGTTTTCTCTAAAGCGGAGTTTGAAATTGGTGGAGCCAAATTTTGGGGACAGGACGCAAAGCCGATGTGTGCTCAAATTGACAAAGCCATCGAACTTTTTGCTACTTTTAAACCCGAAACAGCTTTCTCTCCAAAATGGGGATTGGATAGAGCATTAATAGCGCAGAAAAATTGTAAATAAGTCGAGAGGCACTATTGAACTTTTTAATGATAAACTTAAATGAATAAATTAATACGAGAATTTCCAAGAGCTTTAGTTATATCGATCTTAATATTCATTGTTTTAACAATAATACCTGTTGTAAATGGAGGTGAAGTAACTTTCGATAATCATTTAAAGGTTAATTTCTTGTATACCCTGCTTTATGGGATGGCGTTATATTATGTGAATGCTATACTTTTTATGTATTTAGATTCTATTTTTAAAAACAATAGATATGCTGTTAAAAGATTGGTTATTGGGTTTTTAAGTTCGTTTGTTGTTTCCTTATTTGTAATATTCTTATTAAGGATTTTTGAAGATGTAATAATTGAAGAAAATACTTTAAGTGCATTTTTGAAAGAGGAGAAACCTTCTAATTATATTGTTGCATCAATAGTGTCATTTGTTGTTCTTTTAGGAATCCATGCACTTTATTTTTACAAAGCCTATAATGAGAACAAAGTAAAAGAGCAAAAAATTATTGCTGGAACCGCATCGGCTAAATTTGAGAGTTTAAAGAATCAAATAGACCCACATTTTCTCTTTAATAGTTTGAATGTTTTGAGTTCTTTGATCGAAGAAAATCCTGAAAATGCACAACGATTCACTACTTCATTGTCTAAGATTTATCGCTACGTATTAGAACAAAAAGACAAAGAATTGGTTTCAGTCGAAGAAGAATTGACTTTCGCCAAAACCTATATGAATTTACTTAAAATGCGTTTTGAGAATAGTTTGTTTTATGAGTTGCCCACATCAATCATTGACCCAGAAGCAAAAGTGGTTCCGCTTTCCTTACAGTTGTTACTCGAAAACACAGTAAAGCACAATGTGGTAAGTGAAAAAAGGCCATTGCATATTCGGATTTTTGTTGAAAACGGCTATTTAGTTGTAGAAAATGATTATCAAAAGAAAGAAGTACTGCAAGATCGCAAAGGAGTAGGCTTACAAAATATAATCAATCGATACGGAATTATAACCGACAGGAAAGTATTGATTGGTCAAAACGAAAAAATATTTACGGTCAAAATACCAATTTTGACCAAACAAATATCAGTTATGGAAACAACCACAGATTATAATGAAAGCAACGCTTATTATAGAGCAAAAAAGAGAGTGGATGAGTTGAAAGGATTTTATGGAAACCTTATTTCTTATTGTTTTGTGATTCCGTTTTTGATTTTTATCAATCTACGATTTTCGCCACAATTTCAATGGTTCTGGTTCTCTGCTGCAGGTTGGGGTTTTGGATTGGCGATGCATGCATTCAAAGTTTTTGGATACAGCTCGAACTGGGAAGAAAGAAAAATTCGGGAGATTTTACAAAAAGAAGATAACAAACAAACATGGAAATAGTCATGGAAAATAAATATCAAAACGAAGACCGCTATTTTAAAGCTAAAAAGCGAGTGGAAGAAATTAAGGGGTTTTATGGTAATTTGATCGCCTATGTAGTGGTCAATTTGGGACTTTTAGCAATTAATTTGCTAACCTCTCCTAATCATTTATGGTTCTATTGGCCCATGATAGGTTGGGGAGTGGGAGTGTTTTTTCACGGAATGAAAGTCTTTAACTATATGCCGTTTTTAGGAAAAGACTGGGAAGCGCAAAAAATTAAAGAGTTTATGGACAAAGAAAAAGAGAAAGATCAAAAAGGGAACTGGCAATAATTTTATTCAAACGAAATGGGACGATATAGAAAGAGAATGTTCAAAAATCATAGTGCAGACATGGATAGCCCTGATGCACGTTATGAAATAGCGTATAAAAGAGTAAAAAGGATTAAAGGGTTCTATGTTCATTTATTGGTTTATGTCTTGGTAAATGCCTTTATATTGATTTCTATTTTTAACAGAAGTATGATTGGTGATGAAGTTTTTTGGCAATGGCAAACCTGGAATACCGTTTTCTTCTGGGGAATTGGCTTAGTGGCACATGGATTATCTGTTTTTGGAAGAAATGTGTTTTTTGGATCTAATTGGGAAGAAAATAAAATTCAAGAATTTATGGATAAGGGCAAGAATAATAAATGGGAGTAATCGCAAAGGCAATGAAGTCAACCTTAAATCACTAAATGAAAAAATATCTACCTCTTATTGCAGCCTTGTTTTTTGTTAAATTGCTGATTCACCTAATCGGAAATCGAAATTATGGTTTTCATAGGGATGAACTGCTACATTTGTCTACAAGCGAGCACTTGGACTGGGGATATTTTGAGTTTCCTCCTTTTATTGCATTGGTGGGTAAAGTGGCTCATTTTATTTTTGGTTACTCTTTATCGGGTATTCGGTTTTTCGCAACATTGGCGGGTGTTTTGATTCTTATTTTGTGTTGTTTAATCGCAAAAGAACTTGGCGGAAAAAAGAAAGCTATTATGTTAGCTGGGCTTACCGTTTTGTCCTTTGTTCCTTTTTATCGAAATCATATGTTGTTTCAACCAGTGGTCTTCGATCAGTTGTTTTGGACATTGGGTTTTTACTTCTTAATTAAATATTTTAATTCTAAAAATGTAAAATTTCTTATTTATTTAGGGATAACCGCTGGTTGCGGACTAATGAATAAATATACTTTCTTAATCTGGCTATTGGGAATAGTTGTTGGGTTAATCTTTTATGACAATGGAGTCTTGTTCAAGAATAAAATATTTTATGCAGCGGGACTAATCACTCTTTTAATCTTTTTACCCAATATTATCTGGCAATGGCAGCATGACGTCCCAGCGCTATTGCATTTACAAAAATTAAAGGAAAGTCAGTTAGACAAAAAAGGACCTTTTGATTTTGCAGTACAACAATTGAAACATCCGTTTACATTGACGATAAGTCTGATCGGACTGTTCGCTTATTTTTTTGATTCAAATTTAAAAAAGTATAAGGCAATAGGCATCGCTGCAGTGGTGATATTTTGCATCATGTGGACAACACAGTCAAAAGGCTATTATTTCTTCGCAATATACCCTGTGTTATTTGCTGCTGGCGCAGTGAAAATTGAAAAATTACTGCAACGTAAACCAAAATGGAATTATGCCGTTGCCGCCCTTCTAATTTTGCCTGTAATTCCTTTTATACCTGGCGCTATTCCTATTCTTCCCATTTCAACTTATGTATCTTATTTAGATCTAAAACCGGAAAAAAATGGGCGTGTGGTAATTACGTATGATTTTGCTGATATGTTTGGTTGGGCGGAGCAAGTACAATTAGTGGATAGCCTTTATCAATCATTACCTTTAAACCAAAGAGAAAAATGCATGATATGGGCAGAGAACTATGGAGAAGCAGGTGCAATTGAAATACTAGGAAAGAAATACAACTTGCCTAATCCAGTATCCAGTCATGGCAGTTTTTGGACGTGGGGAACTGGAAATACAAAGGGTGAAATTTGCATCAGTATAGGAAATGAAGAGGAAGCCGTTGCACGTGTTTTTTCTGATTTCAAATTAGTAAAAATGATAAAACACAAATATGCTATTGATGAGGAAAATAATATCCCAGTGTATCTTTGTTCGAATCCAAAAATAGATATTAAGCAAAATTGGAAATCACTAGAAAAGCATGTTTTTGATTAATCCTTTAATGAAAATTAAAATTCAGCCTACCTAATAATTTAAATTTAAAAGTATGATTACAATCATAATTGAAGACGAAAAACCAGCTGCAAGACTGTTGCAAAGAAAGCTCGAAAAACTAAATGTTGAGGTAGAAGTGATGCTTCATTCTGTTGAAGAATCCATCGCTTGGTTTTCTAAAAATGAGCATCCGGATTTAATTTTTTTAGACATACAATTATCGGATGGATTGTCATTTGAAATTTTTGAAAAAGTCGAAATTAAGAGTGCTATAATTTTTACAACAGCATACGATGAATTTGCTTTACGAGCGTTCAAATTAAACAGTATTGACTATCTTTTAAAACCAATTGACGAGGAGGATTTAGAGCAGGCAATTTCTAAATTTAAACAGCGACTGCCCAAAAAAGAAAAGTTACAATTGGATTTTGATGAGATAAAAAAAATGTTAGGAAATCCTTTTGAGAAAGAATACAAAAAAAGGTTCACGGTAAAAATAGGTCAGTATTTGAAAGTTATTTCGATTGAAGAAATCGAATGTTTTTTCAGCGAAAATAAAGGGACTTATATTCACACATTCGACAATAGAAATTACCTTGTTGAATCAACTTTAGAAGTTTTAGAACAGGAATTAGATACAAAGGAATTTTATAGAATAAGTCGAAAATTCATAATTTCTATGAAAGCAATTAAAGAAATTGTACTTTATAGTAACTCTCGATTGAAAGTGATTTTACCTTCTTATGGAGAAGATGAGGTTATAGTAAGTAGAGAAAAAGTAGCCGATTTTAAGGTATGGATTGGGTAGTAAAAAAGCACAAAAAAACGGTTTCGAAAGTCACTGTATTTTGTTTGAATAGACACGCAAAATAAAGCTGTTTTTTGAAGCCGTTTTTTAATACTAAGCAATCTTTTAATTACTCAAATAATGATTTAATCTCTTTTTTAGTTTTACCTAATTTTTGTTGTAGTTTTCCCCACATTTCATCTTCTTGTCCTTCTTCAAATAACAAATCGTCATCAGTAAGGTCGGCAAATTTTTGTTTTAATTTACCTTTCATTTCATTCCAGTTTCCTTTAATTTCTTCTGAGTTCGGCATAATTGTATACTTTAATAGTTAATAAAATATCTATTACAAAGTTCAAAAAAAGGAAAAGAAAAAGTGTTATATAATTCGTTGAAATTATTATGGAATTACTTTAATTGTGGATTTTTGAAAGGCCGTTTGTTTAGTTGAATAAAAAAGGTAGGTAATGTGTCTTAATGTGCTGGTAAATAGTTTAATTACAATTCGATATAGATTTTGCCTATGGTGGCTTTTAGATCTTAAAAAAGGATTTTCTTACACCAATCATGACAAATATAAGGAAAGAATATCCAATAAAAAAAGGGACAATATATTCGATATAATCCATTGCTAAAAGTAGCGATATTATCAGTAATTGAAACCCTAGTCCATACAATGAGACGATAGTCATGAACCAGTTTGGAAATGTTTTTACCTTGTACGCTTTGCTGTCGAAAGTGTGAATAATCTTGTCAAAGACTCCATAAACGACTGTGTATATTTTAAACAAAATATCGACTGATTTTTGAGTTTCACCGGCCAATGCCCTAGGTGATTTGTATTCGAAAATCTTGCTCGTTTTATCTCCTCCTACTGATTTGTTTCTCAAAATTACATAGTAATAATTGTATAAAGTTCCTTGCAATTGAATACAAAAAAAGGCGACCAAAGTCAGCAGGAAAGAGGTCTCTGAAACGTAGCAAATAGCGCTTAGAAAAAGGAAGTTTAAGACGATGTCAAACACACTGTCGAGGTATCTTCCGGTATAAGAAGGGGTGTTTTTTAACCGAGCGAGTTCGCCATCAGCAGCATCGATACCTGATTTTAAAATGATGAAAAAACCAGCGAGGTAATAGTGGTTTTCCAAAATACAGTAAATCGCAAGTAGTCCAGACATGCCAAAAAGAAGGGTGACATGAATAGGCGTAAATCGAGTATTTTTCAACTGATTTGCGAGCATTTTTCCAAAAGGTCTTCCGTAATCTGATAGGTCAAGGAAGCTATCTTGGGCAGCAAGTTTAGACATTTTTTATAGGAACAAAGATAAATGTGACAATATAGTCAGAGGTAAATATAGCGATAAGTTGTTATTTTGACAACCTATGTAAAGTAAATGTCATAGCTGATAAAAGAAAAAAAGCATTGATTTGATGAGTTAGTCCTAACCATAATGGTACACCATATAACAAGGTAAAAACCCCTAATGCAAACTGTGCAAAAACAAGAATTACAAGTAGATTTATACCTCGGGATTGTCCACGGTCTAAAGTGAGTTTTCTACTTTTAAAGTAAAGAAAAACTATAAAACCAACGACCAAATAAGCTAGGGTTCGGTGGATAAATTGCACGCCACTTTTGCCTTCTGTAAAGCTTAATAGTAAGTTTTTTTGTTCTAGAAAAACACTGTCATGGATGAATTGTCCATCATTCATCATTGGCCAATGGTTGTGAATTAATCCCGCATTTAATCCCGCAACAAAACCGCCATAAATAATTTGAATGAGCAAAAAAACTAAAGCGTATCTCGCGATTGTTTTTAAAGGTTGTACGCTGTTTTTTCGATTAGGATAGATTAAATCTAAGGCTACCCAAAAAGTATAAGCAAAAGTAATAAACGCAAAAGTAAGGTGTAGGGACAGTCTGAAATGACTCACGTCTGGATCATTGATTAAACCACTTCGAACCATAAACCATCCTAAAAATCCCTGGAAAGCACCCATTCCTAGAAGGACGATAGATTTTTTTATTGTTGCTTTGTCTAGTTTCTTTTGGATTAAAAAATAAACAAAAGGAACTATAAATACTAATCCGATTATGCGGCCAATAAAACGGTGAAACCACTCCCAGAAATAAATAAACTTATAATCCGAGAGTTGGAAGTCGTTATGAATATTGATTTTTTGATATTCAGGGAACTTCTTGTATTCTTCAAATGCTTCTTGCCACTTAGCTTCTGATAATGGGGGAAAAGTATCTGTAACTAAATGCCAGTCGGTCATTGATAAGCCGGAATTGGTTAATCTTGTAATTCCTCCTACGGTGACCATTAAAAATAATAAGACACAACCGGATAATAACCAAATAATAACAGATCTATTCTCTTTTTTCATTTTGAAACTAATTTTGGCAAAGATATTTTAAATTACAGAAAATCTTAACTCAACAATCGTTAATCTTTAGCCCAATTTTTTTGGCTCTTTTTAGCATGAAGTCATAAGCAGATTGGTATTCATTAGCGATTTCTCCTTCTAATATGGCCTCTTTTATGGCTTCTTTAAGCATTCCTATCTCTTTTGAAGGCTTCAGGTCGAAAATCTTCATAATCTCTTCTCCTGTTATTGGAGGTTGAAAATTACGTACCTGATCGCGCTCTTCTACTTCTACAATTTTCTTTCGAACGATTTCAAAATTATTGTGGTATTTCTTGAATTTGCTTGGGTTCTTAGTAGTAATATCAGCCTCACACAAGGTCATTAAGTTCTCTACATCTTCTCCTGCATCAAATACCAAACGACGGACAGCAGAATCTGTAACCGTTTCCTGTGATAAAACAATAGGACGCGAGCTCATCATTACCATTTTTTGAACAAATTTCATTTTTTGGTTCAACGGCATGTGCAAACGTTCAAATATTTTTTTGACCATTTTTCCGCCTAGAAACTCATGTCCATGAAAAGTCCATCCTTGTTTCTTGTTGAAACGCTTAGTTGGCGCTTTTCCTATATCGTGCAATAAAGCGGCCCATCGAAGCCATACATCATCAGTGTTTGGACATATATTGTCTACGACCTCAAGTGTGTGATAAAAATTGTTTTTATGAGTTTGACCTTCTATTTCTTCTACTTGGTTCAAAGCAGTTAGTTCTGGTAAGATAATGTCTAAGAGTCCCGTTTTATATAACAGTAAAAACCCCTCAGAGGGTTTGTTAGTCGATAGGATTTTATTCAACTCGTCAACGATGCGTTCTCCTGAAATAATTTTAATTCTTTCTACGTTTTTTGCAATGGATTGGAATGATTTTGCTTCTATTTCAAAACCCAATTGATTTGAAAAACGGATCGCTCGCAACATTCTTAGAGGATCGTCAGAATAAGTGATATCTGGGTCAAGAGGTGTTTTTAAGATCTTACTTTTCATGTCCTTCAGACCATCAAATGGATCAAGAAGTTCTCCAAAACTACTTGAATTCAATGAAATTGCCAGTGCATTGATTGTGAAGTCACGACGGTCTTGATCGTCTTTTAATGTCCCGTTTTCTACAACTGGATTGCGACTTTCAAAATGATAGGACTCTTTTCGGGCTCCTACAAACTCAATTTCGGTATCTTCAAAACGCAACATGGCTGTGCCGTAGGTTTTGAATACCTGAACTTTTGGTTTGTTTGGGAGTAATTGAGATACTTTTAAGGCTAATTCGATTCCGCTACCTACGGCAACAATATCGATGTCTTTTTTAAAATCTCTTTTTAATATCAAATCTCGCACAAATCCGCCAATGACATAACTATCAACGTTAAGTTCTTGGGAAGCTTGTGAAATGACTTCGAAAATTCTATTATTTAAGGCTTTTGTGTAATTCATTATTTTTTATTCGCCACGAATTTGTTTTTTGCCGCGGATTCGCTGATTTTTAAAAATGATTTTAGTTGATTTTTAGACAGTACTATTCTTTTGTGTTCTAACGAGGGTTTATTGAAATTAGCTAAAATGGCTAATTCATTTCCAGATACTTTTAGATAATTAAGACACTGTGAAATATGACTATTACTAAAAGACTCGCAAGATTTTATTTCAAGAATTATATTGTCAAAAACTATAAAATCTGCGTAAAATTTATGTTTCAAAATAGTGTCTTTGTAACTTACTGCATATTCTTTTTCTCTTTCAAATGGAATTTGAGCACTATTAAACTCAAATTCTAAAGCATCTTTATATACTATTTCAGAGAATCCTTTTCCTAGGTTTTTATGTACTTCAAATAAAATTCCAATTATCTGATATGTTTCTTGTTCAAATAAATACTGAGACATAAATTTTTAAATCTTTGTTTATACCTTTCTTGAAAAAAATCTGTGAATCTGCGGTGTTATAAAACTATTTTCTAATCACTTTTACCTGAGCATCACTCGACAATTTTATAATTGTAGATGGTTTTCCGGCAATTTTATCGCGATGCAAATTTACAACATAGTCCACACCTTTGATAATCTCTGGACTGATTTCTTTAAAACTTTTTGGAGTAGGTTGCCCTGAAATATTTGCTGATGTGGAAACCAATGGCTTTTTCATCTTCTCCAATAATTTGAAACAGAAAGGTTCTTTTACGATTCTGATTCCTAAAGTTTTATCTGGAGCGATTAAATTAGGAGCAACGTTTCTCGGGCTGTCCAAGATGATTGTGGTAGGATTTTCAGATAAATCCATGATTTGCCAGGCGACTTCAGGAATATCTTTAAAGACGTTGTACATCATTCTTTCCCCATTCATCAAAACAATCATGCTTTGGGTTTCTACTCTTTTTTTGAGCTTGAAGATTTTAGCAACCGCCTCTGGGTTTGTAGCATCACAGCCAATTCCCCAAACAGTGTCTGTAGGGTAGAGGATTATTCCGCCTTCTTTTATGACTTCGAATGCTTTATGTATTTCTTCGTTAAGATTTTCCATCGATAATTTTTTTATATTGTTCTAATGTTTTTTCAGCCATAATAGTGGTAGTATATAGACTTAGCTGTTTTTCGTGTGAGATTGAAGTGAAACTAGGAATCAGTTCTGGGCTGTCAAACAAATGAATTATCTTTTCAGCTAAAACTTTTGGATCGTGTTTCGGGGCTAATAATCCATTAACACCATCTTCGATAATTTCCGGAATTCCACCTACGCTTGTGCTTATGACAGGTTTTTTATGGTAAAAACTTTCAAAGATTACCTGAGGTATTCCTTCGCTTTGAGAAGTAACCAATAAAGCGTCAAATTGCGGAATGAAATTAGATGCATTTGGGGTATAACCTAAAAAAACAATGTCCTTTTCTAAATTGTATTGCTTAACAGATTCTAATAATTCTGGCGTTCTTTCTGTGAAATTTCCAATTTGGACAAAAACAATATCTGTTCTTTTTTCTTCGTTGATTATTATGTTGACCGTTTCAATTAGCGTTTCAAAATTTTTAGCTCGAATGTGATTGCCTATGATTCCGATAATTTTTTTAGCAGGATCTATAGCAAATTTTTCACGTAGTAAAAAAGGAGTCTCTGCACTTTTATTTTTTAAATTCGTTCCGTGATAAATAGTGATAAGCTTATTTTTATCATAAATGGACTCTTCGGTAACCCTTTTCGTTTCATTAGAAACGCAAAAATATTTTTTGATTTTTGAATAGTTGTACTTATAAAGGGTTAGCTTTTTCTTTTTTATTGGAAAAGAGGTCTTTTTACTAAAGACAAAAGGAGGTAAGCTATAAAGTTTGTCAGCAATAATGCATAAAGCAATAGCTGAGGGATCATGAATGTGAATTACATCAACTTTATTTTCTTTACAGATTGCAATGATTTTTTTAGAAAATCGGATGTCTAAATTATAGGCTAAAGGAGTTGTCTCATACGTAATGTCAGTTTTCATCAGACGACTATGAAAAAGGCCGTTTTCAACGCATAAAACAATATTTTTGACCTCTGGATGAGTAGCTTTTAATTCGAAACAAAGGTTTTCAATATGATTTTCGCCGCCACCCCAATTTTTTACAGCTGACACATGTAATATAGTCATTGTTATTTTTTTGCCGAAATTACAATAATAATTTGAAGTCTAAAATGGTATGTGTAGTTTTGTTGCTTCATAGTGGTTTGAGAATTTGAAATTTGCTTGTAACTCTAGAGGTTTTCTAAAATGGCACAGATTTATTTGGATTTTGCTGTTTTTGAACCCATTTCTAAGCTATGTTGGCTTTTTTAAAAGCATAAAATAAAGTACTTAAAAAAATAAAAATGACGATAAAACTGATGTTTTCGAATGCGGTTCAAAACTCTAAGGAAATCCTTCGCTTTATTAAAGAATTTAATTCGGATCTAGGAACTGTTTTTGGAAATGGAGATAGAAACGTAATTAAACTGTTTGACTTAGATGGGAAGACAATCAATATCAAATCCTTCAAGATTCCGAATATCGTTAATAAAATAGCCTATAAGTATTTTAGAAAATCTAAGGCTAAGCGTTCGTTTGAATATGCTACTATTTTGTTGAAAAATGGGATAGGTACGCCACAACCATTGGCTTACTTTGAGAATTTTAATAGCATAGGCTTAAGAGATAGTTATTATGTTAGCGAACATTTAGAAGCTAATCTTACTTTTAGAGAATTAGTAGAAATTCCAGATTATCCAGATAATGAGAACATTTTAAGACAGTTTACAAAATTCACTTTCGATTTACATGAAAAAGGGATAGAATTCTTAGATCATTCTCCAGGAAATACATTGATTAAGAATGAAGAGAATAATACCTATAGTTTTTACCTAGTGGATTTAAACCGTATGAATTTTCATGAATCAATGGATTTTGATATGCGAATGAAAAACTTCAGTAGGCTTACGCCAAAGAAGGAAATGATTGCCGTAATGAGTAACGAGTATGCTAAATATTACCCGGAAAGTGAAAGTGAAGTGTTTGAAAAAATGTGGCAATTTACCATTCAGTTTCAGGATGAATTTGCGAGAAAACGCAGGTTGAAAAAGAAATTGAAGTTTTGGAAATCTTAGTTGTTTACTCGGATTTTTTTCAATTCCTGAAAACGAATATAAACACTATAGGCATTTAAATAACAAATAACAATCCCTTTTTGACCGTCTAATATACCCATTCTAATGATGTATTGATATAAAAATTGATATATCGGTCTGAGGTAAAAATGGAAAAAAGTCGGTTTTGTTCCTTTGTTAAATTCTTCTATTGCTTTTAACTTTCCGTAAGCATCCATTTTTTGTTTGTAATCATTGTAACTGCGATACGAGTAATGAATCAGTTTGTTTTTCAGTTTGCCAGTTTTTCCGCTAACTGTTAATTTTTCATGAACAATCTTTTCTAAATCATATAGGGCTTTTTCTTTATTGAAAATTCTCATAATTCTATCAGTTTGCCATCCGCTAAAGCGAAGCTTAGTGTTTTTAAACATGAAGGTGCGGTAGCAGTAATAGGCTGAGAAGGAATCTGTGTCATGAATAGTTCTAATGATCTCCTCTTTTAGTTCAGCGGTAATTCGTTCATCGGCATCCAAAAAAAGAATCCAGGAATGACTAGCTAGGCTAATGGCATAATTTCTTTGGGTGGGATAATTTTCAAATGTATGTTGTATCACTCTTACATTCTTATGGGCAGTCGCGATCGATACCGTTTTATCTGTACTATAAGAATCCACGACAATTATCTCATCGGCAAAATCCAAATTGCTTAATACATTTTTTATATTATGCTCCTCATTATGGGTAATAATTAAGGCACTCAAAAATACTTTATTGGATGATATTCTGTCTCTATTTCTATTAATTGACATCGGATAGATTCTTTAGTAGAAAAGACTTTAGTTTATCTTTAAATAATTGGGGTTTAAATTCTTTATATAAGGAGAGAGCGTCCTGTTTAAGTTCCTTCTCTGTTTTTTTTGATAACAGCTCCGGTTTGTAATCATTTAAATGTACTGACACGTGTTGAATTCCATCTTCTAATGTGGCCCAGATTTTCTTTTCAATCCATGGAGAAAAGATAATAAAAGAGGGTTTTCCTAGTGCTTTTGCCATGTTTATGGCTCCGCCATCGTTGCCAATAATGAGATCACATTGATTCAATACGCCAATAAATGCTCTCAAATCACCGCCCAATAAATCAAAATATATTTTTTCTTGGGTCGATGGTTTACAATTGTCAAAAACAATTTTAGCATCGTTGATTTGCTTTGGAAAATAATTGAAAAGTATATTCACATCAGCATTGTCAGCAATAGTGTCAACAACAGATGTCATGTAGTTTAATGGATAGGTCTTTAAGTTTTCACTACCCAAAAGGCTAATCATAACCGTTTTTCTATCTTTTTTAAGCCGATGTTGTTTAAAAAGGGCAATAGCGTGTTGATTTTCTTCGGGAGTAACAAATAGTTTTGGTAGAGGATCAATCTTTACTGATAAATGAAGTGGTTCTAGAAGCGATAATCTTCTTTCAATCGCTAAACCCAGATTAGTTTTTGGGAATTCCTCAAACGGCACATTGTCAGTATATAGAAAAGTGCGTCCTTTTTTCTTGTAAGATATTTTTCTTTTGGCACCGCTTAATAATACCATTAACCAGCTCTCTAATTTTGAATAGGCGTCAACTACTAAATCGTACTTATTAGCTCTAAGTTCGAGAGCTAAATTTAGGAATTCTTTTTTGCTTTTTCGATGCTTTTCTTCAAAACGAATAATCGTATCAATATTTGGGTTGCCTTCTAAAACAGGAGTTGTTGATTCATACACCAAATAATCAATTTGAGCATCAGGGTAGGCGAGTCTAAGGTTGTTGCATATGATGCTACTTACCAATACGTCCCCAATCATTTTTTGCTGTATAACTAGTATTTTCATAAGATAAAAAAACCTCCCTTTTTGAGGGAGGAATATACAATATAATATTTTATTACAAAATAAATTTAAACCGCTACGTCATATTCGCGTAAAGCGTTATTTAAAGATGTTTTTAAATCAGTAGATGGCTTGCGAGTACCAATGATTAATGCGCAAGGAACTTGAAATTCACCAGCTGCAAACTTTTTAGTATAGCTTCCTGGAATTACTACTGAACGAGCAGGAACAAAACCTTTCATCTCCACTGGTTCATCACCAGTTACGTCAATAATTTTTGTAGATGCAGTCAAACAAACGTTAGCACCAAGAACAGCTTCTTTCCCAACATGAACTCCTTCAACAACAATACAACGAGAACCTATAAAGGCACCGTCTTCAATAATTACCGGCGCAGCTTGTAAAGGTTCAAGAACCCCACCAATTCCTACTCCGCCACTTAAATGTACATTTTTACCTATTTGAGCACAACTTCCTACTGTTGCCCAGGTATCTACCATAGTTCCTTCGTCTACATAAGCACCTATGTTGATATAACTAGGCATCATAATTACGCCACTTGAAATATAAGCTCCATAACGAGCAGATGCTCCTGGAACTACACGAATTCCTTTGGCAGCATAGTCTTTTTTCAATTCCATTTTGTCATGGTATTCAAAAATTCCCGCTTCCCATGTTTCCATTTTTTGAATAGGGAAATACATAACTACTGCTTTTTTAACCCATTCGTTTACTTGCCATGCATCTCCTTTTGGTTCAGCAACACGTAATTTACCAGAGTCTAATAATTCTATAACCTCTCTGATGGCTTTTGTTGTTGTTTCTTCTTGTAACAAAGCTCTGTTTTCCCAGGCTTGTTCTATAATTGTTTGTAATGAAGTCATGTGTGATAATTTTTAGGCAAATATAAGTTTTTAATGCAAAAACAAAAAGTCAATTTGCTTTGAAAATGTTACAAAACTCGATTCAGATTTGTTATTAAAGAATAAGGATAATGATCGTTTTGTTTTTTATCGATTATTGTAAATTTGAGGATGCAGAAAAAATTAATGCAGTATGGAGTTTTAAGGAACTTATGGGGTATCTCGAAACGTGGCCTGCAACTCAACACTATATTAAAAAGAATAATCGCAATCCGTTAGAATTAATTCAAGAGGAGTTGAAAGGTTCGTGGCAAAAAAGCGATAAAAAAGCAACATTTCCGTTGTTGCTGAGAATCGGAAAATTAAAATAGTTATCTTTGAAAAAAAATAAAAATGCCTAGAGTACTTGCTATAGATTACGGACAAAAACGCACCGGTATTGCGGTGACAGATGAAATGCAAATCATTGCGTCTGGATTAACAACTATTCCAAGTCCAACAGCCATTGCCTTTTTAAAGGATTATTTTTCTAAGGAGAAGGTAGAAGCAGTTCTCATTGGTGAGCCAAAACAAATGAATGGCCAGCCTTCAGAAAGTGCTTCGATAATTAAAGGTTTTGTTACTCATTTTACTAATCATTTTCCAGATATGAAGGTAATTCGGGTAGATGAGCGTTTTACCTCAAAAATGGCTTTTCAGTCCATGATAGATAGTGGCTTGAAAAAAAAACAACGTCAGAATAAAGCGTTGATTGATGAAATTTCTGCCACAATAATGCTCCAAGATTACTTGAACCGAAAAATGTTTTAAATAGTCATACTTAAAGGAGTATAAAGGTCTAAAACGTTTTCGTAGTTTGTAACTTTTCTCTATTAATTTATAGTTTTTTTTGCAATTATAAAAAGTATCTTTGTGCTTTAAATTTTTTGCTATGCCAGACACAACAATTCGCTCAAATACTGATGTAGTTCTTATAGGTGCTGGAATCATGAGTGCCACACTTGGATTAATTCTGAAAGAACTACAACCAGATATCAAAATAGAGATTTTCGAAAGATTAGACATTGCAGCTGCCGAGAGTTCTGACGCATGGAATAATGCGGGAACGGGGCATTCTGCTTTTTGTGAACTGAATTATACTCCTGAAAAAGAGGATGGAACTATTGACCCAAAAAAAGCAATTAGTATTGCTGAATCTTTTGAGGTGTCGCGACAATTCTGGTCTTATTTAGTAGAAGAAAATAAAGTTCCTTCTCCTGAAAATTTCATAAAAAGTATCCCACATCTAAGTTTTGTTTGGGGTGATAAAAATGTTGAATACCTAAAGAAAAGATTTGAAGCTTTACAAAAAAACCAACTGTTTAAGGATATGGTTTTTAGTACTGATTTATCTCAATTGAAAGAATGGATGCCTCTAGTAATGGAAGGTAGAGACGAGTCAGAAAAAGTGGCTGCCACCAAAATGGCTATAGGTACTGATGTGAATTTTGGAGAATTAACCAGAAGTATTTTTAGCTATTTAGCTACTCTTGACGGAGTAACTATTCATTATCATCATGAAGTTCAAAAATTGAAACAACGTGACGATAAGTCTTGGAGAATAAAAATAACTGATTTGGCTACAGGCCAAAAAAGAAAAGTATATACTAAATTTGTATTTATAGGTGCCGGTGGTGGATCATTACCGCTGTTAGAAAAAGCAGATGTTCCTGAAGGGGGCGGTTTTGGTGGTTTTCCAGTAAGTGGACAATGGCTTAAATGTATAAATCCTGAGGTTATTGCAAAACATGCCGCAAAAGTATATGGTAAAGCTAGTGTAGGTGCGCCACCTATGTCTGTACCGCATATAGATTCAAGAATGATTAATGGAGAAAAACAATTGTTATTTGGCCCATTTGCCGGATTCTCAACTCGTTTTTTGAAAAACGGTTCCTATTCTGATTTGCCATTATCGATAACTACAGATAATATTTTTCCAATGATATCTGCAGGAATTAAAAACATACCGCTGACAAAATATTTGATTCAGCAAGTGCGTCAATCTACTGAAGATAGGATAGATGCTTTACGGGAATACGTTCCTAGCGCAAAGGCTGAGGACTGGGTGATTGAAAGAGCGGGACAGCGCGTACAGGTTATTAAAAAAGATAAAAAAGAAGGTGGGATACTTGAATTTGGTACTGAGGTAATAACTACTTCTGACGGATCATTATCCGTTTTGCTTGGCGCTTCGCCAGGTGCTTCTACCGCAGTTTCTATTATGATTGACTTAGTAGGAAGATGTTTTAAGGAAGAGTTAGCTTCTGCTGAATGGCAAACAAAACTTAAAAAAATGATTCCTTCCTATGGTCAGGCATTAAATGATAATCCGGCGCTATCAGATGAAATAAGAAAAAATACAGCTGCAGTTTTAAAACTAAAAAATTAAATAATAAAAATGAACTTCAATATTTTATTGAAGTTCATTTTCTGTTTTTATTAATACCCGGGTAGTTCTAACTATATTTTCAGATAAATTAGTTAACCAGATTAATTGCTCGATTACCAATTGTGCTTCCTGCATTTTTAATTGAAATGCCTCTTCATCAATAGTATTTCCTTTTTTTAATTCTTTGGCTCGAATTTTATTTAATTCAATAAATCGTTTACTTAAATCCTCATTAACTGTAATTGTTTTAGATTCTATGCTATCCTCTTTTAAGATAGTTATAGCGTCTTTTAGGTTTCTAATAACTTTGTCCACGACAACATTAAAAGCTTCTGATGCCTCAGATGTTTTATGAGATTGGATATAGGTTCCCAAGGAGGCAGCAGACGATAATAATGTGTGATTAAGTACGGTTAGTTTATAGACTTGTGCTAATTTGCTTTGTTTCGATTTAGGCTCCTGAAGCATTCTTTGAAAAGAGGCCATCAGATTTCCAACTTCAATAAAAGCATGTTTTCGAGCTAGACGATAGGAGGTAGGAACTTCACCTTTTTTATTGTAAAACAGGGATATTTGCTTTAAATAATTTCTGTTTGCTTCAATTGATTTTTCCAGATACACTGGTATTTTTACGAACTCCCAGGAAGGCCATAAAAAGTAATTGGCTAGAAAAGATAAAGTAGCTCCAACCAATGTGTCTATTACGCGATATTGAATTACATTTTCGATATTTGGGGTTAAGATCGCATAAATGAAAATCACATAAATGGTTATGAATGTTGCTCCAACTTTATAGTTGGTTGGTGTAAATGAAAAACCAAAAAGCATCGCTATGATTGCTAATGTACCAATGACTGTCGAGTCATGAACTAAGAAAAGTATCGCGAAAGCAATAAAACCACCTACAATTGTTCCAAAGATCCTATGAAACGTTCGTTCTTTTGTTAAGCCATACCCTTGTCTCATTATAACGACAATAGTTAACACAATCCAATAAGCGTTTTGAAAGGGGAGTATTTTTCCAATAAGAAAACCAATCAAAATAGTAATTGTCAGCCGAAGGGAATGTCTAAAAACAGTGGAAGAGAAACTAAAGTTCTCAATCAATGTACTAATTGGGTAGTACTGAGGTGTTATAAATTTTTCTAAATCCTTATCTTTTCCTTTTAAGTCTTGTGATTTTACAACCGTTGTAAAAGCGCGCTCCAGTGTTTTGTTTATCTCCACTTGTTTCTCTGCATAATGCAACATGTTTGTTAGCATTAAAACTCCTTCGGAAGCCTTCTCTTTTCCTAAATTATTTTCGTAATTTGTAATTGCTATTTCTAAATCTTGTAAATCAGTAAGAAGGTTGTGTTTTGAAACGTATTTCTCCCCGTTTTCAATGCTTTCAGATACTTTTTTTAGGCTTTGGGCAAGGTTGTAAGCAAGATTTTGGTAGGTTGCTAAAACCCTTGGATGGGCGTCAAATTTTTGATGTAGCTTATTGTGGTCGAATGAAGTAGCGATAGCCAGCTCCATAATTTCAACTAAAGAAATAAATACCAGCAGCATTTTTCGATTTTGATTAGAGGAACCAGAATTTGTTCTATTCCTGATAAGAGCTTCTCTTATGTTTTCATGAATAGCGTTTAGCTGTACCTGCAACTGCAATTGTTTTTTAGTGATTGCCTTTCGATCTGAATTTAACTCCCATAAATCTCCTCTTAATTTTAAATATTTGGAGGTTAAATTGATGCATTCGGCAATTTGTAATTCAGCGTAGCGATGTGGTCTTATTTGGAAAAAGACTAAAGAAATAAGTAGGTAGAATAAACCACCTAAAAGTAGTAGTCCAGAATATTGAAATCTTTCCCATCCTGTTTGTAGGTGAGCAAAAGCCAATGATATTGTTAGTAAAGCTGAAAACGAAACCATCGTTGCTCTTTGTCCATAGACTGAAATCATTGATAGAAAAAACAATAATATAGTAAAGAACGGATAAAACAGCCAGGAGTAGGGATAGATAAGGTTTATCGATAAGTTGACTCCAGATACGATTAGAATAGTAACAAGAATTCCGTTAATTTTATGTTTCAGATTACTGGGAATATCGCTAGGATACACGAGAATAGCACCTAAGGCTATAGTAAAACCAATTTGGAAATTACCTAAGTAAGAAAATAGTAAAACGGGAATAGCTGCTGCTATAGTTATTTTTAAAGCATTTGTAAAATAAGTACTGTCTATATTCTTTTTAACTTTAGGAATCATATAATAAGTATTGCATACAAATATAGGAATTGTACGATTTATCCATAGCGGAAAAGGCTTTGATTTAAGTTTAAAGTAGAAATAAATGCTAAATATCCTTTAGGAATTATTCATTGTCTAAATTTTTACTATTTTTGCCAACCGTATTTAAGGAGTGAAAATCCTTAATTTATGGCTGATAATACTTAAAATAACAATAATGATTTTACCAATTGTAGGATATGGCCATCCTGTTTTAAGAAAAGTAGGAGAGAACATTTCGCAGGAGCATCCTGAGTTAAAAGAAACGATTGCTAACATGTATGATACGATGTATAATGCATGTGGAGTAGGTCTTGCTGCGCCACAAGTAGGGAAAGCACTTCGTTTGTTCATAATTGATACGACACCTTTTAGTGAAGATGAAGATTTAGAATCGTCAGAACAAAATGAATTGAAAGGGTTTAAAAGAACTTTCATCAATGCAAAAATGTTGAAAGAAGAGGGTGAAATATGGTGTTTTAATGAAGGATGTTTGAGTATTCCAGACGTTCGCGAGGATGTTTACAGAAATCCAAAAATTACAATTGAGTACTGTGAAGAGGATTTTGTTGTAAAAACAGAAGTTTTTGAAGGTTTGATAGCTAGAGTTATTCAGCATGAATACGATCATATCGAAGGGGTCTTGTTTACGGATAAAATTTCTTCACTTAAAAAACGTTTAATTCAAAAGAAACTAAAGAATATTACTGAAGGTAAGACATTCCAAGATTATAGAATGCGTTTTATTGCCAAAAAAGGAAGGTAATATTATTCCTTATGCTATATTTGGGCATGGCTTTTGGAGTTTAATAAAAAATATATACAAATCGAATTCTTAATAATAATTAAAATAATATGAATTTAGAAAAAATACTAGCCATTTCTGGGAAACCAGGTTTATATGTACTTAAAGTGCAAACGCGTAGTGGTTTTGTTGCAGAATCATTAGCAGATGGAAAAAAAATTACGGTCAACTTAAAAAGCAATGTAAGTTTATTATCTGAAATTTCAGTTTACACTTATGAAGGGGAGAAGCCATTAGCAGAAATAATGGACAAAATCGCTGCCAAAGAAAGCAATGGTCCTGCAATTTCACATAAAGAAGACAATGCTACATTAGCGTCTTACTTTAAAGAAGTTTTACCTGACTATGATGAGGAAAGAGTATATCCATCAGATATTAAAAAAATATTGAATTGGTACAATATGCTTGAGGCAAAAGGTTTGGTTCTTGATGCAGAACCAGCTGCAGCCGTTGCAGAAGAAACTCCTGCCGAAAAAGAAAAAAAAGTTAAAGAATAATACATTCTCAATTTTAAAAAAATCCTGTCTTCTCTAATTTTAGAAGACGGGATTTCTTATTTTTACAAGCCTTATTCAAAGACCAAACTGGCAAAGAAAAAACAAATATTATGACTACAAGAGAAACTCAACTTAAGGCTTTTGACAGATTGTTAACTATCATGGACGAGCTGCGTGAGCAATGTCCATGGGATAAAAAGCAAACGCTTCAAACTTTGCGCCATCTCACCATTGAAGAGACCTATGAACTAGGCGATGCTATCCTTGATAATGATCTGATTGAAGTAAAAAAAGAATTGGGAGACTTAATGTTGCATATTGTTTTTTATGCTAAAATAGGAAGCGAAACAAATGACTTTGATATAGCCGATGTTTGCAATGAAATTTGCGATAAGTTAATTCACCGTCACCCACATATTTACTCGGATACTGTAGTTGCCAATGAAGAAGAAGTAAAACAAAATTGGGAAAAACTAAAACTAAAAGAAGGAAGAAGTTCCGTTCTTGAAGGAGTACCTAAAAGTTTACCTGCTTTAGTGAAGGCAAGCCGAATCCAAGACAAAGTAAAGGCTGTAGGGTTTGATTGGGATGAACCACATCAAGTTTGGGATAAAGTACAAGAAGAATTAGATGAACTGCAAGTAGAGGTAGAGGCAGGCGATCAAGATAAAATAGAATCCGAGTTTGGCGATGTTTTATTTTCGATGATTAATTACGCCCGTTTTTTAAATATAAATCCAGAAGATGCTTTGGAGCGCACCAATAAAAAATTCATCAAGCGTTTTCAGTATTTAGAAAGCAAAGCAGGTGAACTTGGAAAACCACTAATGGACATGACCCTCGCTGAAATGGATGTTTTTTGGGAAGAAGCGAAGCGACTCCCAAAAAATTAGGAATTAGAAAATCTGTGATTTTAAAATATTCCAAATTGGGAAGAAGCGAAATAGTCATAATAGGCTGTCATTTTTTTTAAGTCAATACACATTTAAATATGTCGGAAAATAAAACCGAGTTAAAACGCTCGTTAGGATTAATTGATGCTACTAGTTTAGTAGCGGGTTCGATGATAGGTTCAGGGATTTTTATAGTAACATCAGCTATGGCACGTGACATTGGCTCTGCTGCTTGGTTATTGATAATATGGGTGGTTACTGGATTAATTACTGTGGCTGCTGCACTAAGTTATGGTGAGTTAGCCGGAATGATGCCTAATGCTGGCGGCCAATTTGTTTACATTCAACGTGCTTACGGACGACTAGTTTCTTTTTTATATGGATGGACGGTTTTTACCGTGATTCAAACAGGAGTTATTGCCGCAATAGCGGTGACTTTTGCAAGTTATGCCGCTATATTTTTTCCGTTTTTAGATGATACTTTGTTTAAAATTAGTAGTTCTGTAAATTTCACAAACAGTAAGTTACTGGCTATTTTGAGTATTGTTTTGCTGACATATATTAATACCAGAGGGGTCAAATCTGGAAAAATAGTGCAACTAATTCTAACCTCGGCTAAACTGATCGCTTTATTCGCTTTAATTATTTTAGGAATATATGTGGGGTTAAAAACGGATGTTCTGGCGAATAATTTCACTAATATGTGGGACGCAAGTAAAACGGTGCTTAATCCTGACGGAACTGTAACGGTTACTAAATTGGCAGGAACGGCATTGCTAGGAGCGGCTGCAGCGACTATGATTAATTCCTTGTTTTCAAGCGATGCCTGGAATAATGTTACTTTTATTGCCGGAGAAATTAAAGAACCAAAAAAGAATATTCCCAGAAGTTTATTCTTAGGAACATTGATCGTAACGATTATTTATGTTTTGGCTAACGTAGCTTATTTAGCTTTACTACCAATGCAGGGAACGCCAGGAGCCACTTCTATTTTTGATGGCGGAATTATGTTTGCAAATAATGATAGAGTTGGAGCAGCTGCCGCAGGTATGATTATGGGCAATGTTAGTGTTTTTGTAATGGCAGCGTTAATTATGGTATCTACTTTTGGTGCTAATAGCGGGCTGATTCTTTCGGGGGGTAGATTGTTTTATGCTATGGCAAAAGATGGTTTGTTTTTTAAACAAGCAACAGAATTAAATAAAAATCAAGTTCCGGCCAAAGCGCTGTGGGTACAATGTATTTGGGCTTGTGTATTAGCAGTTTCGGGTAAGTTTGGGGACTTGTTGACGTATGCCACTTTTGCCTCTTTACTCTTTTATATATTGACGATTTTAGGTGTTTTTATTCTTAGAAGAAAGGAGCCAAATGCTGCGCGACCTTATAAAGCTTTTGGCTATCCAATTGTTCCTGCACTATACTTACTTGTCACTACGGCAATTTGTATCGTATTATTGATACATGATACTTTAAATACTGGTTTAGGCTTAGGAATTGTGTTGTTAGGGATTCCAGTTTACTATTTATTGATGAATAAAAAAGAATAATGAAGTTCTTATTCAGAGATCTTTTTTAATTTATTGATATCTGTAATCGTAATCTTTTTGCCTACTAAATTGATTAATCCTAATTTATTAAAGTCAGACAGTAAACGAATACAGCTTTCCGTCGCTGTTCCTATTATACTGGCTAATTCGTCTCTTGAAAGTTGAATTTTTAAGGAGTCATCTTCATTTTTTCCAAAGGTATCGTTTAGGTACAGTAACGTTTGTGCTAATCTTTCCTTGACGGTTTTTTGAGCCATATTAACCGTGTGGCTATCTGCTTCTTTTAGGTCGCCACATATCGTTTTCATCACATTCATCGAAAACTGATTGTTTTTATCAAAGAACCCCATAACTTCGGTTTTTGGAATAAAACACACTTCCATATCTTCAAGCGCAACAGCACTTAAGTGAACGGGCTCGTCACTAATCATAGAACGTTGCCCTAATAATTCTCCTTTTGTAACTAGTTTGACAATATGATCTTTTCCGTTAGGACTTAGTTTAGTAAGTTTACAAACACCGTCCTTAATGCAGAATATTCCATTTACATTTTCTCCTTCCTCAAAAATCACTTCTCCTTTTCGGATAATGCGCGATGTTTTACAACCGGCAAGTTTTACCAGTTCATCTTTATTAAGAGCCTTCAGCGAGCTGAATTCTCTAACAATACATTGTTCGCATTTTGACATTGTGAGGAGTGTTAGTTTGGTAAATTTACGCATTAATATGACATATATCATATTTTTATTAACATTTGTTTATGACCTTGCGGCAGGTAAAATGAGCAAAATTATGGATACACAAAACTGTTTCCATTGTGGTTTAGATATTATTAAAGCAGAAGAAATTATTTTTGATAATAAAAGTTTTTGTTGCAACGGTTGTAAAACGGTGTACGAAATTTTCAGTGTCAATGATTTGACATGCTATTATGATTTTGAAAAATCCCCTGGAGCAACCCCCCTTGATATTAAAGGTAAATATGATTTCTTAGAAAACGAAAGTATCGTTTCAAAATTATTAGAGTTTGAAGAAGAGGGTACAGCTATTGTTTCACTTAGCATACCTCATATCCATTGTAGTTCTTGTATTTGGATTTTAGAAAATTTACAACGACTTCAAAAAGGAATAAGTACTTCACAGGTTAATTTCCCTGAAAAAAAGGTACGAATAACGTATAATCCGCAAGCTGTTTCGCTTAGTACAATTGTTTATTTACTGAGTTCTATTGGCTACGAGCCTTACATTAGTCTGGAGAATTATGAAACTGGGAAAAAGAATGTAGATAGAAGTCTGACCTATAAGTTAGGAGTTGCTTTTTTTTGCTTCGGTAATATTATGTTGCTTTCCTTTCCAGAATATTTTGAGGTGCAAGAATATTGGTTGGATACGTATAAACCATTCTTTCGTTGGTTAATTTTTATCTTATCCTTACCTGCATTTTTGTATTCAGCCTCTGATTATTATGTTTCGGCCTATAAAAGTATTAGATCAAAAATGCTAAATATTGACATTCCTATTGCATTAGGAATTATTGTCATGTTTGTACGAAGCACTACTGATATTATTTTTGATTATGGATCGGGCTTTTTTGATAGTCTGACTGGCTTGATTTTCTTTATGCTTTTAGGGAAGATGTTCCAAATTAAAACCTATAGTTTCTTAAGTTTTGAAAGAGATTTTAAATCTTATTTTCCAATTGCAATTACTCGAATTAATAGCGATTCTTCTGAAGAGAGTGTACCTGTTTATGATATTCAAAAAGGAGATCGACTACTCATTAGAAATCAGGAATTAATTCCTGTTGATGGGATATTAATTAGCGAAAAAGCCGCCATCGATTATAGTTTTGTTACTGGTGAAGCAGTTCCTATCACAAAGAATTCTGGTGATAAAGTATTTGCTGGAGGAAAACAGATTGGGAAAGTTGTTGAAATGGAAGTGTTGTTTTCTGTTTCTCAAAGTTACCTCACCCAATTATGGAGTAATGATGTTTTCCAGAAAACTGTGGCCCAAAGACATAAAAGTATAACTGATACAATAAGCAGGTATTTTACTCCTGTCTTACTTTTGATTGCCTTTGCGTCATTTGGGTATTGGATTTTTATTGATACAAATACTGCTTTTAATGTTTTTACGGCAATCTTGATTGTAGCCTGTCCTTGCGCTCTGGCATTGACCGCTCCATTTACAATGGGGAATGTATTGCGAATTTTAGGGAAACAGAAGTTTTACCTTAAAAATGCGCTGGTTATTGAACAATTAGCCAAAGTCGATACTATTGTTTTTGATAAAACGGGAACCATAACCACTAATAAAAAAGCACAAATTTCTTATGAAGGGAAGGTATTATCCAGCGAGGATCTAGTTAAGATTAAAACAGTACTTCGCGCTTCTAATCATCCGTTAAGCAGAATGCTGTACGATTTTCTTCCGGATATGAAAAATGTAGTTATTACTGATTTTGAGGAAATAACTGGTAAAGGGATTCGGGCTACGATTCAGGGAATGGAGGTAGTAATCGGATCAGCAGTATTTGCAGGAAGTGCAGACGATAGTACTGTGCTGCAAACTGCAGTTCACATCACTCTTAATGGTAATTATTGCGGAAAATATGTTTTTAATAATCAATACAGAGCAGGTTTAGAGAATCTGTTTAAAAGTTTAAAAGAGAATTATCAAATCAAAGTTTTGTCTGGAGATAACGAGGGAGAGAAATCTTCTCTGGAAACGCTTTTGCCTGCAGGGACTGAACTGATTTTTGATCAGAAACCAGAGCAAAAACTGGAGTTTATCAAGAGATTACAAGAAGAGGGTAGAAACGTGATGATGGTGGGAGATGGTTTGAATGATGCTGGTGCATTGGCGCAAAGTAATGTAGGGATTTCTATTTCAGAAAATGTTAATGTTTTCTCGCCAGCTTGTGATGGGATTTTGGAAGCAAACGAATTCCAAAAATTACATTACTTTTTAAAGTTATCTAAAAAGGCGATGACAACAATTAGAATGAGTTTTGGTATGTCTTTACTGTATAATATAATAGGGTTGTCATTTGCTATTACAGGGCATTTGCAACCGTTAGTAGCGGCTATAATTATGCCGCTGAGTACCATAACGATTGTCAGTTTTGTAACGATAATGAGTAATTTTTACGCTAAAAAATTAAGATAATTTTAGATAAATATTAACAAATAGTAAGGAAGTATGATAATTGTCATACTTTATAAAAAAGGTGAATATTACCTTTGTAAACACAAATTTTAGGTATGAGTGTCATTTATTTATTAATTTCCATCAGTATAATAATAGCTATTGGCTTTTTTATTGCTTTTATACGAGCAGTAAAGACAGGTCAATATGATGATGATTATACACCATCAGTCAGAATGCTTTTTGACGATGAGCTCAAAGTTGAGAATCCAAAACCAAAACAAATAACAGAAGAAAAACAAAATTAATTATGGAAATGCAACAATTTTATTACGATAACAAAATTGTAAAGAAATTCATTTACGCTACCATCATTTTTGGTGTAGTGGGAATGTCAGTAGGGCTATTAGTAGCGTTCTTTTATCTTTTTCCTAACCTAACAGACGGAATTGCGTGGTTAAGTTACGGAAGGCTTAGGCCTTTACATACGAATGCAGTTATTTTTGCCTTTGTAGGTAATGCTTTTTTTGCGGGAATGTATTATTCATTGCAACGATTGCTAAAGGCAAGGATGTATAGTGATTTTTTAAGTAATCTTCATTTTTGGGGTTGGCAGTTAATTATAGTAGCCGCAGCAATTACGTTGCCTCTAGGGTATAGTTCTTCAAAAGAGTATGCTGAATTAGAATGGCCTATCGATATTGCTATAACCATAATTTGGGTGGTTATGGGGATCAATATGATTGGAACCATGATAAAAAGAAGAGAGCGCCATTTATATGTTGCGATATGGTTTTATTTGGCCACTTTTGTTACAATTGCTGTTTTACATATTTTTAATAATTTAGAATTACCTGTTTCTGCTTGGAAGAGTTATTCTGTGTATGCAGGAGTTCAAGATGCTTTGGTACAATGGTGGTACGGACATAATGCGGTAGCGTTTTTCTTGACAACTCCTTTCTTAGGGTTGATGTATTATTATGTTCCAAAGGCGGCTAATCGTCCTGTGTATTCTTATAGATTATCTATTGTTCACTTTTGGTCATTGATTTTTATTTATATCTGGGCTGGTCCGCATCATTTATTATATTCTGCTTTGCCTAACTGGGCACAAAATTTAGGAGTAGTATTCTCAATCATGTTATTGGCTCCTTCTTGGGGTGGGATGATTAATGGTTTGCTAACCTTAAGAGGTGCTTGGGATAAAGTACGTGTTGATCCTGTTTTGAAATTCTTTGTTGTAGCAATTACAGGTTATGGAATGGCGACTTTTGAAGGGCCAATGTTGTCTCTTAAAAATGTAAATGCAATTGCGCATTATACAGATTGGATTATTGCACACGTTCACGTAGGTACTTTAGCTTGGAACGGGTTTATGACTTTCGGTATGATTTATTGGTTAATACCAAGAATGACTAAAAGTAAATTATTTTCTATTAAACTAGCTAATTTCCATTTTTGGATTGGAACTTTGGGTATTATATTATATTGTCTTCCAATGTATGTAGCGGGATTTTTACAAGCTTCTATGTGGAAACAATTTAATCCAGATGGAACTTTAACATACGGTAATTTCCTTGAGACTGTTACGCAAATTATGCCAATGTACTGGATGAGAGCTATTGGTGGTTCTCTATATCTAATTGGAATGTTAGTATTAGTATATAATATTGTTCAAACCATAAGATTTGGTTCTAGTATTGAAGATGAATTAGCAGAAGCTCCAGCTTTAGTAAGAATAAGTAAAGGAAGAGTTAAAGGAGAAAAATTTCACCCATGGTTAGAAAGAAAACCTATTCAGTTAACCATTTTAGCAACAATTGCTATATTAATTGGTGGTGTTATTCAAATCGTACCAACAATTATGATCAAATCTAATATTCCAACTATTGCTAGTGTAAAACCATATACACCATTAGAATTAGAAGGACGTGATTTATACATTCGTGAAGGATGTGTGGGTTGTCACTCACAATCTGTTCGACCTTTCCGTAGTGAAGTAGAACGTTATGGACCACAGTCTAAAGCAGGTGAATTTGTTTACGATCACCCATTCCTTTGGGGTTCAAAACGTACAGGTCCAGATTTATTAAGAGAAGGTGGTAAATACAATGACAGCTGGCATTTTAATCACTTCTGGAGTCCACAAAGTATCTCCGCTGGTTCAATTATGCCTGGGTACAAATGGTTATTTGATAATAAACCGATGGATATCTCTTTGACGCAAAGAAAAATGGAAGCTATGGTTACATTAGGGGTTCCTTATTCTGATGCAGAAGTTGCAAACGGACTTAAGACTTTAAGAACGCAAGCCTTGAAAATTGAAGAGAACTTGAAGGGCGATCCTGACTTTGTGAAAAGTTATAATGAAAGTAAGAAAAAAGCAGAAGCTAGAGGAGAAACATTCGTTCCTATGAATGAAAGAGAAATCGTAGCTTTAATAGCATACATACAAAGACTAGGAACTGATATTAAAGTAAAAGATAATACTAAAAACTAAAAGTCATGTTTGAACAAATTAAACACAACATGGAGACTATTTCGGGAGTCGAGATATATCCAATACTGTCACTATTAATTTTCTTCTCCTTTTTTGTGGGACTTGGGTTTTGGGTTTTTTCCTATAAAAAGGAAAAGATTGACGAACTGAGTCAAATGCCATTGAACGATAATTAATAGTATAATTTTAAAATAATTAAAATGAAAAAATTAATTCCAGCATATGTCAGAGTACCGGTAATTTTCTTCATCATTGTTGGTGCAATGGAATACTTTATAGACTCAGGTGATCGCGCAGCATTTATAAAATATCCTATGGTTTCGGTATTTTTATTCGTATTTCTATTTCTTTTAATAGCTATAGAAATTACCATTAGCGCCGTTGAAAATATCACTTATCAATTGCTTAGCGATGAAGAAAAAGCAAGAAAGGTTGAAGTAGCTGCTACAGATATGCGAGATAGAGAGTGGTATAAAAGAATGATGAAACTGCTTACAAAGGCAGAACCAATAGAAAACGAGGAGAATTTATTGTTAGATCATGATTACGATGGGATCAAGGAACTAGACAATAATTTACCGCCATGGTGGGTGTATTTGTTCTATGGTTGTATTGTTTTTGCCGTAGTTTATTTAGTTCGTTTCGAAATTATGGGTGGTGACAACCAAGAAATGGAACTGAAAAAAGAATTGGCTCAAGCCAAAATTGATGTGGCTGAATATATGAAAACGGCTCCAGATTTAATGGATGAGAAAACCGTTGTTTTACTAATTGAACCTGCTGATTTGGCAGAAGGGAAAGTAATTTTCACTACTAACTGTGCCGCTTGTCATAGAGCTGATGCGGGAGGACAAATTGGTCCAAACTTGACAGATGACAAATGGATTTTAGGTGGCGGAATTAAAAATGTATTCCATACTTTAGTTAATGGAGGTCGCGATGGAAAAGGAATGATCTCTTGGAAAGGAACGCTGAAACCAAAAGAAATGCAGAAAGTGGCAAGTTATATATTGTCTTTGAAAGGCAGCAATCCAAAAGATCCAAAAGCACCGGAAGGTGAGGTTTGGGTTGATGATAGCGTTCCTGCAGTAAGTGCCGCGGTAACTGAATAAAAATAGTAATAAAAAAAACAGATGTCAAAGTTACCAGATGAAGCTTTTAGAGATACCATTGGTACCATCGATGATGAAGGAAATAGAAAATTCATATTCCCTAAAAAACCTTCGGGTAAATTTTATGAATATAGAAAGTGGGTTAGTTATTTTTTATTGATTATCCTGATTGCAAATCCTTTTATAAAGGTGAATGGCAATCAGTTCATGATGTTTAATATATTGGAACGCCGATTTAATATTTTTGGATTTCCATTCTGGCCACAAGATTTTTATATTTTCGTGCTGTTTATGATAGTGGGAGTGGTATTTGTTATCTTGTTTACGGTCATTTTTGGGCGTATTTTTTGTGGATGGATTTGTCCTCAAACCATATTCTTAGAAATGGTTTTTAGAAGAATTGAGTATTGGATCGAAGGTGACAGAGGAGCTCAAATTAGGTTGTCAAAGCAGGAATGGAATGCCGAAAAGATTAGAAAGAAAGCGATTAAATGGACTATTTTTTTATTAATATCTTTTGGTATTGCTAATGTTTTCCTGGCCTACCTTATCAGTAGCGATGAATTGTTCAGGATGATCGAGGAAGGACCAGCTAGTCATGTGAGTACGTTAATTGCATTGTCTATTTTTACAGGAGTTTTCTATTTCATTTTTGCTTGGTTTAGAGAGCAGGTTTGTATTATCGCTTGTCCTTATGGTAGATTACAGGGAGTTCTTTTAGACAATAAGTCCATTAATGTTGCTTATGATTTTTTACGTGGTGAAAAAGAAGTAGGCCGAGCAAAATTCAACAAACAGGAAGATAGAGAAGCTACGGGAAAAGGGGATTGTATCGATTGCAAGCAGTGTGTGAATGTATGTCCTACGGGAATTGATATTCGAAACGGAACGCAACTAGAATGTGTTAACTGTACGGCTTGTATTGATGAATGTGATGTGATAATGGAAAGTGTAGGCTTGCCTAAAGGATTGATTCGATATGCATCTGAAGACGAGATAGAGAAAAAAGCACCGTTCAAGTTCACAGCTAGAATGAAAGGATATACTGCGATTTTAGCAATATTAGTTGGAATCCTGATCGGACTATTGTTTTTGCGTACGGATGTTGAAGCTACTATTTTACGATTGCCAGGGCAGCTTTATCAACACAAAGGAGATAATATCAGTAATGTTTTTACCTATAAAATTATTAATAAAACAAATAATAATTTTAAGGACATTCACTTTAAATTAGTTGGCATAAAAGGGACATTAAAAGTTGTGGGTAGTCAAACGCTTACAGTACCTAAACAGGGAATGAATAGCGGAACTTTATTTGTAGAAATAAATCAATATTTGTTAGAGAGTGAAAAAACGAAACTTAAGATTGAAGTTTACGAAGGAAATAAAAAAATAGAAACGAGTATCACTAGTTTTTTAAGTCCACGAAGTTTTGATTGATGAAATGTTAAATGAAGTTTAAAAACTTCTAAAAAAATAGGATTATGAAAATCAATTGGGGAACAGGAATCGTTATTGCAATTGCATTGTTTATGAGCTTTATATTGTATTTTGTCATTAAAGTACAGACTAACTCTAAATATGATAACGAACTTGTTGTAGAGGAATATTATAAGCACGATGCTGTTTTTGAGCAAGAAATGGAGAGGATTCAAAATGCACACGATTTAACTGAAAAACCTATTTTTACAAAAACAGAAGCCGGAGTAACTGTTGTTTTTCCAGCAGTTTATATTCCAAGTAAGATTAAAGGAAAAGTGTCCCTTTATAGACCGTCTAACAAAAAATTAGATTTTGAAATTCCAATTTCACCGTCTAATCCAACTTTGCTCATACCTAAATCAAAATTGGTAGGCGGTCAATGGGACATTAATATGGAATGGCAATATGAAGGCAAAGAATATTTGTCTAAGGAAGCAATTTACATTAATTAGTCATAAAGGTTGAGCATCATTACTAGTGACAATCAACATTCAAACATTCGAGTCAAATGTTATATACAGCATTTTTTTTCGGTCTTATCAGTAGTTTTCATTGTATAGGTATGTGTGGTCCCATCGCTATGATGTTGCCAGTCGACAGAAATAATCCTACCAAAAAAGGCACGCAAATTTTAACCTACCACGTAGGCAGGTTAACGGCTTACGGTACCATTGGACTTGTTTTTGGGTTGGTTGGTAAAGGTTTTTTTATGGCAGGAATCCAGCAGAATTTATCAATATTCATTGGTGTTGCGATGATTGCTGTAATTTTGATTCCGGAAAAGACATTCGCAAAATACAACTTTTCAAAACCTGTTTTCGTTTTGATTTCTAAAATTAAATCTACATTAGGAAGTCAGTTTAGGAATAAAAGCTATAAGTCATTATTCACTATAGGCTTATTAAATGGATTTTTACCCTGTGGTATGGTCTATGTAGCCTTGTTTGGCGCAATAGCGATGCAAAATGCCGGTTTTGGAGTGTTATACATGGTATTATTCGGATTGGGAACTGTGCCCATAATGAGCAGCGTGATCTACATCAATTCATATTTGACTATTCCTATTCGAAACAAAATCCAAAAAGTGATTCCTTATGTAGCGGTACTTATTGGGGTACTGTTTATATTAAGAGGCCTTGGTTTAGGAATACCTTATGTTTCTCCTTCAAATATGAGTCTTTTTGTGCAAGAAAATCCACAATGTCATTAATACCATTTTTAATGATTTAGAATTTATAATATGGAAAGACACGATATATTAAATCGAATTCCCAAATTTCCATTATAGAATTCATCAATTAAAAACAGATGACAATCATTTTAAAAAGAAATATTTGATGGATAAATTGAAGTAGTATATCTAGTTCATCGTCTTAATACGATGTTAGGCGCTCACTAATCAACAAGCAGATGAAATAACAGAGAAGTAATTATTCATTAAAGGCGAACTGTATTCTATGTTGCTAAAGGAAGAATCCTTAAATTCTCTGTCTAAGAAAAAGAAAACCATTTACGGCTATAAGTGCTGTTGTCGCAATTTATAGCCTTAAATGGTTATTACATATTATTTTGTTTAAACTTTTATTGACTATTTTTAAATCGTCATAGAGAATAGTTGAGTGTCTGGGGCTTTTCGTTTTAAATGCAGGTCAAACGCCATGCATATGTTACGAATGTAAGGCTTGCCGCTTTCTGTGACTTGTAGGCTGTTTTTAGTTATCTCCAGCAGTCCGTCTTTTTCCATTTCTTTCAGTTGAATAAGAACTTCGGGTATTTCTTTGAAGTAAGTGGATTCATCTGTCCAAGATGTTGCAAATTCACACATTAGATTTAAGATGTGTTTTCTTATGATGAGGTCTTCGTCTGTCAATAAATGTCCTCTGAAAACTGGTAATTTATCCCATTCTAAGATTTGGTAGTAGTCTTCTAGCTTTTTCTCGTTTTGTGCAAAGCTATACCAGCTGTCACTTATTGAGGAAACGCCTAAACCAATCATTAATTGCGTTTTTGAGGAACTGTAGCCCATGAAATTACGGTGCAGTTTACCGTGTTTGTATGCTTCATACAAACTATCTGTTTTTAAGGCAAAATGATCCATTCCTATTTCATGATATCCATTCTCTTGCAGTAATTCTTTTCCTATTTGATACAGCTTTCTCTTTTCACTATCTTTTGGTAAGTCCTCATCTTTAAAACCACGTTGACCGTTACCTTTAATCCACGGCACATGAGCATAACTATAAAAAGCCAATCGATCCGGCTGTAATGATTTTGTTTTTTCAACGGTATCAATTACATCTTCAATTTGTTGAAATGGTAAACCAAAGATAATATCGTGTCCTACCGAAGTGTAACCAATCTCCCTTGCCCAAAAAGTTACTTTAGCTACATTATGGAAGGGCTGCTCGCGGTGAATCGCCTTTTGAACTTTTTCAGAATAATCCTGAACTCCAAAACTGACTCTTCTAAATCCTAAATCGTATAACTTTTGTAAGTGTTCGTGTGTAGTATTGTTAGGGTGTCCTTCAAAACTAAATTCATAGTCTTTTGTTTTTGTAGCATAGCAAAAAATACCATTAATTAAGTCTTCTAAATTTTTAGGAGAGAAAAAGGTAGGTGTTCCTCCACCTAAATGGATTTCTTTGATTGAAGGTTTTTCGCCTAGAATTTTACAATATAAAGACCATTCTTTTAAAAGGGCTGTGATATAGGGGTGTTCTAAGCTATGATTTTTGGTAATGCGTTTGTTGCAACCACAAAAGGTACATAAACTCTCGCAAAAGGGTAGGTGTATGTATAAGCTTATTCCTTCTTCGGTATTACTTTCCGTAAATGATTTTTGTAAGGTATCGACCCAATTTTGATAAGTGAAGTCCGCTTCATTCCAATATGGAACTGTAGGGTAGCTGGTATATCGTGGACCGGGAACATTGTATTTTTGAATCAAGGAATTTTTCATGAGATATCAATTTTCATTAATCAAAAGTAATTTGATTAATGAAAAATTAAAATGATAATTATCATACTCGTACGCATAGTACTAAAAAAAAAGCCCCATTCTAGAAATAGAATGGGGCTTATGTGAACAATACTTTATTGTTTTATTCTTGCTTTATGTTTCTTAGTTGTTTTAGTTTTTCTTTCCAAACGCCTAAGCTTTCTTTATGGATAGCGATGTTTTTTCTAACTTCTAAAACAATTGAATTTTCTTTTTTTGCATTTCTTGTGTTTGTAAAAAACTGAATGTTGTTTTCTAATTGGAAAATTTCATTTTGAACTTCATCAATTTTACGCATCAAGAAAATCTTTTCATTTTCTATTTTTCGAGTATCATTATTCTCTGATAAATGATCCATTCGATTAGCAAAACGCAACATATCTGTATCTTTCTTGCTCAAACTCAATTTATCAAAAAGAGCATCCAGGATTTTATTAAATTTCCCTTCAATATGTCTTCTTGGGAAAGGCACTTTTCCAAAATTTTTCCAAGTTTCGATATGCAATTTTATAGCGTCTAAATCAGTTTTGTGGTCTCCTGTCAACTGGTACTCACGCAAAGTTTCTAGATAGGCTTTCTTCTTGTCAAAAGCTTCTATTTCTTCAACGCTATGTTCGTCTTTTTGCTCTTTTAACTTGTTGAAATAATGATTACAAGCATCTTTGAACTCTTTCCAGATTTTATCTGAATATTTTCTTGGAACATGACCTATTTGTTTCCACTCGTCCTGAATTTTCTTCATGACCGGGGTGGTAGCAGCGAAGTCAGTGCTTTCCTGTAATTCCTGTGCTTTTGCTACTAGTGCATTTTTCTTGGCTAGATTCTCGTTTTGCTCTCTTTTAATTTCTTTATAAAACGAATTTTTAAAAGAATTAAAATTCCTAACAGCTAGTTTAAATGCGCCCCAAGTTTCTTCATTAACATCCGAAGGTACTTTTCCAGCAGAGAAAAAAGCAGTTCTCAACGCTTCTACTTTTTCAATTTGACCAAGCCATTGCGAATGAGCATTTACTTTCACCGTTGCCAAAACTTCAATGGCAGCAATAATTTCTTTTTTCTTTTCTAGATTTTCTTGTTCTGTGCCTCTTTGTTTTTCAAATAAAACCTCACGTTTATCGTGCATTTGTTTTGTTAGATCACTAAATTGGTTCCAGATTACATCACGATATTCTTTAGAAATAGGACCTATATCCTCTTTCCAAATTCTATGTAAGTCTTGTAATTCTCTAAAGGCTTTGTTTACATCCGCTTCTTTCACTAGTTCCTCAACACGCGCCACAATCTTTTGCTTCTGCTCTAAATTGTGTTTAAAGTCAAGGTCTCTGGCCTCACGATCAAGATGCAAGTAGTCATAGAAATTCTCTACATGAAAATGGTAGTTATTCCATACGTGATTGTATTTGTCTTTTGGAATCGAACCCGCATTTTTCCATCGGTCTCTTAATTCATTAAAATGCTTTAAGGTGTCTTTGATGTTTTCTTGTGGGTTGATTAGCTCTTTTAGTTCTTCAACAATAGCTAATCTATTTTCTAAATTCGTTTTCAAGTTCGTTTGTAAACTCTTGAAATGGGTGTTTTTATTGTCTCTATAAGTAGAGTAAGATTGATCAAACTTTGTTTTTAGAGGGAAATGGTATTGAAAATCTTCTGTTGTATCAGGGTTTTCATTATGGTATTCCTCTTTTTTCTCTTCGATAAAATGGTTGTATTTCGCTAGAAATGCCTTTTTAATTTCTTCAACATGATCCTTAACTGACATTACCTTGTCGTTTGCAACTAGGATTTGCAGTTCATCTACAAGTTGCTCCATTGACAATGTATCATAATCTTGCATTGGGATTTGGTGACGGTCTTTTAAAGTTTCGTCCTCACTTTCCTCGGCATTAGAATCATCTATTGAGTTTAAAGCTTTTTGATTTACATGTTCAGTTACAGCCTCCGTGTTAATCATTTCTTTTTCAGTAGCCGCGACAGTATTCTCTTCTGAAGCCTCTATTGTTTCAGGAGCGGTATGCTCGGTAGTCGTTTCGGTTTCTGTGATTTTGGTCTCTACTTGAACAGATTCATTTGAATCATTAGCTACATTTCCATCTGCGTCTTGCAGGTTGTCATTCTTTTCTTCTAACATTTTTTCAATGTTTAAGGTTCCTATTTTATCGAGAACGAAAGATAGTAAAGGAATATTGAAATACAAAATAATTACCTTATTTATAGTGGTTTTAGGTTGTTTATTTGGCTTTTTTGTAGCAATTTCCTGCTATTCGCTATATCTTTTTATCCTGCAATTAGTTCATAATCGGGGACTAATTGCAGGATAAAAAGGATGCCGCTACTATCAGGGCTCATATCTTTGACGTCGTTGTTTAATGAAGAGTAGATTACATTTTCGGACATAAAAAATCCTGTGTCAAATAGCGATACTCAGGTAAAGTCATTTAATACAGGATTATATTTAGAAGTGTGATTCTTTATTTATTCCAAATTTTCCACGCTTTATCAGCTTGGAAAACAAGCATTTCATAGCCGTTTTTAATTTGTGCGCCTTTCTCTTTTGCTTTTCTTAGAAATTGCGTTTCTGCAGGGTTATAAATCAAATCAAAAGCAATATGCTTCTCTGTAAAGTATTCGTAGGGAATTAATGGGTATGCTTCGATATCAGGGCTTGTTCCCACGGGCGTTGAGTTAATGACGATTTGATTTTCTTCAAATGTAGCGGCATTAATTGCTTCATAAGAAATCGTATTTTCTTTTCCGTTTCTCGATACAAAAGTATATTTAATTTGCAATTCATCTAAAGCAAAAGCGATACCCTTTGAGGCGCCGCCTGTTCCCAGGATTAGTGCTTTTTTATGATGCTTTTGCAACAATGGCTTTAGTGCTTTCTTGAAGCCATAGTAATCGGTGTTGTATCCCTTTAGCTTTCCTTTTTTTGTAAATTTAATAGTATTTACAGCGCCAATTAACGCTGCTTTTTTAGATAATTTATCTAAAAAAGGCATTACAGCTTCCTTATAGGGAATGGTAACATTCATTCCTTCTAATTCCTGATGGTTGTTTCTTATGATGTCTTCAAATTCAGCAATATTCTGAATGTCAAAATTTTCATAAGTGTATTCTTTATAATTGTCTTCCTTAAATTTATCAGTAAAATAGCCTTTCGAAAAAGAATAGCTAATATTTCGACCTAATAAGCCAAAGCGTTTTTTGATAATATCCTGCATTTTTATTTTTTATGTTTTGCAATGTAATTCTGAACCATTTTTTTTGTCCACACCACTGGAAACATATCTTCAAGAATAATATAGTTGTCAAAGTTTAAACGTAATCCATTGCTCAAATGGAATTTTGCTTTCGTGTTGTCTTGAATCATAAAGTATAGTCCGGCTAAACGATATTCTACTTCATTTTCTTCAGGGTAATATTCAGAGGCTTGTAACAAGGTTTGAATAGCACTTTCAAACTCACCTAAGAACTGAAGTATGTCAACCCAAAATAACCAAGTGTCTAATTCATGATCTCCAAATTCCACTGCTTTTCTAAAGCCAAATTCAGCTTCTTCAAAAAAGTTCATGTGTTTGTTTATAGTTGCATAACGCTTCCAGTACAACCGATTTTGATTGTCAATCGCCAGTGCTTTATTTACATAAAACAATGCTTTTTGATAGTTTTTTTGACGAACATAAAAATCGGTGATAGCAATCCATCCTTTATCTAGAAGCGGATCTTCATGCACGGTTTGATTATAAAACTTAAGTGCTAAAACTTTGTTGCCTAACTTTTCATGACACTTCCCTATTCGAAGCAAAGCATAGCTAGTGGCATCGTCTAATTCGATGGTACGGCTGTAGCTTTCAATCGCCTCTTCATACTTGTTTAATCGCTCAAAAGCTTTTGCTCTTTCCATAAAAGCGCCAAGGAATTCATCATCGATTAAGGTAGCGTAATCAAAAGCACGAATGGCATTTTCGTAATCTTTTACTCCATAGTACAAACGGCCCATTTGATGCCAGGCAATTTCGCTGTACGGGTTTTTATCAATGTATTTATTTAAATAGGCAATCGCTTCTAAATTTTGATCTAAAAATTCAAAACAATACACCACATTATAAAGTGCAGATTGATCATCAAGGTCTTCTTCGAGACATTTAATAAAACTTTGTTTTGCCATTTCCAGATTATCCATAAACAGATATTCCATCCCAATTAAATTATATACATCAGCATAATCATCAGTATATTCCAAAGCCGTATTTAGTAATTCAACCGCCTTCTCATGTTGGTCTCTTTTCGAGTAGATATTGGCTTTTTGAATAAAAATTTCTTCATTCGTAGGCTCGATGGCATATAGTTCATTGAGTAGTTTCTCAGCTATATCCAGTTTGTCGTCAAATACGAGCATTTCTACTTGAACTAGTTTTAAACCAGTTGATTTAGGGTGTTGATCCAGTGCAAGTTTAAGTGCTTTTTTTGCCAGTGCGGCCTTACCCATATCCAGATAATGAAGAATGATTTCTTCAAATTCTTCCGAATCAAAAAAGAGCACTTTGTTGGTTTTCAACATAGACTCAAATTTTTTAAGGGATAAGTTATAGTCTTCTTCTTCGTTGCTTAATTGCATACTTTTATTTTTAGAATTTGGCCTATTTAAAATTAGGCATCCTTCGTTGTTATTGGAAGAAAATTTAGAATTGTTGTGAACAATTTAATTAACAAAAAGAAAACAATTTATTTATTTAGCTATCGCTATATGTTAATCAATTGTAGTCGACAATAGTATTTCATTCATTACTTCTAGCATTATTGCGCAGCCTTCACGTATCTCATCGTCTGAAATTGTAAGTGGCGGCGTAATTCTTATCGCACATCCTTCAAATAGTAACCAGAATAAAATAAGTCCTTTGTCTTGACATTTTAAAATCACTTCATTCGTTATTGCTGCGCTATTTGTCATGACGGCCAGCATTAACCCTTTTCCTCGCACTTCCTGTATCAAAGGGTGTACCAAAAGTGATTTAAATAATTTTTCTTTCTCTAAAGCTTTGGGCATCAGATCAGTTTCAGTAATTTCCTGCAAAGTGGCCAAACAGGCTGACGCTATGACAGGATGACCTCCAAAAGTGGTGATGTGTCCCAGCTTTGGATTATCACTCAACAGATCCATCATTGCCGTCGATGCGGTAAAAGCCCCCACAGGCATTCCGCCACCCATTCCTTTTCCCATTACAATAACATCAGGAATAACGTCGTAATTCTGGAAACCAAATAGTTTTCCAGTTCTTCCAAAACCGGGTTGGATTTCGTCCAGAATCATAAGAGCTCCAACTTCGGTACAGCGTGCGCGTACTTTTTTTAAAAAATCATTATGGGGTTGAATAAAACCTGCACCACCTTGAATTGTTTCTAAAACGATACCTGCTGTTTTTGTGGTTATTTTGGCTAAATCGGCTTCATTGTTAAAAGTAATAAAATCAACATCAGGGATCAAAGGGCGAAAAATTTGTTTGCGCTCTTCAAAACCCATTATGCTCATCGATCCCATCGTATTTCCATGATAGGCATTATGACAAGAAATCAACTGACTGCGACCTGTAACGCGTCTTGCCAACTTTAAAGCTCCTTCAATCGCTTCGGTGCCTGAGTTAACAAGATAGGTCTTGTCTAAAGGTGCGGGTAGGAGTGAAGCTAAAAGCTTGCAATATTCTACTGCAGGACTTTGAGAATACTCGCCGTAAACCATTACATGCGAATATTTGTCTAATTGATCTTTAATGGCTTGGTTTACTCTCGCCGGTTGGTGTCCTAAGGTACATGCCGAGACCCCTGCCACAAAATCAAGGTATTTTTTATTATTGATGTCGTAGATATAAGAACCTTTTGCAAAAGATACTTCCATACCCAGTGGATAGGGAGAAGTTTGTGCCTGATATTTTAAGAAATCTTGATTCACGTTGTTTGCTTAAAGTTTTAAAAAAGGATAAAGAATAGTTTTTAAACTATTGGACTTACTTGTTGAGTTTTGAGTTTCCATAGGATTATTAGAAAGCCGAAAACGATAAATGGAATACTTAATAGTTGTCCCATGTTTAAAGGCATCTGATTTTCAAAAGCCTCTTGGTTTTCTTTAAAAAACTCAATAATTAATCGCGCTGAAAATAGTAGTACTAGAAAAATTCCAAATAGTAAACCATCTCCTCTTTTTGTAAGATTGGATTTATATAAAAATTGTAAGATTATAAAAATTAAAAAATAAGAGAAAGCTTCATACAATTGCGTTGGGTGTCTTGGAATTAAGTCGTCTTTTTGAAAAACAACACCCCAATTCCCATTGGTCGGTTTCCCATAAATTTCTGAATTCATAAAATTACCTAATCTGATAAAAGTAGCGGTAACTGGAGCTGCGATTGCAACCCGGTCTAAAAGCCATAATAGATTTATTTTATTTTTTCTATAAAACAATAAAATAGCGATCAAGACGCCAATTATCCCTCCGTGGCTTGCTAAACCTTGGAAACCAATGAATTTATAGACTCCTCCAATTTTTTTTATTGGTAAAAGTATCTCCATTGGATGTTTAAAAAAATAAGTGGGTTCATAAAATAAACAATGTCCTAATCTCGCTCCTAGAATGGTTCCTACAATAACATATATCAAAAGTTTATCTAATATTTCTACTGAAACATTTTCTTTAATAAATATTCTCTTGACGATACTATAGCCCAGTAAAATCCCAATGGCAAAAAGTAACCCATAATATTTTAAAGGAAAACTATCCGTTAACCATATAATTGTAGAGTCAGTATTCCAATAAATAATTTTATCAGTCATATTCTAGTCTATTTATCTTTGAGTAGCATTTAATATTTCTTATTTTGAAAACTACTTATTTTCCTTCTTTCCATTTTTGGGAGGTGGAGGGCTTTTCTTTTTATCGTAGTTCAAAGTTTCCTTTCTGATTTTCATCGGGACATTTTCTTTTGCATCTTCTGCTTCGCCTTCTTTTATCATTTTATCGTTGAGTTCGTTATCCTCATCGGTAAATATGTCTTCCTTCGATTTTATCTTTTCATCACCTCGCCATACCAAGCCCTTAAGTTTTCTTGCGTTTTCCGGCAGCTCATCTTCAGGGTAAATGTTTCCGTCAATTTGGTTGAAAAAAGTAATCGTTTCCACAGCACTATCTTCTAAAATAAGATTGATTTTACTGCTTACATTTTTATTGATACCAATCAGTTCTTGGGCATCATTTCTCATATAGTATATTACCTCTGCATTTTTTACAATATCGACATCATATAGTTTTCCTTCTTTGAACTTTCCATACAGATTTTGTCCTTTTACCTGATTGTAGCCCGTTCCCAGTGTATCTTTCGAAACCAGAAAGGTGTTGTTGATCACTTTAAGTGAGTCGAGTTCTTGAGTGGTATTGTTTCCTATAAGATGCATTATATCTCCAGTAATTTGGTTGTCTCCGTTCCACAATACTGGCTTTCCTATAAGTTTTGTTAAAGCTGTTTTTGAACTCGAATGTATCGAATCACATTTTCCGCTCATGTCTGTTTTAAAAAACCTAACATTAGTATAGGCACGAATAATTCGGTCTCCTTCTTTACCGGTAATCATCAATTTTTTACCGTGAATGTAAACGGAGTCATTTTCGACAAAATTCACAGCCACCGCTCTCTTAGTGACAAACAAGGAATCCTGTTTTTTATATATTTCGGCATAATGGCCCTTTACAATTCCACGATTAATAGAATCAGTTATTTTTACATTACGAGTTGCCGAAGCGAATTCTTTATTTCGATCATAATACAAACTATCTCCTTCAATGAGTCGGTCTTCATATTTTATATAGGATTTTCTAAGAAAATGGCCCAAGTTTTTTTTGGTGTCATAAAACCCTTTTTCGGTATAAATATAATTTTTCTTGCTTGTAATAGTGGATGGGCCAAAAAGATAAGAGTGACCAGAATTGGTAAAATAATCCACATGATTGGATTTGATTACATAGGTAGGATTAGTGATAGTAACGGCAGTCAGGAACTGGAATTTTTTTTGATTTACATAGTATTTCCCGGATTTACTGACTAATGTATTGTCTTTATTGACAATCGTTCCTTTTGTGTTGTAATATACTTCTTGAGAATTTCGGTCAAAATTTATCGTATCCGTTGCTAATGTAGCATCTGGAGAACTCATGAAAGCATCGCCGGTAGCAAAAGCTTTTTTTGCATTGCCACTATATTCTGCATATTTACTATTTAGGAATAAAGTATCGCCTTGTACTAATTGCACATTTCCAAAAGCTTTAATGTAATTTTCTTTTTGAAAATAATAGGCCTTGTTGCATGTCAGTACAATGCCATCATGGTTAACTCTCACATTTCCAGTTAGTAATGCAGCATCTGGAATTTCTGCTTGATTGACATCAAAATAATCAGAATGTTCAACAACAATTTTTTTTGGTGCTTGTGCCAAAACGGATTTTGAACTTAGTATTGCCAAGCAACAACAGATGAAAAATAAGGACTTCTTCAATGGATTTATTTTTTTTCAAATTTAAGAAAAAGGAAACAATCCTAATCTATATTAGCATTTATTTATAGATTCAATGCCATTAGTGACAAAAGCCATTTTATTTCGTTTGTCAAGTTATGAACAAATAGAGGAACTCTTTCGTTATAGTGCTTGTTTTGATGCTTTATTCGACCTGATTTATAAAAATCAACGGTGAATTTTAAAAAAAATAGATTAAATTTAAAAACTAATTATCTAAGTCTTTACTTTTGTGGAAAGGAAGACGCATAGGTAGTAATACCCACTATAAATGATTAAAAAAACGATTCTTATTACAGGGATAAGTTTAATTCTTGTCACTGCAGCTTGTAAGACTACAGCTTTACCAATGAATACAGAAAAAGAAAATACCACAACAGAGAATAAAATTGTTGTCTATCAGGTTTTTACCCGTTTATTCGGAAATAAAAATACAAATAACAAACCGTGGGGAACCATTGAAGAAAATGGAGTAGGGAAGTTTAATGATTTTACAGATAAAGCACTTGATGAAATCAAGGATTTAGGTGTGAGTTATATTTGGTACACTGGAGTACCACACCACGCATTGGTGAGAGATTATACTGCAATTGGTATTTCAAATGATGACCCCGATGTTGTAAAAGGAAGAGCAGGTTCACCTTATGCAGTAAAGGATTATTACAATGTAAATCCTGATTTAGCTGTTAATCCAGCACAACGGTTAGAAGAGTTTGATGCATTAATTGCGAGAACGCACAAAGCGGGGCTGAAGTTGATAATTGATATCGTGCCCAATCATATTGCACGAAAGTATGAAGGAAAAAATAATCCTGAAGGTGTTAGAGACTTTGGTGCTGATGATGATAAAACAGTTGAATATAAAAAAGACAATAACTTTTATTATATTCCCAATTCTCATTTTGAAGTACCAGATACAGCTCCACCCTTAAATGGAGAAGTAAATACGTTAAGCGATGGCAAATTTACTGAAATTCCGGCTAAATGGACTGGTAATGGTTCTAGGTTAGCTAAACCGGATAAGAACGACTGGTACGAAACAGTAAAAGTGAATTACGGCATTCGTCCGGATGGTTCCAAAGATTTCCCGGAACTTCCTACAGGATATGATACAAAATCGGTGGTGGAGCATTTTGAATTTTGGAAAGGTAAAGAGGTCCCTAATTCTTGGAAAAAATTTAAGGATATTGCCTTGTTTTGGACAGCAAAAGGAGTGGATGGATTTCGATATGATATGGCAGAAATGGTTCCTTATGAGTTTTGGAGTTATATGAACTCCGCAATTAAGATGCAGAATCCAGATGCTTTTTTATTGGCAGAAGTATACAATCCTAATGAGTATCGCAATTATATTCGCTTAGGAAAAATGGACTATCTCTATGATAAAGTAGAAACCTATGATAAATTAAAAGATGTAATTCAGGGAAGGGCATTGCCTGATGGACTTTCAGACATTCAAAACGGAATGAAAGATATTGAACATCATATGCTGCAATTTTTAGACAACCATGACGAACAACGTTTGGCTAGTCCAGAATTTGCAGGTACGCCAGAAAAAGGAAAACCTTTGATGGTAGTTTCCACAACAATAAATTCAGCGCCTACAATGATTTATTTTGGGCAGGAAGTGGGCGAGGCCGCTAATGAAAATGGTGGTTTTGGTACACATTCTAGAACTTCAATTTTTGATTATGTTGGTGTACCAAGTCATCAACGATGGATGAATAACGGTAAATTTGACGGAGGACAGCTTACAGATAAGGAAAAGTCACTCAGAGATTTTTATAAAAGACTACTTAATTTGGCTGCCAATAGTTCTGCATTAATGGGTGAATTTCAAGAAATTCAAACCGTGAATAGAGAATCAACCTTGGGTTTTGATCCAGGTATTTATGCATTTACACGCTGGTCAGATACTCAAAAACTAATTGTAATTACTAATTTTTCTTGGCTTACTACTAGTAACTTCGAACTTAAAATCCCCGCAGATATTATAACAAAATGGAATTTAAAAGACGGTGAGTACACGATTACAGACCAACTTTATAATAAAAGTGCAATACAGTTGCAAGTGGTTAATGGGGAAGGAAAAGCACGAGTTAATATTGGACCTTCAGAATCTTTTATTTACCAACTGTAAGACCTTTTTTAATTGATTAGTTCTTCAAAATTAAGCGATTAAACTAAAAAATGCTGATGCGCTACCAAAGTAGTTTGCATCAGCATTTTTTTATTTAGTATAGATTTTTAGTATTTTCGCCTTAAGGCCGCCTCGTAATTTTCTCCTACTTTATCCCAATTAATTACATTAAAAAAGGAATCAATATAGTTTCTTCTTCTGTATTGGTATCCTAGGTAGTAGGCATGCTCCCACAAATCCAATGCTAATATTGGAGTTCCTGGAATTGGAGCGTTTTTCATTAAAGGATTATCTTGATTTTGAGAACTTGTTACTTTTAGTTTTCCAGATTTATCAATAACTAGCCAAACCCAGGCAGAACCAAATTGTTTTGTCGCTTCGCTTTTAAAAGTAGTTACAAAATTTTCATACGAACCAAAATCTCTTGATATTATGCTTGCCAACGTGTCTTTAGGTTTGCCTCCTTTATTAGGAGCCATTGATTTCCAATATAAGGTATGGTTGTAATAACCTCCGGCATTGTTTCTTAAATCAGTGTTGTTCAAGTCTAACTTTGCTAATATATTTTCGATAGGCTGATTTTGATATTCAGTCCCGGCAATCGCATTATTAAGATTATTAGTGTACGTTAGATAATGCTTTGAATAATGCATTTCTAAGGTCAAAGGTGATATTGTAGGTGCCAATGCATCATAAGCATAAGGCAGTTTTTCTAATTGAAACGAACCTTTATTTGCTCTTACATCGTCAGGAAACCCAATAGTTACTTTTTCTTGGGCAGTTGGCAATGGAACTTCCACTACTTCTGTTAGTTTTTTGTTGTTACAAGAAACTAAAAAGTTAAGCAGTAGAAAGCAAGATAGTAAAAAAGGTATTTTTTTCATTGATAGTATTATATTTTCAAAAGCGAATTGATTATTTCAATATACTGCTCTTTTGCTTCGTCTGCGGATAAATGACTGATTTGTATCCAAGCATTAGTTTTAAAAGCATCTCTTAAATGATACGTTGATGTTTGTCTAGGTTCTAAAGTGCCTAAGGTAGCCTGTTTGTAGCTGGCATAGAGACGCAGTTGTACATCTTGTGGTAAAGATGCTTGGGTCATTTTGGAAGCCACGTTAACGGCTTCCAGGAACCTATTATCTAATTCTTTTGCATTCATTATTCTTTTGTTGCGATAATAGTTTTCCCTCCAATTGCTTTTTGATTAAGTACAACATTGATTGGAGTTCCAATAGGTAAAAACAAATCGACTCTTGAACCAAATTTAATAAAACCAGCATCACTCCCTTGGACAACCTGCATACCTACTTCAGCATAATTCACGATTCTTCGAGCTAAGGCACCGGCAATTTGACGATATAGAATAGTTCCGAATGTATTGTTTTCAACTACGATAGTTGTTCTTTCGTTTTCTTCACTGGCTTTTGGATGCCAAGCAACCAAAAATTTTCCAGGATGATATTTGCTGAATTTTACAATTCCGCTTATTGGGTAACGCGTTACGTGCACATTGATAGGTGACATAAATATCGAGACTTGCAAACGCTTGTCTTTGTAATATTCACCTTCGTAAACTTCTTCTATTACAACTACTTTCCCGTCAACTGGAGCTAATATTTGGTTTTCATTGCGTATAACAGATCTTTTAGGGTTTCTAAAAAATTGTAAGATGATTACTAATATTAAAAAAGCAGCAATTTGAAGTATCATTTTAAGCCACACAGTGTCAATAAAATAGTCAGATAGTAATAAGGCAGTTGCTGTAAAAATTATACCTAGTACAATAGTCTTGGTTCCTTCTTTATGAAACATAATTTAAAATTTGATAAAATAAAAATACAATTGGTGCTACAAATATAACACTATCTAGTCGATCTAGCACGCCACCATGGCCCGGCATTATTTTTCCGCTATCTTTTACTCCCGCAAAACGTTTGAATTTAGATTCGATTAAATCACCGATGGTTCCAAAAATGCCAACAATTAGGGCTATAATAATCCAAATGTAGATTTTACCTTCGGCGATTTGGATGTAATATTTTGAAATTAAGTAACTGGCAATAACACAAAAGACAACTCCACCGATAAAACCTTCTATTGTTTTTTTTGGGGATATACGTTCGAATAGTTTTGTTTTCCCAATTGACTTTCCGACGATATAAGCAAAGCTATCATTCGTCCATATTAGTATAAAGATACTAATAAGAATTTTGGGGTTGTAACCATTTATTCCAAACGGAATTTTTGTCATGATAACAAAGGGAAGTATAATATAACCTATTAGGTAAATGTATTTTGAAAAGGAGTCTATTTTAACCGTTTTACTATCAAAAAGAAAATGAATGCATTTAATAAAAACAAACAGTGTACAACAAAGAACAACCAGGTCGAATGTTTTGTTAAACTTTAACTGGTAAAGTACGCCGCTTGTGGCAATCGTTATTTCATAAAAGAAAGTATAAGTTGCAGCAGCAAGTATAAAAGGAATTATTTTTTGAATCTGTACTAAATTACAAAACTCTACGGTAGCGATAAGCAGAAATACGCCAAACAGAATGAAAAAACTTTCTGTTGAAAATAGGATGCAAGTTATTAATAAAATAACATAAACAGCGCCGGAAATAGATCTCTTAAGGGTTTCATTCATTTTAAAGATCTTCTAAAAGCAGCAAATAAAGATTTTTTGCAGAACTACCATATTGGGTAAAGTCTTCTTCTTTTGCTTTTTCAAAATATTTTATAGCAGTAATATTCGTTGGGATATCTCCTTCGTACTTCTTTTTTATAGCACTAAGCCCATCGCTTTTTATAGCAAGTATTTGGGAAGTTGTTGCTAAAACAACAATATTAATAGGCAACTCATTGGGTTTGTCTTGTTTGATCTGTTTTGAACAAAATAAGATAGAACCTTCTTCTGCAATTAGATTTTCGCAATTTGAAAAAAGGAACTTAGGGTTGGGTCTCTTTTCGTGACTGAGTTTGTTTTCATCCAGTATATTGAAAAGTTTGGGTTCATGACACAGTACATTACTTTCGTACCAGTCATTTTCTTGAAGAATATTTTCGAATTGTTCTTTAACCTCTTCTAAATTTTCGCAGTATAAAAACTTACCACCGTTTTTTTTGAAATTATAGATAAATTGTTCATCGATAGACATACTTGTCGTGTCTGGAAGGAAAGTACTATTCTCTTTCTCTTTTTCCTCATGTGAAGATGAAATACTAGAACCAAAAATTTTTCTGAAAAGACTCATATTATGTTAAGGTACTTTTTATATTAAGTTGAAACCGTTCAAAGATAAAAAAATCTTAATTCAAAAGCGGATTTTGAATTAAGATTTTAAAAATAATTAAATTAGTGTTTTATTTAAGATACTGTTTCTTCAAGGTTTTTATCAAATGCCCTCTTTCCGAAAATAGCTTCTAAATCATCTTTAAAGATAACTTCTTTTTCAATTAGTATATCTGCTAGTTGGTTTAGCTTGTCTTTATTCTCTTCTAAGATTTCAATAGCTCTTTGGTACTGTCCTTCAATAAGTAGCGAAATTTCAGTATCAATAATTTTTGCAGTTTCTTCAGAATACGGTTTAGAGAAATTATATTCCCCTTGTCCCGTTGAATCATAATAGGTAACATTTCCTATTTTATCGTTCAATCCGTAGATGGTTACCATAGCACGTGCTTGTTTGGTTACTTTTTCTAAATCGCTTAAAGCACCTGTAGAAATTCTACCAAAAGTGACTTTTTCAGCTGCTCTTCCTCCCATAGTAGCGCACATTTCGTCTAACATTTGGTCAGCACGAACAATTAAACGCTCTTCAGGCAAGTACCATGCCGCTCCAAGACTTTGCCCTCTAGGAACAATAGTTACTTTGATAAGTGGTGCTGCATGCTCTAACATCCAACTTATTGTTGCGTGTCCCGCTTCATGGATAGCAATTGCTTTCTTTTCTCCAGGAGTTACAATTTTGTTCTTCTTTTCTAAACCACCTACTATTCTATCGACAGCATCTAAGAAATCTTGTTTGTCAACCGCAGTTTTGTTATATCTGGCAGCAATTAATGCTGCTTCATTACAAACATTAGCGATGTCAGCTCCTGAGAAACCTGGTGTTTGTTTAGCCAAAAATTCAGTATCAAGACCCTCCACTTTTTTCAATGGTGCAAGGTGTACTTTGAATATTTCAGCACGCTCACGTATGTCTGGTAAATCTACAAAGATTTGTCTGTCAAAACGACCAGCACGCATCAACGCTTTATCTAAAACATCTGCTCTGTTTGTTGCCGCTAATACAATTACATTTGAATTGGTACCAAAACCGTCCATCTCAGTAAGTAATTGGTTCAACGTGTTTTCTCTTTCGTCATTTCCGCCTGACATATTGCTTTTTCCTCTTGCTCTACCTACTGCGTCAATTTCATCAATGAAAATGATTGCAGGAGATTTTTCTTTTGCTTGTTTGAATAAATCACGTACACGTGACGCACCCACACCTACAAACATTTCAACAAAATCAGAACCTGACAAAGAGAAGAAAGGTACTTGTGCTTCTCCAGCGACTGCTTTTGCTAATAAAGTTTTTCCAGTTCCAGGAGGCCCTACAAGTAAGGCTCCTTTTGGTATTTTACCACCAAGATTAGTGTATTTCTCTGGGTTTTTCAAGAATTCGACAATTTCTTGTATCTCTTCTTTTGCCCCCTCGAGTCCTGCAACATCTTTAAATGTAGTTTTTACGTCTGTTTTTTCGTCAAAAAGTTTTGCTTTAGATTTTCCAATATTGAAAATTTGTCCGCCGCCGCCGCCGCCGCCGCCTGACATTTTTCTCATAATAAAAATCCAAACACCAATGATAATGATGATAGGCAGTAAACTGATGAAGATGTCAGACCAATTACTTTTTGACAAGAAATTGAAATCTTGCAATTTACCTTCACTAACTGCTGCTTCTAACTTGGTTTGTAATATTTCATCATTACCAATTACAAAAGTGTAGTGCGGTCCTTTGTTAGGGCTGTCAAATATATCTTTTGCAACTTTTTTATTTTCAGTTAATTTTAATGCACTAGCTGTAAGGAAAACTTCAGCGTCCGCTTTATTGTAAACAATTACTTTTTCAATTTCGCCTTTATCTAAAAGCTCATTAAATTTTGATGATGTTATATGTGCTGGTTCTTGTAAACTGGAGCTACCAGTTACAAAACTAATAAATAAGAAAATAAGTAGTATGGCTGTATAAACTAGCCAAGGGCTTACTTTAAATTTGTTAGGAGTAGGATTGTTATCTTTAGCCATTCTTCTGTTTTTCTTTCTTTAGTATTTGTTTTCTATTGTAGTTATTTTTGCATCTCCCCACAAACTCTCAATATTGTAATATTCGCGTATTTGTTTTTGGAAAACATGAACTACTATATTAACATAATCCATAAGTACCCATTCTGCATTGTCAGATCCCTCAACATGCCATGGTTTATCTTTTAATTCTTTTGAAACAGTTTTTTGAATGGAGTTAACAATTGCGTTAACTTGTGTGTTTGAGTTTCCGTTGCATACAACAAAATAGTCGCAAACTGCGGTGTCAATATCTCTTAAGTCGAGAATATCTATGTCATTTCCTTTTACTTCTTCGATTCCCTTAATAATGTTTGCCAGAAGGTCATCATTATTTATAGTCTTTTTTGCCATGAATTATTTTTATATAAGTTTGTAAAGTTACCATTTTTTGTGATTATTTTTGGCTCTTAACATAATATTAAATTCTGTTCCATAAATAACTACAAAATGAAACTAATCAAACTCGGTGCCATAGATTCAACAAATGAGTTTCTTAAAGGATTATCAAATAGGCAAGAGCTAGATAATTTCACCGTTGTAATTGCCGAGAAACAAACCAAAGGAAAAGGGCAAATGGGGTCTGTATGGGACTCTGAGGAGGGTAAGAATCTAATATTGAGTGTTTTTATCAAGGATCCATTGTTAAATGTAAATCATATTTACAATCTCAATATTGCTGTAGCAGTATCGGTTGTTAACGTTTTAGAAAGCTATAATATTCCTGAATTAAGTATAAAATGGCCGAACGACATTATGTCATATAATTTTAAAATTGGTGGCATTTTGATAGAAAACAGCCTCAAAAGTGACGGAGCTGTTTCTTCTGTTGTGGGTTTAGGGCTAAATATTAATCAAACAAATTTCGAGAATTTACCGAAAGCGTCGTCATTAGCTGTTATTTGTAAAAGTCAGTTTGATAAAGAACAACTGCTTTTTGATATTATAGAAAAGATGAAGCAAAATATTGTTTTAGTACAGAAGCAACCAGAGGCTTTATGGATAAAGTACACTGAGAGACTTTTTAAAAAAGGTGTTCCAATGCCTTTTAAAGATAATTATGATAAAAAGTTCATGGGAATTATTCAGGGTGTATCTGCAATTGGAAAGCTGCAGGTGCTTTTAGAGGACGATAGTATATGTGAATACGGTATTAAAGAAATTCAAATACTTTACTAATTACAGGCAGTCGATTTCTATGGGGATAAAAAAAAGCCTTTTAGTTTGTGCTAAAAGGCTTTAAATATTATGTGGGTCAATATTTATAATTTTGACATATTGTTTGCTAATGCTTCGATAAATTTACCAATAGGTCCTTTTATCATCATCGCCATCATAGGGTTGAAATCACCTTCAAAATCAAGTTTCACGGCGCTTGAGCTATCTGAAACAGCATCAATGTTTGCTATTAAAGTGAAAGGTAGTTTATCGCTTGCAGCTCCAAGTACCACTTTGCTTGGTGCTACTTTTTCTTTCATTTTTAATTTGATCTCTGGCATCCCTTTTAATCCAAAAATAAAAGCATCTTCTCCGATTACCTCAAATTTAGCGATGTTATCCGGCATTAATTTTTCAAAGCTTTTTACATCAATCAATAAATCGAATAATTCTTGGGCTGATTTTTGAACAGTAACTTTTGGACTTTCTAAGTTCATATTGTGGTTGTTTTATTTATTTTCAACACCCCAAGTAGATGGAGAAACACTCCATTCTCTAAGTGTTTTTTCTTCTTTTTCTGTGATATAACTTTTGGCAACAGCCAGATTCAACAAGTTTTGATAATTGCTCAAAGTGTATAAATCAATTTTTGCATCTTTAAAGTTTTGTTCAGCTACATCAAAACCATAGGTAAAGATAGCTGCCATTCCTTTAATATTTGCGCCAGCTGCACGCAAGGCTTCCACGGCATTTAAGCTGCTGTTTCCTGTGCTGATTAAATCCTCAACAACGACTACATTTTGTCCTTTTTGTAAGAAACCTTCTACTTGATTTTGACGTCCGTGTTTCTTTGCTTCTGGGCGTACATATACAAATGGAAGTCCCATGCTCTCGGCAACAAGTATCCCAATTCCTATTGCTCCAGTAGCAACACCGGCAATAACATCTGGTTTTCCAAATTGTTTTTCAATATTTTTAGAAAATTCATCTCGGACGTAATTTCTTATCGTTGGAAATGAGAGGATTAGGCGGTTATCACAATAAATAGGTGATTTCCATCCAGAAGCCCATGTAAAAGGATTTCCTGGATTCAATTTAATTGCATTTATTTGTAAAAGCAATTCGGCTGTTTTTTCGGCAGTATCTTTATTAAAAATCATAATACAAATGTATAAAGTTTTTGTTAACGACAAACCACTTTTTTTGACAAATAAAATTTCAAAAGAAACAGATTTTCAATTGTTCTTACTGGAAAGTATAGACATTGAGCAACTTATCGTAAAAATATTTCAAAATAAAATTCAAAAAGCCTATCTCTATCATCCAGATGAAAAGGAAATTATGAAGACTTTGAAAGCTAAAATTCCTGTTTGCAAAGCAGGAGGAGGCTTTGTCTATAATAAAAAGGGAGAGATTTTATTCATTTTCAGGAATGGAAAATGGGATTTACCGAAGGGAGGTATTGAGAAAGGAGAGGAAATTGAAAATACCGCGATGCGTGAAGTGGAGGAAGAGACTGGAGTAAATCTATTAAGAGTTACAAAAAAACTTCAAAAAACCTATCATGTTTTCAAACGCAACGGGAAATACAAGCTTAAAATTACCCACTGGTTTGAGATGCAATCTGATTTTGAAGGTGTGCCTCAAGGCCAGCTAGAAGAAGGTATCGAGAAAGTAGCTTGGTTGAAGCCAGAGGAAGTTCCAATGGCTTTAAAAAATTCGTATGAAAACATCAAATTATTGTTTGAAGAAGAAGCTCATGTTGAATAGTGCTTTTTTATAAAACACGATAGATAGGGTACTGTAAATGGGCTTTTTCATAATAGACTGAGTGTTTGTAAACCCACTCTAATTGTGCCTGGGGACTTTTTGTGAAAATAGAATCGGTGATTTTTTTCTGTTCCATTTCCGCTTTTAGTTGCGGGCTGTCTTTTAATATTTGGGCTGCAGTATCCTCAAAAACATAATCAGAGTACCCCTCTTTTTGTTGTAACATGGTGTCAAAAAAGTTCCAATTGAAAAAAGAATCAATTCCTTGAGGCTCTAAGGTTTCCAATAGATATTTTACACCTTTTTGTTGGGTGTTGACCACATAATCTCCTTTGGTGAAAGCCACTGTTTCGTTTTTAGTAATTACTTTAGTGTCTCGATGAATATAGTGTCCTTCATAGGGAGCTGCCGAGGTCTTATAATCGGCAATTTTATAACTTTGCACTTCAATCAGGGTGTCGTTTTTTAACTGCGAAAACGCAATATTATTACTTTTTAATAAGTCAATCACATTCCAAAACGCTTTTGGAATGATATACGCTTCAGGAATAATGATTTCGTTTACAGATTTGTATTCTTTTAAATAAGGAATGTCTTTTTTGTATGGTTTAGTTCTATCGTAGAACAACCGATTTCCATTAGTCACTTCACTTTTTTTATGTCCAGCTTCGAAACCTAAAAACGAAAATTTAGAGGTTTTTGTGGTGTCAATTTCCCATTTGATGGTATAGGAATTTTTAGGCGCATATTGTTCTTCGTTTTTCAAGCGCATTTGTTTAATTTTTTGGTAATTGGTATCCATAAAATCAATTGTGGAGCGCATGTAATCGTAGGTTGCTTTTACGCGATCAGCATATTTTTTTAACATGTGTGTTTCTACGACAAAACCTATGGTATTAAATAATGATGTGTAACCTGTTGAATATCTAGGGCTATCAAAAAATTGCATAAAACCATTGTCTGGTGTTTCGCTGAATGCATTAACATAAGGAGTAGTGGCCACGTTTTTTTTCTGTAAATCAAGAACAATCGAAGGCATCATTTCAGTATCCAGATAGCGGCCTAAAACGGTTCCTAACTGGTTTTGCTGTGTCATGATATAGGTTAGTTTGTATTGATAGTCAGCACCATTACTTACATGATTGTCAATAAAAACATCGGGGTTTAGTTTATGAAAGAGTTCAGCAAAACTTTTTGTATTTCTCGTATCCGATTTAATGAAATCCCGATTCAAATCATAATTTCGGCCATTACCACGAAAACCATAGATTTCTGGCCCATCCTGATTTGCTCTTGTAGTCGAATTTCTATTCAAAGCTCCGCCGATATTATAAACGGGGATAGTGGACACAATTGTGTTTTTTGGAGTTTTTATTTTTCCTAAAGCCAAATCTCGAAATAATTGCATCGTAGCATCAATACCATCGGGTTCTCCTGCATGAATGCCATTATTTATCAATAAAATGGCCTTGTTTTTTTGAATTTCACGAAGATTAAAAGACTTTTTAGAATTAAAAATCACTAAATGTAAGAGCTCTCCACTATCTGTTGCTCCCATTTTTAGTATTTTTATGGAAGGAAAATCATTAGCCAATAGAGTGTAATAATCGATGGTTTCCTGATACGTTGCCGATTGATTTCCATTTCCTTTTTCGAAAAAAGTACTGTATTTAGTATCGTTTTGAGCAAAATTTGCCAGAGAAAATAGTAGGAATAGAACAGTTAAGAATCTCATATCTAGTTTTATTATGGTGTAAGCCAAATGTAATATTTTTTTAAGGCTAATTTAAAAGATAGATTTCATAAAAATGAAAAAGAGGTCTGAATACTAAAAACTGAGGACTGAGCACTTTTTTTAATTACTTTTGCAAAATGAATAAGAGACACCATTCCAATAATATACTTTTGAATTTAGGGATCGAAAACCTAAATGAAATGCAGGAAGCAGCACAAGAAACGATCTTAAATGATAACAATGTTTTGTTGCTTTCACCTACAGGTTCAGGGAAAACCCTAGCTTTTTTATTACCTATATTAGAAATGTTACAACCCGAAATCCTTTCGGTTCAATGTTTAATTCTGGTTCCTTCAAGAGAATTAGGATTGCAAATTGAGCAAGTTTGGAAAAAAATGGGTACAGATTACAAAGTAAATGTATGTTACGGAGGTCACTCTATCGAGACCGAAATAAAGAATTTAAGTAATCCGCCAGCTGTTTTAATAGGAACTCCGGGGCGTATTGCAGATCATATTGACAGAGGTACTTTTAGAACTGATAAAATTCAGACCTTGATTTTAGATGAGTTTGACAAATCACTGCAATTGGGTTTCCATGAGCAAATGTCATTTATAATTGGGAAACTAACGAAACTGAACAAACGCGTTTTAGTTTCGGCTACTTCAGATATTGAGATTCCAAAATATACCAGAGTTGTAAATCCGACGATTTTAGACTTTATTCCAGAAAACGAGCAAGAAAGTAATCTTTCGACAAAATTGGTTGTTTCTAAGGAAAGAGATAAGATAGGGAGTTTGTTTAATCTTATTTGTTCGTTGAAATCGCAATCGGCTATTGTTTTTTGTAACCATAGAGATGCTGCAGAGCGTATTAGTGATACTTTAAACGAAAAGGGCATCTATTCTACTTATTATCACGGCGGAATGGATCAAGACGAGAGAGAACGGGCCTTAATCCAATTTAGAAATGGAAGTGTGAGTTACTTAATCACTACTGATTTAGCTGCTCGTGGTCTTGATATTCCTGAAATGAATCATGTTATCCATTATCACTTACCTTCAAAAGAGGATGAGTTCACGCATAGAAACGGTAGAACGGCGCGTATGCTTGCTACGGGAACAGCCTATGTGATTGCTCATGAAAGTGAGAAAAAAGTGGACTATATTAATTACGGAATGGAAGTTTTTAAAGTAGAAGATACGGTTTCATTGCCAAAACCTCCAGAGTTTCAAACGATCTACATAAGTGGCGGAAAGAAGAATAAATTAAATAAAATCGATATTGTAGGTTTCTTTTCTCAAAAAGGAAAATTAGAAAAAGGCGATTTAGGATTAATTGAAGTAAAAGATTTTATTTCTTTTGCGGCAGTCAAATTTAATAAAGTAAAAGACTTGCTTCATAACATCCAGGATGAAAAAATGAAAGGGAAAAAGTTCAAAATCGAAGTGGCTAGAAAAGTGATTAAGAAAGAAGAGGAATAGATTTAGTAGCAATCTTAAATCTATTTAATAATTTAAAAACCTACAATTTTTGATGTTTAAAGAACGTCTAAAGTTGTAGTTTTTTTATTAATTTAAATTTATTCAGATACGTAATAATCAGTAAAATCATCTTTTAAAGCCACACCCGATATTTGTCTGCTAACCATTTGTTGTATCAAATAGGTTAATTTTTGAGCCGCAAATTCATAGGGTAATCCATCACGTTGAATGTTAGAAACACAATTTCTTTTTTCATCTGTGTTTCCTTTTTTTGGATTTAAAGTGATGTAAGCTCCCATACTTGTAGGGGAACTCAAACCTGGTCTTTCTCCAATTAATATCAAAGCAATTTTAGAATCTAAAATTTCTCCAATTTCATCCGAAATGGCTACTCTTCCATATTTCACAACAATTATGGGTCCGATATCTTTGATTTTTAGTTTCGGAAGCAACACTTCGATTAGCTTCATTGCATGAAGATTCACTGCTTCTGCCGAAAGTCCATCAGCAATAATGATGCATAAATCTGCTTTTTTTTGGGGATATTCTTTTAGTTGGGTACAGCTTTGATCATGGAGTACCCGTCCTTTATTTGGATTTCGAAGATATTCACTGGTATTTGTAATCTGACTTTGTGTGAAAACGATGTTTAATCCAATTTTTTTTGCATCTTCCTTGATATTTAGAACATCTATTTCGGTACTTATCGCATCTTTTGCAAGAGCATGTGCCATCCGCAATTGTAATACTTCATTGGTAGGTAGTGCATTTCCAGCTCTACCAAGTGCAATTCTTGCATTGGTAAATTCTTTTAATTGATGCCAGTTGTCTAATTCCATACTTTTAAATAGTATTACCGTTTTATTAGTTCTAATAATTTATTCTGATTTTGGGAAAGCAAGAGTTCGTTTTTGTGATTCATAATTCCCATATTGATAAGCCATTCTTCAAATTCAGGTGCGGGTTTCAAACCCAGCAATTTTCTAATATATAAGGCATCGTGAAAGGAAGTACTTTGATAATTAAGCATAATATCATCTGATCCCGGAATTCCCATTATGAAATTACAACCTGCAGTTCCTAAAAGCGTCAATAAAACGTCCATATCATCTTGATCTGCTTCGGCATGATTGGTATAGCAAACGTCACAGCCCATTGGTAAACCCATTATTTTGGCACAAAAATGATCTTCTAGACCAGCTCTAATTATTTGTTTTCCATCATATAAATATTCAGGTCCAATAAAACCCACTACTGAGTTCACTAAAAAAGGATCAAAGGCACGGGCCACGGCATAAGAACGTGCTTCGAGCGTTTGTTGATCTATTCCATAGTGTGAATTAGAAGAAAGAGAGCTGCCTTGTCCTGTTTCAAAGTACATAACATTAGTACCAATAGTTCCTCGGGATAAAGATTGTGCGGCTTCATATCCTTCTTTTAGTAGCGCTAAATTGATTCCGAAACTCGCATTTGTTTTTTCGGTTCCTCCAATAGATTGAAAAACTAAATCTACGGGAGCGCCTTGTTCAATTGCCATAATGGTATTGGTTATATGACTAAGGACGCACATTTGTGTGGGAATTTGATACTGCAATCGCATATCGTCGAGCATCTTCAATAAATTTATTTGAGTGGTGATATTATCAAAAGCAGGATTGATACCAATCAGTGCATCTCCATTTCCATAAAATAAGCCATCAATTACTGAGGCTAAAATTCCTTTGACATCATCTGTTGGGTGATTAGGTTGAAGTCGTGTGGATAAATGTCCTTTCAGACCAACGGTACTTCGGAATTTTGTAATCACCTCACATTTTGAACTCACCAAAATTAGATCTTGCAAGCTCATGATTTTTGAAACAGCAGCTGCTATTTCCGGAGTTATTGCTTTCTGCAAAGCAGTGAGTTCTTTTTTTTGTATTTTATTGTCGAGTAAATAATTGCGAAAATCACCTACGGTAAGATGTGCTATATTTTTGAAACCCTCTTTATCGTGAGTATCAAAAATCAAGCGGGTTATTTCATCAATTTCATACGGAATTAAGGGATTGTTCAAGAATTCACTGATGGGTAAGTGAGCCAATGCCATTTGAGCGGCTACCCGTTCTTGATAAGATTGTGCAGCAATCCCAGCCAGTTGATCGCCAGAACGCAAGGGAGTGGCTTTCGCCATTAATTCGGCTAAAGAATTGAAAACAAAAACAGTATTATTTACAGTATGTTTAAACATTGTTATGATTTATCATGCTTAATAATGTTGGAAGAGGTATAAAATTACTATTCTGATTTATAGAAAATCTTGAACAATAAATAGCCTAAAAGTATTGCTCCAAAATACCATAAAGCCAAAATAGGATTGAAATAAATCATTGCTATTAATGAAATAAGACCAATTAATAATGCAGTAATGGGTAGAACAGGATATAAAGGTACAACAAAAGGACGTTCTAAGTTGGGTTCTGATTTTCTTAATCGAAGTAGCGACATCATCGAAAGAATATATAATGTAAGCGCTCCAAAAACAGCTATAGTTATTATTTCGCCCGTTTTATTGGTAAATAAAGCGGCAATTCCTATAAGTGTATTTACAATTAACGCGTTGGCAGGAGTTAGAAATTTAGGATGTACTTTGCCTAGGAATTTTGGCGCGAAGTCTATTTTTCCAAATTCCATAGTGGCTCTTCCTCCAGCAAGTATTAGTCCGTGGAAAGACGCTATTAGACCAAAAAGTCCAACTCCTATCAGTAAATGGTACATCATACTATCTGTTGATAGCGCCATTCCCATAGCCATTGGTAACTGAGAATCGGATAAACTGCCATCTCCTTTGTAAACTACTTTTTCCCAGCCTCCAACGCCTATGGTTGCTGTAAAAACCATAACGCATAATACCACAAGAGTCAGTATGGCGCTCCCAAATCCTTTGGTAATATCTTTTTGAGGATTTATCGTTTCTTCGGCTACATTTGCCACGCCTTCAATACCAAGAAAAAACCATATTGCAAAAGGGATAGCAGCAAAAACACCTTCCCAACCATTTATACTTGCATTAAGGGTGAATTTTTCGGAAGAAAAATGAGGAATTGTTACGCCAAAGAATAGTATTAATTCGGCGACAGCTAATATGGTAATAAATAATTCAAATGTAGCGGCGATTTTTACGCCAAAAATATTTAGAGCTGTAAATAATAGATATGCTATAATTGCTGTAGGTAAAATGGGGATTTGAGGGAAAGAAAGATTTAAATACGCGCCAATAGCTATAGCAATTGCAGGTGGGGCGAATACAAATTCTATAATTTGTGCCAGTCCAGTAATAAACCCTATGTCTTTGCCAAATGCTCTGTTAGCATAATCAAAACCACCACCTGCTTTAGGGATGGCACAAGATAATTCACAATAGGAAAAACTAAAACAAACGTACATGATTGTTATGATGAAAGTGGCGATTGCCATTCCAAAAGTGCCTCCTTTCTCCAATCCTAAATTCCAACCAAAATACATTCCTGAAATCACATAACCTACTCCAAGCCCCCACAGTAATACGGGTGAAAGTGTTTTTTTTAGATGTGCACTCATAAAATATATTTTGAATTATTTGTAGTTAAGAAGTTAAAACTATAAATATTATTTCAAATAAATTCACTTTGACGGATTATTGTTATGTGGCATTGGTGTTATTGATGAATAATTTATTTTTTAACTTTTGAATACGGATATAATAATATATTTAAGGTTAAAACAAAAAAAATACGTTTTGAATTTTCAAAACGTATTTTTTTATGCAATCTGAATTTTAAAACTATATTTTCTTCACGTATTGTGTAATGATTACGATCGTTTGCCCGTCTACTTTACCTTCAATGAATTCGGCATTTTCATGATCTAGTCTGATGTTACGCACCGCAGTTCCCTGTTTTGCTACCATACTTGAACCTTTTACTTTTAAATCTTTGATCAAAACTACTGAGTCACCAATTTCCAGAATAACTCCGTTGCTGTCTCTGTGGATGACTTTGTTTTCATCTTCTTCTCCTTCACCCGTCGCTTGAGCCCAGGCTAAAGTATCTTCGTCAAAATACATTTGGTCGATTAATTCTTGAGGCCAACCCGCAGAACGCAAACGGCTCAACATTCTCCAAGAAACTACTTGCACTGCAGTATGCTCGCTCCACATGCTGTCGTTAAGACATCTCCAATGGTTTAGATCTTCATTTCCCGGTGTTTCGATTTGGTCAATACAGGTACTACAAGCCATTATACTTTCGTCTAATCCGCCTTTTTTAGTAGGTAGAACTTCGTATACTTTTAGGTTTTCAGTTGCTGCACAAAGTTCACATTTCGATCCGCTTCTTTTGTTTAATTCTCTTTCTATGCTCATTGTTGAAATTTGTTATGATTTGGCGAAAATACGGTTATTTAAGTATTTCCTCTAGTTTTATGCTATTTAGTGTCTGTTTATTGCAAACGGAACACTAATGACTACTTAACTCTCACGGCTTTTGGAACTAACATTTGGTATTCACCGCCGTTTCTTAATACGTCACGGACAATGCTGGAACTGATATAGGAAGTACGTGCTGCGGTAAGTAAAAATACCGTTTCTATTTTTGACAAATGTCTGTTTGTGTGTGCGATGGCTTTTTCGAATTCAAAATCGGCAGGGTTACGTAAACCACGCAGAATGAAATCCGCTTTGATTCTATGACATAAATCAATCGTCAGTCCTTCATATGTAATCACCGTAACTTTTGGTTCGTCTTTGAATGTTTCCTCGATAAAACGCTTTCGGTCTTCTAGGGAAAACATGTATTTTTTTTCGGCATTAACACCAATTGCAATAACTATTTCGTCAAAAAGAGAGACTCCTCTTTTTATAATGTCTTCGTGTCCTAATGTTATAGGATCAAACGATCCAGGAAATATGGCTTTTCTCATTGAGGTTTATTCTTAATCATCAAATTTAAAATAATAAATTAGATTTAAGTTATACGAGTTGTTTTAATTGCTTTAACCCACTCTTGTTTTTTGCAGTGGTGGCATATCGCTACTCCTGGTTTTTTTTTCTTCTGTAAAACCACAAAAGGTACAGGGATAGATTCCGCTTTCAGCTATCATTTTACTCTTAGCATTAAACAAAAAGGGGAGTATGGGTAAGCCAAATTTTACTTCTTCATCTTCATAGTAAAAGGTGCTGATTTCGCCAGAAGTTTCCATAAAAGCATTTTTTACTTGCCCTAAATGTTCAATAGATTTTAGACGGAGTTCCGAGAAAAATTCATCTTGCGCTAAGCTTTCTTTTTTGAATGTAGTGATTGAAAATCTCCCCTCATTAATTATACATTCTGTTTTTCCTTCTATAAATTCTTCAAAAGTTTTGTTCTTTGCAGCTAGCCAAGTTATCATTCTATACAGAAGAATGATAACTACAAACACTGTAATTGCGGGAAGAATTCCAACGTCTTCATAAAGCATGGGGTCACCGGCAGCAGATCCTAATGCAATAATAATTACAGTTTCAAAAACAGAAAGTTGTTTAACGCCTCTTTTTCCTGCAATTTTTAAGGTCAGCAAAAGCACAGTAAACATTATTACGGAACGAAAAATGACCTCGAAAAGAAAAATTTCGGGTAGATCGTTAAATAAAATGCGACTCCATTCAAAAATATCCTTCATGAATTATTATTATTTTAGAGCTAATTCTATTGCATTGGTAAACAAATCCTCCAGAGGAATTCCCGCTGCCAACGATTGTTGCGGAATTAGGCTTTCTGGTGTCAAACCTGGAATAGTGTTCATCTCTAACATGAAGGGCTCGTCATTTACAATGATAAATTCTGTTCTAGAGAAGCCTTTCATTTTTAGCAGTTCGTAGGCTCTTTTAGCGATAGCACCTACTTTCTCCGTCATTTCATCAGAAATTCTGGCCGGTGTAATTTCTTGTGATTTTCCAAGATATTTTGCCTCGTAATCAAAGAAATCATTGTCTGAAACAATTTCAGTGATAGGTAAAACGGTTATTATTCCTTTGTAGTTGATAACACCCACGGTAACCTCGGTCCCGTCAAGGAAGCTTTCTATGATGATTTCGTTGTCTTCCTGATAAGCCACCTCGATGGCAATAGGCAATTCAGCTTCGGTTTTTACTTTTGAAATTCCAAAACTGGATCCTGCTTTATTTGGTTTTACAAAACAAGGCAATCCTACTTTTTTTACAATTTCGTCTGTATAGATTTTGTCCCCTTTATTTAAGTAATACGAAACGGCACTTTTTATACCGTATGGTTTTAACACAGAAAGAAAATCTCTTTTATTGAAGGTAAGTGCTGACTGGTAGTAATCACAAGAGGTTTGTGGAATTTCTAGCAATTCAAGATAGGCTTGCATAAGTCCGTCTTCACCTGGAGTTCCATGTATGGCATTGAAAACGCAGTCGAAATTAATTTTAGTGCCGTCAACAGTAACTGAAAAATCATTTTTATCGATGGGGAATTCTGTTTCGGCATCGTCTACGTAAACCCATTTTTCTTTTAAAATATGGACGCAAAACCCTTTGTATTTGTTTTTATCTAAAAATTGGTATACTACATTCCCACTGATTAGGGATATTTTATATTCACTGGAATAACCGCCCATGATAATGGCAATGTTTTTCATTCTTTTTTGTTTTAGGTTTAGAGTATTTTTTCAACTCAAATTTATGTTTTGAAAACGAATTGAACTAGCCCTGATAGAAGCGACATCCTTTTCTTGTTCTCGTTTTTTAACGAGAGCAGGAAAAGATATAGCGGATAGCAGGAAATAGCTCCTAATTAATGTCTGCTTTGCTAAGTAACATTTTAAAAATGTATTTCTAACAAGGCTGCTAACGGACGTTAAATAGTATTAAACAAAATTATCATTTTTTTTGAAACGAATAAGGTATATCTTTGCCGTATTATAAAAATAAATTTATGAGTTTACGTAAATATCTTACCAGCCGTGTGTTTCTTGTTCAAGTATTTCTAGCCGTTTTGATAATTGCCGTTTTGGGATTTCTCTTTATGCACTGGTTGACTTTTACTACAGATCACGGAAATGAAATTACAGTTCCTAATTTGAGTAAATTAACGGAGGAGCAAGTCGAAGAAAAACTGGATGAGTTAGATCTTGATTATGTATTACTGGATAGCGTGAATTATAAAAGCGACTACCCTAAGTTTTCTGTTGTACAACAGGATCCTTTGCCAGGGGCTAAAGTGAAAGTAGGGAGAAAAGTCTATATTAAAATTAACAGTTCTGGGTTTTCATCCGTGAAAATTCCTGATTTAATAAATAAAACGTATCGTGAAGCGGTTCCTACTTTAAAAGCGTTAGGACTTGAAGAAGGAACGATTACCTATGTGCCAAATCTTGGAAAAGACATGGTGCTAGAAATGCGTTTCAAGGGTAGAAATATAAAACCGGGGGATAAAGTCTTGAAGTCTTCTAAAATCGATTTGGTTTTAGGTGACGGGAAAGCGAGTTATGAAGAAGATTTAGGAACGGATGAGAGTGCAAATCCAACAGAAGAATTACCAAATGAACAATAATGTAGAGTCAGTTGACTTAGAAGAAGAATTATACGAACACTTTAAATTTGAAGTTCCTAAAGGACAAGCACCTTTGCGAATTGACAAATACCTGATGAGCTTGATTCAAAATGCAACCCGAAATAAAATTCAAATTGCAGCTACGGAAGGAAATATTTTTGTGAACGATGCGACCGTAAAGTCAAATTACAAAGTAAAAGCTTTTGATGTAGTACGTGTGATGCTGACGCATCCGCCTTATGAAAATCATATTATACCGGAGAATATTCCGCTAGATATTGTTTATGAAGATGATACCTTGTTGTTGATTAACAAAAAACCAGGAATGGTTGTTCATCCCGGACACGGAAATTATACTGGAACTTTAGTGCATGCGTTGGCTTATCATTTTGATAATTTGCCAATGAACAGCAGCGAAAGACCTGGACTAGTACACCGAATTGACAAAGACACTTCAGGATTATTGGTTATTGCTAAAACGGAAGCTGCCATGTCACATTTGGCCAAACAATTTGAAGCTAAAACATCCGAAAGGGAGTATGTGGCTCTTGTATGGGGGAATGTAGTTGCTGATGAAGGAACTATTGAAGGTAATGTGGCACGTCACGTAAAAGACCGTATGCAAATGGCTGTTTTTTCTGATCCTGAAATAGGGAAGCCAGCAGTTACACATTATAAGGTTTTGGAACGTTTTGGTTATGTGACATTGATATCATGCCAACTGGAAACGGGAAGAACACATCAAATACGTGTTCACTTAAAGCACATTGGTCATACTTTATTTAATGACGAGCGTTATGGCGGTCATTTGATTTTGAAAGGAACGACGTTTACTAAATACAAACAGTTCATAGACAATTGTTTTAAAATATTACCAAGACAGGCTTTACATGCCAAAACGCTTGGATTTGTTCATCCTACAACGGGTGAGATGATGCGTTTTGATACGGAACTGCCTCAAGATTTTCAAGATTGTATTGAGAAATGGAGAGGGTATTCTAAAACTAATTTAACAGAAGAAGGCGAGTAAAGTCTTGGCCTACTGTAGGATTGTCTCAGATATTGACGTAAATGAAAATCCCTCTTGATAACAATCGAGAGGGGTTTTTTATGTTTTAATTACTTTTAGTAATAGGACTGAGTTAAATCCAGCAATGATTAATATATAGTAAACTAATTACTTGGTTTGTTGCAATTCAACTTTTTTATTGTCTAAAAACAGTCTGCAGCTTACAGAGAAAAAACCTGAGAGATTGGTTTTAATATTTAGTTCTGCTCCATTTGTAGCTGTTAGTTTTCCGGTCATTTGACTTGGAGTAATGAAATTTAATTGTTCGTCCTGTAATTGATTATTTACAAATAATTTTTCGCCAGTAAACCAGCCGTTACGTACTTTTATTTCAGAACCTTCATAGGTTGCAATCCATTCACTTTTCATAATAGTATTGTTTTTTGGTTATGTTTATGGGAAACAAATTATTTACTAACTAACAGTGTTAATGTAAATAGAGTTACTGTTTACTTATTCAGTGCTTTTAAAATGCGTTCTTCATTTATGATTATATCTCTAAAAAGGACATGTGGAAATACTTGATATTTTGATGTTTTGAATACTTCAATAATTTTTAACAATGTTGATTACTAGATTCTACTTCTGGATTATTTCCCACGACAAAAAATGATATCCAAAAGTATTTTAGTTTACTCGTAAATAAAAGGATTGTAAAGTTGGAATCCAATACCCCCTTTTAGTGATATTGCCATATACTCTTAACGCAAGCAGTAGCTTACTTCAACTCAATTGTTCTAAAAGTGAGGTTCACTCTCGGAGTAGTGACGCGTGTAGTAGGAGGTAGGCGGTGCAACCAATGAGTCTGGGTTGTACCTTTCATCACTAACAAGCTGCCGTGAGCTAAGATTTTTGACACAGTTTCCTTGCTGTCTTTATATTTGAAGGCAAACTTTCTTTCTGCACCAAAGCTCACTGAGGCAATTGCTCCGTTTTTCTTAAGATCTTTCTCGCCATCACTGTGCCAAGCCATGCCTTCATTACCGCTATGGTATAAATTGAGCAGACAGGAATTGTATGTTTCCCCTGTTTTTTCTTCTACAAGGGATTTTAATTTCAGCAACTCGGGAGTCCAGATTAAGGCTTGCTTAGTGGTATTAGAATAGGTATAGTTAAAATTGGTATCGCCGTACCAAGCTACTTTTCTTTTAGTAATAATGAGTTTACCAAAGATGATGGCTTCGTCATTTTTCCAGGCAATGGTTTCCAATAAGTTCTTTAGATAAAAGTTGGCTTCCTGCAACGGCATGATGTGGCCATAATAGAGCACCGTTCCGTCTTTAGGGAGCAGGTTTTGGTTTTCGTCTAATCCGGTGCTGAATAAATCCATTGTTTGTATGCTGTTTTCATGCAATGACCACAAGGTCGGAAATTGTTTTGAATTGCTTCTGCCTCAGAGGTAAAAAACACTCGATTTTCTTTTTTTAGTCGCTTGCCTGATTTGAAGCGCGAAGTTCCTTGAATTTTAAGGTTGCTGTTTCCTGCCCACTCTGAAAAAAGGCCTTGAAAATGGAAGGGACTCAGATGTACTATGGCAGCAACTTCATCACGGTTGAGTTTGTCTTTAAAATTCTGGATGATATAGTCTATTGCTGCTGCAATGCGATTGTCATTAATAGTTTGCTGCGGATTCATTCTATTTCATATTATAAAGCAAATATCGCAAGTATTATGTTAATATAAAATCTGAAACTTGCTCCATTGTAGTATTGAAAGAGCATTAACTAAAAAAACACGTTCAGTCTACGTAAAATGGACTCTTGTACAGTTGTTAATTATAAGTTAAATGTGCTTATTAAAACGATTATAGAGAGGCTTAAAATTATTTTTGGTGCTGATTAATCATTAAACAACCATTAAATGAAGAAAATATTCATTTTAAGTACATTGGCTGCTTTTATATTTGCACCAAGTCTAGCATTCGCCCAAAAAAAGTGGCACATCGATCAGAAAAAGAATAAAAAAGCAGAAGTCGTTGCTCCAGCCGAGAAAAAACCAGAGGCAACAATTAAACCCTATGATAAGGTAATTACTAAAGGTGCTGTCTCAGATGACGGTTTGTTTACAGTGCATAAAGTAGATAAAAAATATTATTTTGAAATCCCCAATAAATTATTGGATAAGGATATGCTTTTAGTCAGCAGACTATCGAAGTTACCTTCTAATTTGGGCGGTGGTTATGTTAATGCGGGTTCAGAAACAAACGAGCAATTGGTTGTTTGGCAACGTTTCCAAGATAAAATTTTAATCAAATTAAAGTCTTATACTGCGGTGGCCAATGATAGTTTGCCAATTAGTATTTCTGTGAGAAACAATAATTACGAACCCACTCTTTTCGCCTTTGATATTGTTGCTTTCAGTAAAGATTCAGCTAATACGGTGATTGATGTAACCAAATTTTATGGAAGTGATGTTAAAGCTATTAGTGGATTATCGGCTAATATGAGAGAAGCTTATAAAGTAAAAGGCATGGATGACTCCCGCAGTTTTATTACTGCTATGAAAAGTTTTCCGATGAATATTGAGGTAATTCAGGATTTTACATATAATGCGGGTAAACCTCCCGTACTTGAAGATACGGAAACGATTAGTATCCAGATGAACCAATCGATGATCTTACTCCCTGAAAAAATGATGCAACCTCGTCTCGCCGATGCAAGGGTGGGCTGGTTTACCATGAGTCAATATGATTATGGAAGTGAGGAGTTAAAATCAGATAGTAAAACGTACATCCGTAGATGGCGATTAGAACCAAAAGATCCTGAGGCTTACGCCAGAGGGGAACTGGTAGAACCGATAAAGCCTATCGTATATTACATTGATCCCGCCACACCAGAAAAATTACGTAAATACATCAAACAAGGTATTGAAGAATGGCAAAAACCATTTGAAACGGCAGGTTTTAAAAATGCTATTATCGCCAAAGATCCACCAACAAAGGAAGAAGACCCTGATTTTAGTCCGGAGGATATGCGCTATTCTGTAATACGTTATGTAGCTAGCACAACGCGTAATGCAGTAGGGCCGAGTGTTTCTGATCCCCGCACGGGAGAAATAATTGAGAGTGACGTAATTTGGTACCACAACCACCTGCGCTCGTACCGTAATCGCTATTTATTAGAAACAGGAGCTGCTAATCCATCGGCACGAACACTAAATACTAGTGATGAGGAAATGGGCGAGATGATGCGTTTTGTTATTGCTCATGAAGTAGGACATGCACTTGGTTTTCCACACAATATGGGAGCGAGTTGCGCCTATGATACCGAGAATTATAGAAATGCAGCTTTTACACAAAAAAACGGAATAGCAGCGAGTTTAATGGATTATGCCCGTTTCAATTATATAGCGCAACCAGGAGACGAAGGAGTGCGCTTTATTCGTCAAATGGGACCGTACGATCATTATGCAGTAAATTGGGGCTACAGAGTAATTCCTAACTCGGTTTCTCCAGAGGCAGAAGTACCTACTTTAGATAAATGGATTCTGGAAAAAGCGGGAGACCCAATGTATAAGTTTGGTAAACAAAGTAGCAGTTTTGATCCTACTTCACAGACAGAAGATATTGGGAATAGCTCGATGAAAGCGAGTAGCTACGGCCTTAAAAATTTAGAATACGTTGCGACACATTTGTCAGAATGGACTAGTGATGTGACTAATAGTTACGAGGATTTAGATGAATTATATAAAGAAATGCTGGATGTCTGGAGCAGGTACGTAGGTCATGTTGTTACCAATGTGGGGGGCGTATTTGAAGATACTAAAAAGCCAAATCAAAAAGGGGTTATTTATACGGTCGTTCCTAAAGCACAGCAGCAAGAAGCGATGCAGTGGTTGCAAAAGAATGCTTTTGCTTCGCCTACTTGGTTGGTGAATGTGAAGACTTTAAGAAATACAGATTATTCTGGTTATACAGATCGTTTTAGAAATTTACAAGCAAGACATTTGAATAATGTCTTGAGTTTTGATCGTATTGGGCGATTAATGGATGCTGAAATTTTAGGAACAGCTAATTATACTGCTTTGGATTTACTTCGTGATATGCGAAAAGGAATCTGGAAAGAAGCTAGTACTGTTACAACAGTGTCAATTTACCGCAGAAACTTACAACGTGCCTATATTGAAAGAATGGAATACCTTATGACGGAGGAAATTAAACCGAGTCGTTCTGGAGATTATTACAATGTATCACAATCTGATGTTAGAGCTTTAGTAAGAGGTGAGTTAACAAACTTAAAATCGGTATTGGGAACAGCAAAGAATAGCGCTGTAAGCACAGAAACTAAATACCATTATGCGGATTGTATTCAACGAATCGCTTTGATTTTAGATCCTAAATAAAGAAAAAAATAGACATAAAAGAGTCTCACATTAGAAATGCCCCAAAAAGTTAGCAACTATTTGGGGCATTTTTTATGGAAAGAAAAGTTAAGAATATTTACACCTTTAAACTTGAATGTGTGCAATCGGTTTTAGACGAACATCAATCGTGCGGTGTTGTTTTTCAAAGCAAAACGGACTTTCAAAATCCCAACTGCAAAAAGGGATTAGATTATGCAATTAATACGGAGGCAATAGGTTATCGCTTTCTAAAAACAGAATCTGTTCCATTGATTTTAAAATCATTATCACCAGAATATCTATCTTTAAGTAAAAGCTGTTTGTTGTATACTATTAGAATCTACTATTATAAAATGGAAGAATGATTTTGCTAATTTGAGTATTGAAGGATTTAAACCAACAGGCAGCCCCAAATTTATGTCTAATTTTAAACGCAAAAACCACAAATCTTATAAGCTATTAAGGTGAAAAGAAGCACTTCTTATAGAAAATGAAGCTTTACGATGTGAACTTTTTTAGGTCTAGTATCTAAATAATCTTATTTTTTAACGACTCCTTTTACTTCTATTTTATTAACCGATTTGATAGGTTGCCTGTAGACTTCAACATCATCTTTAACTAAGCGTTTTTGTAACCACAGAGATAATTTCTCTTCGGAGGTTTGCGGAAGGCCCTTTATACTTTTGTAGATTAATACGGGTACCGTTTTAGTGCTGTCTGTACTTTCATTAAAAGTATGATTGGACATTGAAATATTATTTACCTCAGGAAACAAGATTTGTATTTCAGCTAATAAGGCTTTATTGTTGTACTTGTTTGCGGTAAGCTGATTTTTCAGGCTCAAAATTGAAACGTCTTTTTGACTTAGTTGTGATTTGTTAAAATTAATTTCGTTTAGGATGTCACTTTTAAGATCTGTTGTGTCTTGCATTATAACAAGCTTAGTATTATTTATATCGTACTCTGTAAGTTTTTGATTTAATTTTTTAATTTCAGCTGCACTATATCTTTTTGAAAGAAATCCAAGTTCCAGTTTTTTTGGATTTTGATTGAATTTGGTTTTCTTATACAAAACGGCAATTCCTTTATTTGAAAACTCATTTTCCGTGAAAAGATCAACCTGGTGTTGGTATTTTTTTTCTTCAATTAATTGGTAGGCAAAATAGATGCTGGGTAAGATTAATACAGTGATCAAACCTGAAATAATATACTTCACCTGTTTTTGTGCTTTCTCATCTAGTTGCCTTTTGATAGGGTAGTTTAAATATTTTACGATGAAAAAAGTAGAAATGCAAATGAACACACAGTTGATAGAGTACAAATACATGGCGCCAAAAAAGAATTTAAAACTCCCTAATGCCAGACCATATCCTGCGGTACATAGCGGTGGCATAAGCGCTGTTGCTATGGCAACACCAGGTATAGGATTCCCTTTTTCTACTCTTGTTATGGCAATCGCACCAACCAAACCACCAAAAAAGGCAATAAGAATGTCGTAGATATTGGGTGAAGTTCTAGATAATAATTCGGGTTGCGTTTCTTTAAATGGGCTGATATAAAAATAGAGGGTAGAAACCACGAGACCAACAAGGGTCGCAATCAGTAGGTTTTTTAAGGATTTCTTCAGTAAATTGAAGTCGTAAACACCTAGTCCAAAACCGGCTCCTATAATGGGACCCATTAACGGCGATATTAACATCGCGCCTATTATCACGGCGGTAGAATTTACATTTAATCCTATAGACGCCACAACAATAGCACAAGCTAAAATCCATAAATTAGACCCTCTGAAGGAGATGTTAGACTTTACGAAGTCCAAGACTTTGTTCTTTTCTTCTTCTCCCTTGCTTAGGTTGATGTAAGCAAAAAGACTATTTAATATTGTTTTCATCAACGCCTTCTTTTAAAGTGTTTTTCAAAAAGAGGAAGCCTATTATTCCTGCTATTAAAGAAGAAAGAAGAATGATAAACTTAGCATTGCTAATTATAGTTTGGTCATCAAAAGCAAGTAACGTTATGAAGATAGACATTGTAAACCCAATACCTCCTAAAAATCCGACACCAATAATTGTTTTCCAATTCAAATCAGAAGGGAGTTTACAAATCCCCAAAGAGACAGCTAAAAGGCTAAAGACATAAATTCCCAATGGTTTACCTACAATTAACCCTAAAGCGATTCCAATGCTGTAATGCTGAGCGATAGTTTCTCCAATGTTTGAGCTGATAACAATTGCTGTATTGGCCAGCGCAAAAAGCGGAAGTATAAAAAACCCAACCGGTTTATGTAGAAAATGCTGTAAAATAGATGAGGTAGATTCCTTATCCCCATTCCCAAACGGGATAACAAAGGCTAATAATACTCCTGTAACAGTAGCGTGTATTCCTGAGTGTAGCATAAACCACCACATAATAACCCCACCAACAAGGTAAGGAATAAGACTTTTAACTTTCATACGATTAAGCACAAACAATACTAACATTGTACCTAATGCATAAAATAGATTAGCCCAAAGAATAGTTTTAGTATAAAATATGGCAATAACCATAATAGCTCCTAGATCGTCTATTACCGCTAATGCTGTTAAGAATATTTTTAAAGATAGTGGTACGCGATTACCTAATAAAGATAAAATTCCCAATGCAAAAGCAATGTCGGTTGCCATAGGGATACCAGCTCCGGCCTGTGCAATAGTTCCGTAGTTAAGCATTAAATACAGTCCTGCAGGAACAAGCATTCCTCCTAAGGCTGCAAATATTGGTAATAAAGCATCTTTTATGTTTGATAATTCACCTTCGTATATTTCTCTTTCTAATTCTAAACCAATTAATAAAAAGAAGATGGTCATTAATCCATCATTAATCCAGTATTCCAAACTTTCTCCTCCCAGTTTCATATGCCAGGTGTTAATATATTGCGTCCCAAATATTGAATTTGCCATAAACAAAGAAAATATGGTGCAAGCTATAAGTATAAGTCCAGTTGATTTTTCGCTTTCAAAAAATTCATTAAATAAATCTGAATTGTAAATGCGCTTTATTGTTTTTTCTATTTTTGTCTTCATGTATTCTTTTTACCCTAAAACCGGAAGAATTTCCGCTTTGTTACTAATTTAATGGACTAATTCTTAGATTTACAAAAATAGCTAAATAGTTACTAATCTCCTCCTAGAAATCCATAATATTATCAGAAGTTACGGTATTAACAATCCTAAAACAGGAATTTGAATTCTTTTTTTTTGATAATCGGATACTAATGCAAAGTGATTTTTATACGATTTAGTTGATAGGTTTCTTAAAAATGACATTGACAGAGTACTTATTTAGCAGGATATTAATAAAGAAAGTTAATCTAGATTGAATATTAGTAAGTCGGTTTGTGCATGTTACCCAATATGAAAATATGTTTGTTAAATTCATCAAATCCATTTTTAAAATAAGACCCGAGCGCTTTTTAATACTCTTCGCAAACTCACAACCAAATGTAATTAACTTGAGTTTGATGTGCTATCTCAAAAATGTAATCTATAAATAGCAGTAGTCTAATACAATTCAGAATCAAAAACTACATATTTAAATTTTGCTGTAATTTTTATTTTCTATCTCACCATTATACAAATCGATTTAGAAAGTTATGTTTACTGTTTTTCAATTTGTACTTTTGAGTTTGTATTAAAAAGAACCTGAAACAGGATTACTTATGAAAATTGTTATATCACCAGCCAAATCTTTAAATTTCGAGAAGGAACTACCTACTTCAAAATATACAGAATCTAGCTTCCTTAAAGAATCAAGACAAATCCAAAAAGTGTTAAAGCAGCAGTCGCCTAAAGAACTATCTGAATTAATGCATATTTCAGATAAATTAGCCGACTTAAACTGGAAACGCAATAAAGATTGGAAAACTCCTTTCACGACAGAAAATGCTCGCCCAGCGGTATATACTTTTGATGGTGATGTCTACACTGGATTAGATGCTTATACGATTCCAACAGATAAATTAGACTTATTACAAAATCAGTTAAGAATTTTATCAGGCTTGTACGGAGTTTTAAAACCGTTAGACTTAATGCAAGCGTATCGTTTAGAAATGGGAACGAAATTGCCTATTGGAGAAGCGAGTAATTTATATGAATTTTGGAAAGAGGACATTACTAAAAGCTTAAATAAAGAGCTTAAAGACGATGAACTGTTTGTTAATCTTGCTAGTAATGAATATTTCTCAGCGGTAAACGTAAAGGAATTAAAAGTACCAGTAATCACTCCTGATTTTAAAGATTATAAAGATGGAAAGTTAAAAATAATCAGTTTTTATGCTAAAAAAGCACGTGGTATGATGGTGCGTTATATTATTGATAAAGAAGCAGAAACAATAGAAGATTTAAAAGGCTTCAATTATGATGGCTATCAATTTGATGCAAATCTCTCAAAAGACAATCACCTAGTCTTCACGAGATAATGTACTGTTTGCGGTAAAAATATAAACCTATTTTAACTAAAAACTTCGCTAAGTCCGTTCTTTTTAAGAATGGTTTTAGCGAAGTTTTTTATAGCTATTTTACAAGCTTATAATCTATTTTTTTAATGCATTGCATCGGCCGGATTGATTTTGTTTTTACCTTTTTTGATTAAAAACACAATTGGGATACAGCATAAAAACATAATTCCTAAGTAACTAAAGATGTCCATGTAAGACAACACCGTACTTTGTTTCATCACCGAATAATCAATGGCTTGGTAGGCTTTCTTTAAGGCTTCATTTGTTGTAAAACCTTTAGCCATAAAACCTTGTTGCAGTAAGTGAACGCGTTCTTGAACTTGAAACTTACTAGCATCTAAGTGAGCTACTAGATTTACACGGTGTTCTTGACTGAAACGGGTAATAAATGTGGTGATAATTGCAATACCAAATGAGCCTCCTAATTGTCTCATCATTCCAGTAAAAGCAGCACCTTCACCAATATTTTTACCAGATAAAGTAGATAAAGACAAGGTCGTTATAGGTACAAAAAGTAATCCTAAACCAACACCTCTTAAAATCAATGACCAATACAAATGTTCCACTCCAGTATCTGGCGTCATAGCGCTACGCATCATATAAGTGAATATAAAAAATACTAAAAATCCAGCACCAACCATATATCCTTGAGGAACACCACGCTGAATTAATTTACCAATGATAGGCATCATAAAAGCGGTAGTAATAGATCCCGGAATTAAGAGCAATCCTGCATCAGTAGCGGTCCATCCTAAAACGGACTGCGTGTAGATGGGGATAATTAGCGTAGAACCGTAAAGTCCGAACCCTAATATAAAACTCATCAAAGTACCAATCCTTAAATTCCCATCTTTTAAAACACTTAGATTAACAATAGGATATTTATAGGTTAATTGCCTCCAAATAAATAAAATAAATCCAAAAAGTGAGGTAGCAGAAAGCGTTACAATCAGTTTGTTGTTAAACCAGTCATCTTGTTGACCATGCTCTAGAACAAATTGCAATGAGCCAATAAAAGTGGCCAGTAAAATAATTCCCCACCAGTCAACCTGATTAGATTTTAATTTCTCACCATATTTAGGACTTTTTACAAAACTTAATGTTAAAAGCGTAGCGATAATCCCTAAAGGAATATTGATGTAAAAAATGTAAGGCCATGAGAAATTATCAACTAGATATCCTCCTAATGGCGGTCCTAATGTAGGTCCTACAATTACACCCATTCCGTAAATTGCTTGTGCCATTCCACGTTTTGCAATAGGATAACTCTCTGTAATAATTGTTTGTGCAGTTACTAACAGCGCTCCACCCCCTAAACCTTGAATAAACCTAAAAGCTACTAGTTCCCATATATTAGTTGCATTTCCACATAAAAAGGAAGCGACAGTAAATATTATGATGGAAACAGCAAAATAATTACGTCTACCAAATTGTTGTGACAACCAGCTCGTCATTGGAATCACAATTACATTTGCAATAGCGTAGGCAGTAATTACCCAAGCAACATCTGTAAGTGTAGCACCAAGACTTCCTCTCATATTCGTTAGCGCAACATTGACAATAGTGGTATCTACAATTTCAAGCAAAGCACAAAGTACTGCTGTTACCGTAATAATAACCCTTCTAAAGCCATATTCTACTAAATCGTCTTCTCCTTGTCCTTGTACCATTTTATTTTATATGTACATCAACATCCACGTTCATACCTGGACGCAATAGTTTTATTTTTTCGATATCATTATCAGTGTCAATGCTTATTTTAACAGGTAAACGTTGAATTGTTTTTACAAAGTTACCAGTTGCATTATCAGGAGGTAAAATAGAGAAACGAGATCCAGTAGCGGGAGAAAATGAAGTAAGGGTACCTTTGAAATCATAATCAGGATAAGCATCCACTTTGATTGTTACTTTTTGACCCGTAACCATTTTGTTCAATTGCGTTTCTTTAAAATTAGCAACTACCCAAGCCTCATTGTTATTGATGATGTAAAAAAGAGATTGCCCTGGTTGAACTAATTGTCCTGGTTGAATATCAATTTTAGATACCTGACCGTCAATTGCAGCAGTAATTACTGTGTAGGTTAAGTTCAATTGTGCTGTTTCTAGCATTGCTTGTGCTCTTTTAATATTTGCAGCAGCAACATCTGTTTGTTTGTTAGAAACATTTCCTTTTGCTTTAATAACTGATGTTTGAAAAGAGCTAGCTTTTTCTTGTTGTTGTAAAATACGCACTTGGCTCTCTGCTTCTTGTTTTGTTGCTAAAGCTTGTTCATACTGTTGCTTAGTAATGGTGTGGCTTTTATATAAGTTTTCGTAACGAGCAAAATCACTTGTTGCTCGACCTAATCTAATTTTTGCAGTTTCGATATTTCCAGCAGCAGATTTTACATTTGCATCAGATACAGATACCGAAGCTAAAATACTTCCTGAATCAGCTTTTGAAACTTCAAAATTTCCTTCGGCTGCAGCCAATGATGCTGTTGCTTCGTCAATTTTTAATTGGTAATCTTTCTTATCAATAGTAAATAAAGTATCTCCTTTTTTTACAAAATCGTTGTCTTTAATAAAAACTTTTGATACATAACCAGAAACTCTAGGAATAATAGGGTTCATGTTTTTTTCAATCTGAGCATCATCAGTAGTTTCGTGAGAAAGTGAGTGAATATATTTATATGAACCATAAATAACACCTATTAACACTAATGAAGTAATTATTATGATAAACTTGGTATTGGTTTTTTTCTTTTCCATTTTAATGCTGATTATATTTTTGAAAGATTGAAGGTTTGGTTTAATTGTCCACTTACAGAAAGTAGTTCGTAATATTTTTGAATAACATTTGCCTTAGACAAAGTCTTATTGATTTTTGACTCTAATTGATCAACATCTGCTTCTAATAAATCATTGGTGTCAGATAATCCATTATCGTATTTATCTTTTATGATTCGGTAGTTTTCTGATGCTTGTTCAACGGCTTGGTTGTAAACAATATCTTGTTTTAAAGCTAAATCATAATCTTCTATTGCTTTTTGAACCTGAACTTTGATTTGGTCCGTTAACAATGCTTCGCGATTTTTAACCTCTAATGATTTGCTTTCGGCAATTTTTACTGTTGTACCGTTTTTAAGAATACCACTTAAGTCATAAGAAACGCCAACACCTATGTTCATAGCATTTTGAACTGTAATTACATTTTTAAGGTCTAAAGCAGTGTAACCACCTATGATTGCAATCGAAGGATAATAACCACTTTTAGCTACTTTTATGTAATCTAAACTAGCTTGTTGTTGTAAACGAACAGCTTCTAAATCTTTACGATTCTCAAATGCACTAACGTCAGACGTAGGAATGTTGTTCATTTCAAAATTAGCAAAGTCACTTTCATTAACGGTTAATTTTGTACTAGGATCCATTTTTAAAAGGTTCACTAATTCGAAGTTAATCACGTTTAAATTACTTTTTGCATTATCTAATGATAATTGCACTTTAGAAGCTTGTAATTGTGATTTAAGTAAATCATTACGCGGAATAATTCCGTTTTTTTCTAAAGCTAAAAAATCAGTAACACGTTGTTCAGCGCTTTTTTGATTTTCTTTTAAAAGCTCAACCGTTTTTTCTGCTTTATAAAGAGTAGCATAGTAATTCACTACTTGCATCGCTATATCTTCCTTAGTTTGCAGTGCATTTGCACTTTCGGCTTCATATAAATGATTATATGCCTTGATGTTGTTTTGAATTTTAAAACCAGCAAATAATGGCAAACTTGCATTCACTTGACCTAACAATAATTGGTTAGGAGCAGGAGTAGCTGTATCAGTACTGCTTGCATCCTTATTAAGTTTAAAATCCACCGAAGCATTCGTTAAATATTGGTACTGTCCTGAAATTTTAAAATCGGGATAGCTACTGTTTTTAACGGATTGTAACTCCTGTTTTTTAGTTTCTACTTTAGTATTGGCCAGTGAAACTTGGTTACTTTTCTCCCAAGCTAAATGAATGGCTTCATCTAATGTTAAACTTGTTTTCTCTTGTGCTTGTACTGAGGAAATCCCAATGAAGAAAATTCCAAAAAGCATGAATTGACTAACTTTCATATATAAGAAGTGCTTTGATTGTTTGTTGAATGTGTTTTGTCAGATTGGTTAATATGTAATTGTTGTATAATTCTTCGGTTGTAAGGTTTAATATTTCAACGAAATATTCTTTATTCATATGAAAATGAAAAAAAGTACCTAAAATTGTAGGGGTAATTAATTGAATTGAAACCTCTTTATTAAAAACGCCTTCTGCTTGACCTTGCTTAATAATTATTTCTAATGATTTAAGATTACTTTTCTTTAAATCATTAAAAGCCTTGACGTTTAAATCGCGCTTTTTAGTGGCAACTTCAAAATGTAATATTCTATAAATGCCTTTGTTAGCATTTATCTGATGAATGTAAATTTCTATCAGTTTATTAACCTTGTCAATAGGTTGGCCATTTTCGGTCAGTAAATTATCAATTAATAATTTTAAATTTGACGTCCTAAATAGTACCAGTGATTCTAATAGGCGTTCTTTTGATCCAAAATAATACGACACCATGGCAATATTAATCTTTGCTATCTTTGCTATCGTTCTAATTGAAGTACCATCAAATCCTTTCTCAGCAAATAGCGATTCCGCTACTTGGAGAATATGAATTTGTTTTTCGTTAAAATCAGGAATTCCAGACATAGGTGTTTATTATGTTGCAAAATTAAACAACCGTTTAAATTAAACGCTTGTTTAATTTTTATTTAACATAATATTAACAAGAGTATTGTCTGTTTTCTTTCGGATATGATTTAGAGCTTTATTCAGGTATGGAACTTTAAATCGTGTGAGAAAATAATTATGAAATTTCTATTTTGCCTGTAGGTTTTTAATATATTAGCGGTAGTTATTAGTAATCAAAATTAATTATGGAAAAGACGATATTTAACAATACGACTTATTATTGGACTGTAATCACGATTTTTATTTTTCTATTAGCCAACAATTTATATGTAGCAATAGTTGGTTTTAATTTAATGGTTTTACTACCCTTACTGATTTTGTCTACTTTGCTTTTTTTAACTATGACCAAGAATAAATTTGCAAAAAATGGAATTAAAATTTGGGCGATGATTTTTTTAATTATCGCATCGGGATTACAATTTTTCGGTCAATTTCTTAAAGATATTGCTGATGGATTTGAAAACATCGATTTTGGGTACTACATTAAAACGGGTCTTTCTGTGTGTTTAGGCGTAGTCATTTATATCTATGCGAATAAAACAATTGATATTGTAAATATCGATATTGATGTAGAAGAAGCGGGTCACTAAACTTTAAACCTGTCCTTAAATAGCAATCTAAACTAAGGTTGTGATGGAGTATATGTCAATTAGCTAAAGCACTGACAATAATAGTTTTATATTCAGTATCTAAAATTGTGAATATCTATTTTATGAATACTCTATTTTTTTTCCTTTAAAATCTATCTTTGACATCCTAAAAAATAAAGAGATGAGCACAACTTGGTACGAATGCAAGGTAAAATATAGAAAAACTGATGAAACTGGAGGACAAAAGATTACGAATGAACCTTATTTAGTAGATGCTTTATCCTATACTGAAGCCGAAAGTAGAATTAATGAAGAAATGTCAGCTTATATCAGTGAAGAATTTAAAATCACCAATATAAAAGTGGCTAATTATGCAGAGATTCATCCTTTTGAAAATTGTGATCGCTGGTTTAAATCAAAAATTTCTTTATTGGCTTATGACGAAGAAAGTGGTAAAGAACGCAAAACTAATATGTATTTTTTAGTACAGGCAAACGATGTAAAAGAGGCTTTTGATAATACAATGGGAATCATGCAAAGCACCATGGGTGAATATAGTATTCCAGCTGTTTCAGAATCTCCTATTATGGATGTATTTCCATATTTCTCTGGAGAAGAAGAAGATTTAGAAAAAATAGAAAAGTTTAATGCACTTAAAGCGTCTAGACCTGAAGTTGCAACGGAAGCTGAAGATACCAGGGAATTTGCTGTTGAAGAAGGAAAGGTAGAAGAAGAAGAAGAAGAAGTTTCTTAAGAATCGTAATCTATATATTTTAAAAAAACGACAATTAAATAAAGCATTTAATTGTCGTTTTTTAGTTTATGAGAAGTAAAGATGTGCATTTCAGTGATTATACCATATAAAAAGAGAGAACGGCTACGTTCTCTCTTTTGTATTTTTACTTTAATAAAAGGACGTTTAAAATAGTTCTTTTTAAAGTTTATGAAATGAAATTAGTCTTGAAGTTTTGTAAATTCTTCTGCAGAAATTTCACCTGATTTAATTTTTTGTAATTCACTCATTTTAGACTTGATAAAAGCATCAATTTTTGGATTGATTCGTTCAGGAGTTGTCGTACGGTAAGATCCTGTTAATACGTTGTTGTAATAGTAAAAGAAATTATAATCAAAGTCGCTAGCCGATAATGCATAATCTCCTAAATACCATCCTAAACGTGCTGCAGAACGTCTTTGTGAAGGTGTACCGTGGTGTCCAGGACTTGTAGTGTTATTGTCTCCAATAGCATAAGCAAATTCAAATCCTGGTCCAGCTTGTTCCCATGTAGCGTTATAGCCTGTAGGTCTTTTCATGTAATAACCGGCAAAACCATCAGCTTCTAATTCATTAGGTCTTGCTGTCGCTTCTGGCTTTGATGGTAAATTATAAGTGTATTGCAATTGATGACCAAATTCATGAGCCAAAATCATTGCTGGCACAATTTGACCTTTGTTAAGCGCAGCGACATATATTGCTTCTCCAAAATAAATTTTCTTAGGATTAGAGTACGAAATCGCATTGTAAGTAGAGCTTGGATTAGAGTTGTCATGAACCATTTTAAGGGTTACAGCACTTTGACCAAAAACGCTTGCAATTTTATTGTTTTGCGCATAGATAAAGTTGGTTTGAGTGGTGTTAATCATCGTGGTGTTCAAGAAGGCTGTTGAACTCCAGTTACCATCTACGTAACTACATTGAGCATTAAAATCGGTGATTTGTAAATCAGTCGCTTCTAAAGCAGATGCTGATTCAGTGATTGTTGTCTCATCGTTGCTTGAACAAGCGGCTAATAGCGATAATGATGCTACGGTACAGAAAATAGTGTTGATTCTGTTGAATTTTGTTTTTTTCATTATGAATAATTTGGGGTTAATTAATGTTGTAAACATAGTGAAAAATACCATATTCTTAGGAAAATTGGCTTTTATTAGATAATAATATTAGTTATCGTTTAATAAAATGGTTATTATTTATTTTGTATATCTATTAAATCGATAGGTTTGATGCGGGCTCAGGCTGTTTTTTGTAAAAAAAATTGTAATAAAAAAAAATTAATAAAAAATGTTTTTTAAGCTTGTTTTTTACCTAAAAACGAAGAATCGAGCCATTTAAAAGTAATTATATACTTGTTAAAACTTATTATTTAGGTAGTTAATCTGTTTTTTATGCAGTTTACCTGAAAAAAATATCTAAAATGGCCTTTTTGTAGTCAAAAAAAAAGGATTAGTATTATTGAGGGAAGTAGCGGTATATGAAATAGGGTTTAGTTCTCTTTTTTTGGTGTATTGTAACGATGAAATCACTTCGTGCTAAACGAAATAATGCGCATGATTGTTACCGTCTTTTTTTTCGAAATAGAGCTTGTTGAAGAATTTACCAAATCGGGATTATTTCCTTCAGTTGGTTTTTGTAAAGTGGGAGTTCATTTTGGAATTGTATGCTGTTTTTATTTTTCACTATAAACACTCCGTTTTTTTGAGACTTTCCTTTTAAGAATGCTTTGATAAAAAATTAGGAGACTTTAGAGATGGAAATTTACAAAATCAAAAAATAAGCAAAGTCTGAAGACTTTTAGCAGCTTATAAGAGGAAAATATTTTTTAGAAGAACTCTTCGCGGAACTTGATTAGTTCTTCATGGCGCTTACGAACCGTTGTCAACGGTTCTCGGCTTTGAGATGGCTGGAAATTTGTAACCGCTGAACTTTAAACTTACCGAAAACCAGCGATTGCGTAAATGCGCTGTTAGTCTGCCGTACTTAGGATAATAATTCTTGCAATTTATTGAACCGTAATTTAGTCTTTGCACCAATAAAATTATAGTCAATAATTAAATAAATAGTTTGTTTATTGTAAAGAGTTAACTTTAAAGATTGCTAGAATAATCCAAAGTTTTTTGACAATGAAGCATTATAGTTTTCATCAAATCCTAAATACAACTGACCTAAATCGTCAAGTGGAATTTCTATTTCATCATTACCAATAATTTTAATTGAATTTTCAGTAAGAAAAATTTCTCCATAATGGCAATGAGAAGGTTTTACGCCAGAAAAGTGAAAAGCAAAATCATTAATATTGTTTCGATTTTGTATTTCAAAATCAAAACACAAAGTACATTTCCTGATAAAATTGTTTCCATTTAATTTATCAATTGCCCATCTCGGTTTTAGTATGGCGGCTACGTTTCTCGGCTTTGCAAGGTTGCGAGCTTCGTAACCGATTATTTTCTGTTAAAGCTAAAACTTCTTGCGAAACGCAAAACGTGAACTTACAACAAAATTCACAATTGCGTGAAAAGGCTGTTAGGCGTTCGGTTTGTTTTCGTTTAATTAATTTCTACTTATAATATTCATCCTGTATTTTTCTAAACTCTTTTTTTGAAAATCTATATTTCGAATTTGAATATGGACTTAATTCATTAATCATAAAATCTCTGACAGGTTCACTTCTAAGCAAGTCGTAATAATGTCCTTTAACTAAATCATTGTCATTTTTGTGTCGAGTAAGTATGTTTCTAATATTTCTATATTCTCTTTCGACTAAAGTTTTAAAAGCGATACAGCGTAACAAAGGAACTTCACATTCTGTAATTTCTAATAATTCGTTTTCAGTTAGATTGTTGCGGAAAATTTCATATTCTTTGTTTTGTTTTCCACTTCGATTAATTTCAATATTGGTAAGCCTAAAATTCCAAATTATTTTTTTAACTCTTTCATTTTTTGTTATTTCTTTTAAAAGTATAGTTGGCTGAAAAATTTTATCTTTTTCTTCTTTTTCCGCACAGTTAAAAAGTAAAAAAAACACTAAAATTAATATTATTCTTTTCATTATTAATTATTTATGTTGAAATGAAAAAAAGTGTTTTTCTCGATTCTGGTAAAGTGACGCCTAACGTTATGCCACTTTGAGATGGCAGGAAGTTCGTAACCGCTCAATTTTCGGCTTAACAAAAACTTGATGCGAAACGGTAATTCCACTAAATTCGAGCTAGCTCAAATGGCGGTTAGCAATATGTTTTGACCCCTATAAAACAAGAGAGTTGTTCTAAATTTCGATTATTAATTATGCGGTTAATTTTTTCATTAAAATTGGATGTTCATCCTTATTCCATTTTTCAATTTGTAGAGAATTCACTGCTTTCAATTCCGCTATTTTGTCTAATTATTTTCAGAAGTTTTTCCAAATCACTAATTTCGATATTATTTATTTCAAATATTTTGTTGCGTCCTGATTTCTGAATTATTATTAAATTATTTTTGTCTAATTCTAATTTTTGGACATCAGTAAATTTAATCGATTCCGCAATTATTCTGTTTATTTTTAGATTCATCCCGATTTTATTCCATTCGACATAATTTTTATACCAAAACATTTTACTGTAGTATATAGCTTGGGAAAGAAAACCAATTGAAGCTAAAATTTTATTAGTTTTTTTATATTCAAAGTCAATAATTTCAAAACTACCGATAATGATAAAAACCAATGAAATTAACATTAAAATTGATGTCCAGTTTTTAAATGGTAATTGATTGAAGTGTATTTTTTTCATTTTTTTTTAGTTAATATTATTGCTAACTCTTATATAGGTCTGATAAAATCAGACCTATTACCCCAATTTAGGGCGGATAGGTCTGACTAGAGTCAGACTTTATCCAATGTCAAATATATACTATTTATCTTATAAATAGTCAAAAATCTTTATATTGCCGAGCACTTCGTTCCGCGTGAAGGATGGCAGTGGAAATCCTTTTACCAAGCGAAGCAAAATAAAAGATTGCAACGGACAGCTTGACCTGCAGCGGCAAAGAGGAATGATGAAGCAGGCTGCAGGGGAGTTCTCTAAAGTGCTGCGCAAAGTCTCCTGACTTTGCGTAATTTTTGTAATTTGATTTAAGTGGAAACGATATAAAGTCTCCTGACTTTTAGAGGTTTTATATTGGAATGGTTTTGTAAAGTAAAAGCAACAATACATAGTTTTAAAGTCTGAAGACTTAATTGTGATTGTATCTTAGAAGTTGATTTTTAAAAGAGCTAAAAGTCAGGAGACTTAGCGCAGCTAGGTGTAGTACTACAATTAGTTATTTGGTCAAAATGTGACTTATTAACCATAGAGCAATGTACTTATTAGTACCTTCAAAAAAAACTTTATTTGTTGTAGTCATTTGAAACTTTGTCATTTTTTTTATTTGTTCTATCATCACATTCAATAGAGACTCTTTTTTTAGCGCTTTGTTAATTGTAGCTAAAGTATTAATTAAAGTTCATTGTCTTTATTTAGATAATTTTATACATTCGTTTTTTTAAGTAAAGAATTTTTGTCTTAAGTGATGTATGATTAATTTATGAGGTATTTATTTGGCGTTACTATTATCTGGGCTTTTTCGTTTAGCTTAATTGGTGTATATCTTTCTGGGTATGTTGATGCATGGTTTTTAGTATTGATGCGTATAGGTATCGCTACAATGATATTTTTGCCTTTTTTAAGGCTGAAGGGAATTAAAGCAGAAACAATTTTCAGACTTATCGCAGTTGGTTCGGTTCAATTAGGTTTGATGTATTGTTTTTACTTTCAGTCGTTTAGATTTCTTACTGTGCCTGAAGTGTTACTTTTTAGTGTATTGACACCAATTTACATTACTTTATTAAATGACATTTTAAGTAAGCGATTTCATAAAAGACATCTACTTACTGCTTTAATAGCTGTTTTAGGAGCTGCTTATATTCAATACTCAAGCATTAGTGAAAATGTGTTTTTAGGTTTTTTGATCACGCAAGGTGCTAACCTTTGCTTTGCTGTTGGTCAAGTTGCTTACAAGTATTTATTAAAATCTACACCTGAATTAGAAAGTACACCTAAGCATACTATTTTTGGATTGTTCTTTATTGGTGCGTTTTTAGTAGCACTAATTGCTTTTTCCATTCTTGGCTCAACAGAAAAGATGCCAACTACATCAGTGCAGTGGGGAATAATAATATACCTAGGTGCTGTGGCTTCAGGTGCAGGTTATTTTTTTTGGAACAAAGGTGTTACTAAGGTAAATACAGGCTCATTAGCGATTATGAATAATGCATTAATTCCAGTAGGATTAATTGTCAACCTTGTTATATGGAATAAAGAGGCAGATATTAAGAAGATTTTAATTGGTGGTAGTCTTATTTTCGCTTCTCTTGCGCTTAATGAATACGTAAATAAAAGAAATACATATAAGAATAGCTAAGTTCTTGTTAATTAAGAATAGAATGACTGCTAAAGATTGGCTTTTCTATTCTTAGTTTAAATTACAGTCTTGACGAAATTCTAGCCACCTATCTAAATATTAGTTGCTATTTTTTTTATACTTATACAGTAAGTCTAAAGGAATGTGGCAATAAGAGTAGTCATTTGGGTGTAAGGTTAATCTATCTTGATGTTCTGCGTCACTTGGGATAAAATTTGTTAAAGGAAGCACTTCAATAGCTATCTCTTTTATTGTTTTATTTTTATGATTTAGTGTCTGTTCTACTTTCTTAATGCAATTTTTTGCCTTTAGCAAGTGATTTTGATTATCGCAGTAGACACCTGTGCGATATTTTTCTCCTATATCGTTTCCTTGTTGGTTGATACTATAAGGGTCAATGATTTCTAAAAAGTAATGAATTAAATCTTCAATTGAAACAACCTTAGAGTCAAAGGTTGTTTTAACACATTCTGCATAACCATCATAGGCTGTTTTAGTGGATTTCGTAAAGCCATTAGCTCTGCCGGCTTGGGTCTCAAGTACGCCAGGTAGGTGTTTTAAGAACTCTTGTACGCCCCAAAGGCAGCCTCCTGCAATATATATCGTTTCCATTGATACTATTTGTTCAATTAATTGTTCTTTTTTTGTCATTTTTAATTCTGAGTAACGTTTTTTTTAATGTTATGAAAATCAGTTTTTTGTTTATTGGTTTTCAAATTATTCAAATTTTTCCAAAAAAAAAGTTACCTTAAAGTAATCATTTTTTTTGGAGAAGAGAGGAATTACGGCTAACGTCAGTCTGTGAAAAAACCGCCGTTATTTTTTCTCCGCTAAATATAAATTCGCAATTTCTTCTATAAAATTTTCAGGACGAGAACCCACTAAATTTGTCAAAATCACAACTGAAATATTATCTTTTGGATAAATGTATAAAGCATTTCTACTACCACCGAGCGAAGCAATTACAGGAATTTTTTCGCTTGAAGAGGAATAAAAACCAATCGAACTCTGATTCAGAAAACCGTTTTCTTGATATATTTCTCCATTATCCAATCGGATTGGAGTCCAAAGCGTATTTAGATTTTCGGCATTAATTAATTGATTACTTTGTAATGCGATTACCCATTGTGCCATTTCAGTTGCCGTTGAATAGATTCCACCGGCTGGATACAAATTTGAAGGTATCGGTTGATACACATTGGTTAGAATATTATTTCTAAAATAAGAATAGGGCTTTGCGGAGTGCTTAATTATGTTGTAAAAATCGCCTATCCCAGCTTTGATGGAATTCTTCATTCCCGCTTTTTTATACTGGTTTTCAGTAATGAATTTTTCAAATGACTGTCCACTTATTTTTTCAATAAGCATTCCAAGCAGCAGGTAATTCGCTTGACTGTCTCTAAATTCTTTACCAGGTTTAAAAATAAGAGGCAATTCTTTTATTTTTTGTAATAAAGTTTCACTATTTTCAGATAACAAATTTCCTTGTGAGTCCCAAATTTCAGGAAGCCCCGATTTATGAGTCACTATTTGTTTTACTGTAATATTTTGCCAAGTTTTAGGGAGCTTATCCAAATATTTTGAAATAGGTTCGTCAAGATTTAATTTACCATTTTCTACTAATTGCATAATAGCTACTCCTGTAAATGATTTAGTAATAGAATTAATGCTAAAAATAGTTTGGCTATCAACTGCAATCGAATCTTCAACTGATGCTAGTCCGTAATGACTTGTTTTAACAATCACATTATCTTTAATTACTGCTAATTGCAAACCAACAATTCTATTTTTTTGCATTATGTTTTTTATTACATCATCAACTTTGTCGACTTGTGAATAAGTAAAATTACTTAATGCAAAAAAGGTAAGTAAAAACGTTATTTTTTTCATGTTTTTTTATTTGTTAAATTCTTGACTCTGTGGTGCAATTACTGCCAACGTTATGCCACTTTGAGATGGCTGGAAATTCGTAACCTTTCATTTTTTGGCTTAACGAAAACTTGATGCGGAACGGTAATTCCACTAAATCACATACTATATCAAAACGGCGGTTATCTGTCGTTTTTTATTTCTCTATCATTACATCAACATTTATTGATGGTTCTCCTCCTGAATATTTTTTCCATTCTCCAAAATAATTTCTGTAATAAGTATCTTTTGAAAATGCAAAAATATTTCCACCAAAAGAAAGTTTTCCTTTAAAGTCTTCTGCAATTCTTACTAAGATAAAAAAATCTTTATCTGTCCAAATATTTTTATCAGATATATCTATAGACAATTTCTTGTTTTTTAAGTCATCTTCGGTAACCGTCAATTTTAAAGTTTCATTAACTAAAGATTGAGAATCATCAGGGAAACCATTTTTTTCATTTTGTATGTCAAAAATAAATGTTGCAGTTTTTTTAAATTTGAAATCAACAATATTAATATTTATGTTCTTTATCTTGAGTTTCTTTTTGTTTTTAATTTTTATGGCGTGTTCTATAAAAATATCGTCTGGGTCATTTGAATCAATTCCGAAATATGCTTTTTTGGTATTTGAAGTTCCTAAATTCTTATAGACATGTTTTTTGGGATTGATTATTACTGTTTCAAGATTAATAATTTTTTTCTTTAAATAATAAGTATGATTTTGAGATTTGATAAATTCAGCAATTGAAACTTTAAAAGGTTCATATTCATTAGCTATTACTTTGAAAGTTTCGGTTTTATCAATGTTAGTTAAGTCAATAGTGTAATGTCCATTACTGTCTGTTACACCGCCAATTTCTTTGTTTTCAACTCCGATTCTTGCTTCAGAAATGGGATTGTTATTTTCATCCAAAATTTTTCCTGAAAGTTTTTGAGCGTGAAAACTAATTGTAATTAAAATAAATAGTAATGTAAATTTAATTTTTTTCATTTATAACGATTTTTTTTAAAATGACAGATAACGTTTTAGTTTAGCCCCTTTGAGATGGCCGGAAATTCGTAACCTTTCAATTTTCGGCTTAACGAAAACTTGATGCGAAACGGTAATTCCACTAAATTCCAGCTATATCAAAATGGCTGTGTGTGCCTTGCATGCACTTCCAATTCCTTCAAAAGTAGGAATTTTATCTATAGGGTGCAAGTCCCTATTCGGCAAGTTGTTGTATTATATTGAGCCGATTAGCACTTGACAAGCTGGTTTGGAGTGATCGATGCAGTGAAGATTATAGCGAAGCAGTACCTTCCTTAATTTTTGTCTGTACCGAGGAACACAAAGCGCATAAGAGGCTAGCTGAATTGGGTAAGCATGCACAGCAATGCAAAGCCTAAAGACAACAGGTTTAGTTAGTAGATGCGTCGGGGATAGACTGAAAGAGGAAGTGCTTACCGAGGGAGGTCTTCACAACCACGAGTTGGTTAAGTGAAGAAGTCAGCAGAAGTCATAGTACCGGGGGTAACGAGTTGCGAATAGATACCGCATAGGGCTCACAAACAAGGAAGGACTGAACGTTATTCTCTGTAAAATCATAATAAGAAAGATATTCTTAGTTTATTTATAAAGTCGCAGATAGCCTAATTGGTGTAAATAGCAATTAGTTTATGAATAACGAACCGCCGTATACGAGACCCGTACGTACGGTGGTGTGAGAGGCTCACTCCGTCAGTTACTGGCGGAGCCGTCTACTCGATTGTGCGTTCGGTTTTATTTTCCATTTATATTTGGTCAATTATGTTTTAATTCCATTTTTTTTTAAACTCCAAATTGTCGTAAGTGATGGTCAAAATGTTTCCATTGTACAATTGCCCATTCTTCTGGAGTTAAGTGACCAAAAAATGAATGAGGTTTGGACGTACATTTTGATATTCCACCTTTTTGAAATTGATTAAGTAATTCAACGCATCTTAACTTTTCAATTTCAAAATCTCGTAAATCTGTAAATATATACGTTTTATGTGTTCTTGAGTTTTTAGAAAATTGTTTTTCACGGATATATCTCGCTTTAAAAAATTTTCCAATTATTGTTCCAATAAATAGTCTTTTAGGAGAATTAACACCTAATGATGTTTCAAGAAATGCATTTAAATGAGATAACATTTGTTCAACATTCATTATTCCCCAAAGGCTTTCAGAACTTGAAGATAATTTTTCAATTCTTGATAAAATTTCTATAACATCGGATTTATTATGTAAATTATTTCTCATTTATTGATTAGGTTTCTATCAGTTTCAAACTGACGCACAACGTCAGTCTGTGAAAAAACCGCCGTTATGTTCTTTCAAATATAATGTATATTTTGAATATTAAAGCAAGAAAAGTTGTATATTTAATGATGCAACACGTCACAGGAATTCCTCGCAATCAGCTATTTTTTTCTAGTTTAGAAGACACTATTTTACCGTAAAACACCTTTGTACCTCTAGACCAGCAGGAAGAGAAATCGATCGGAGCGAGTACGCGCAAGGCGTTGAAGAAAATAACAAACGCTATCAGGAAAACCCACAGTTATACCGAACACGACAAGAGATAAACGAACATATATTCGGTACTATAAAAAGACAATGGGGTTATAATCACACTAATTTAACGGGACTCGAAAAAGTAAATGGGGAACACAGTTTAATTATTCTGGTATACAACATAAAATGCTCGGTCAATATACTGGGCGTGGCTGATTTAATTGCCAAACTCAAAAAATGGAACTCACCCTGCAAAGCAACAGCTTGTTTTGTCTGTATAACGAACTATTTTAGGCTTAACGAAATCATGATGCGAAACGGTAATTCCACTAAATTCCAGCTAGGTCAAAATGGCGGTTGTGCGTTCGTACTTTTTCACAGTTTGGATTTAAACTTAATTTTATTTAGCAGTTTTAAAATTGCTGAAAATTATTTCCAATAATAACATTGCAATTCCAATTCCAAAAAATAAACCTTTTGTCAAATCAGGTAATTCTACAAAATGAGATAAGATTTGTGAAACTGCAATTTCGAACATTCCAATTGACATTAGAATTAGTGATTTTCTTTTTTTTATTTTCTTCTTTTAAGAATTAATATTTAAAGGTTAATAATTAGTATCAAAATTTTATTACTTGGTACAAGTAGTTGTTGTATTCTCCCGAGTCTTGCAGTATGACGCACAACTAGTATATACTAGCCATAAAATAACTACAATCCACCCAATTTAGGTTGGCTTTGTGCCATAATAGTAGCTGTTATTTATTTTACTAATATATAAATAAAATAGTATAAATTATCAAATAGACTTTTTATTACGTTTGATAAAAAAGTCATAAAAAAACGGCGTCTAAATTACTTAAACACCGCTTGTTTTATATAGAAAGGATATTCCTTATCGAATCGCTTTTACAAATTCTTCGATTTTTCCAGTTCTATTTTCGGTTAGGTACTGGATAAAAGCACTGCCTATAATAGCGCCTTTGGCAAATTGTGTGGCTTGATTAAAAGTTTCTTTGTTATTGATTCCAAAACCAATGACTTGTGGGTTTTTTAGGTTCATGTCGGCAATACGTTTGAAATAAGCTTCTTGTGTACTTCCAAATCCAGATTGTGATCCCGTTACACTGGCTGAACTGACCATATAAATAAACCCATCAGACACGCTGTCGATAAAAGCAATGCGCTCATCAGAAGTTTGCGGTGTAATTAGGAGTACGTTAATTAGTCCGTATTTCTCAAAAGTATCTTTGTACTCATCGGCATAGACATCAACTGGAAGGTCAGGAATGATTAGGCCATCAATACCGATTTCAGCACATTTCTTACAGAAATTTTCCACGCCGTATTGTAACATTGGGTTGAAATATCCCATGATTATTAAAGGAATAGCAACTGATTTCCGAATGTCTTTTAGTTGGTCAAACAACATTTGAGTATTCATTCCGTTATGCAACGCCTGAGTGGAACTGGCTTGTATTGTAGGTCCATCGGCTAAGGGATCAGAAAACGGCAATCCGATTTCGATCATATCTACGCCATTTTTTTCCAAATCCTGAATGATTTGTACGGTATCATCTAAGTTAGGATATCCAGCAGAAAAGTAGATAGAGAGTATCTTTTTGTCTGCCTGTAATTTTTGATTTATTCTGTTCATTTTTATTGTTTTATCAGATTGTGAATCTGTTTTGCAGCCTATTTTTGATTGTTTTATACTTTGGCGCTATAAGCCCATACCATTTGTTTGGATTGCAATGGGACTTGGATTCGGGTATAAGAGTTTCCTTCGTAAGTGTCAGAAAGCGATAGTTCTTCCAGTGTTAGTTCGTACACTATTCCATGAATAGCATCTTCATTATCTTCGGAAGGAACAATAATTGGGTAGGTTTCTATTCCGAATTCTTCTTCAATTTCAATTTGTTTTACCGCATATCCCGATAGTTTTTCTGGAACCCCTTTTAGAATTCTTCCAAAAACAGTTTTTTGTACTTCTTCTTCTCGTAATGAACCGTAGGCAAATAAATTTTCCATTTTTTTCTATTTATAATTTATTTTTAAATCTGATCTTCTTAAGTGGATTGCGTTAGGGATGGCAGCGGCATCTCCCGATTTAGAAAAACAAGGCAATTGCCGTCGTTTTTGTTAATCGGGAATATAGCGAACAGCCCGCCCGCTTGCCCTGAAACTTTTTTCAGGGTACGCGGGAACGCCCTGAAAATGATTCAGGAGCAACCCATTTTACAATTTAAAGTAGTCAATATACGTATTTAAATCTTTGTCGCCACGTCCAGACAAATTAATCACCACAATATCCTCTGGTTTGAATTTCATTTCGTCCAGAACGGCAAAGGCATGAGCGCTTTCAATTGCCGGAATAAGTCCTTCCATTTTAGAAAGTTTTAATCCCCATTGCATTGCTTGTTCGTCAGTAATCGAGATAAACTGTGCTCTTCCCGTTGCATAAAGATTAGCGTGCATAGGGCCAACGCCTGGGTAATCCAATCCTGCCGAAATGGAATACGGTTCGGTAATTTGGCCATCTGTAGATTGCATCAATAAGGTCTTGCTACCGTGAATCACACCTACTTTTCCTAATACGGAGGTAGCTGCACTTTCTCCAGAATCTACTCCTAGACCTGCCGCTTCGACAGCGATGATCTTTACGTCTTCATCATCCAGAAAATGGTAATAGGTACCGGCAGCATTGCTTCCGCCACCAACGCAGGCAATGACATAATCAGGTTTTTCTGTTCCTTCTTTTTCCAGTAATTGTGTTTTTATTTCTTGAGAGATGACACTTTGAAAACGAGCCACCATATCCGGATAGGGATGTGGTCCTACCACAGAACCAATGATGTAATAGGTGTCTACTGGATTGTTGATCCAGTCGCGAATAGCTTCGTTTGTCGCGTCTTTTAAGGTTTTTGATCCTGAAAGTGCCGGACGCACTTCGGCACCTAGCATTTTCATACGCGCTACATTTGGCGCCTGACGCGCGATGTCAATTTCGCCCATATAGACGATGCACTGCAATCCCATTAAAGCACAGACAGTTGCTGTCGCAACACCATGTTGACCTGCACCAGTTTCGGCAATAATACGTGTTTTACCCAAACGTTTGGCAAGTAAAATTTGGCCAATTGTATTGTTGATTTTATGTGCTCCAGTGTGACATAAATCTTCTCTTTTAAGGTATACTTTTGTATTGTATTCTTCAGATAAGCGTTCTGCAAAATATAGAGGAGTAGGACGTCCTACATAATCTTTTAAAAGTGCATCAAACTCTGCTTGAAAGCTTGGTTCTGCAGTGATTTTTAAATATTGTTGGCGTAATTCTTCAACATTTGGATATAACATTTCAGGAATGTAGGCTCCTCCAAATTCGCCGTAATAGCCTTTTTCGTTTACGTGGTATGACATTATTTTTTTGTTTAAGGTTTAAAGTTTCGTTGAAGCTCTGTCACTAATTTTATGTTTTTTAATCCTGGCGCTGTTTCAAATTTACTGTTTACATCAATAGCATAAACGGGTAAATTCATTTTTAATATTTGTTTAACGGCCTCCAATTCTTCCACTCCTATGCCTCCACTAAGAAAAAAGGGTTTTGTCGAAGTGTAATTTTCCAATACTTTCCAATCGAAAGTCGTTCCGTTTCCTCCGGGTAATTTTCCTTTAGTATCAAAAAGGAAATAATCGCAAAGGGATTCAAACGGTTCTAAAGTGCTAAAGTCAAATTCATCTTGTATAGAAAACACCTTGATGATTTGGATGTCTTTTGGCAGTTGGTTGCGCAATGTTTCACAAAAACTAGCTGATTCTTTTCCGTGCAACTGAACGGCCTGTAAATCGTGTTTTGCGACTTTTTCGTTAATAATGGCCGCTGTTTCATTGACAAAAACACCGACTTTTTTGATGGACTTTGGTAACTCTGGAATAACGCCGTCAAAATACCTGGCCGATTTTTCCCAAAAAATAAAACCCATGTAATCAGGCAGCATTGCAGCTACTTCGAGAATATTATCGGGATATTTCATTCCGCAGATTTTTATCCCCACCCCAGCCCTCACCGGAGGAGAGGGAGGCGTTGTGTTATCTTTATTTGGGTTTTTCATTGTGTTGTATTTAACTTCTGAGTTCACTAAGCTTTGCTTAATTTTATTCTCTACTCTCTACTCTCTACTCTTTGCTCTTTCTTCTTACATCTTTCTCACAAAAGGAACGTTCCCCTTCCGAGTTAGGGGGTTAGTTTCCTAATAAATTCGGTTGCTGCTTTTCCGGCATTTTGCGTTTTCATGAAGTTTTCGCCTATTAGAAAACCTTTGTAACCAAAAGGTTTTAATTCTGTTATCGCTTCAATAGATGAAATACCACTTTCCGATATTTTTACAAATTCGTCCGGTATTTGTGCCGCTAATTGTTTGCTGAAATCCAAGCTTACTTCAAAAGTTTTTAAGTTTCGATTGTTGACTCCAATCATGTCCAAAGTAGGCATAATTGATTTCTCCAATTCTTCCTGATTGTGTACTTCTAATAATACTTCTAGTCCCAAACTCTTTGCAAATTCTGATAAAGATTTTATCTCTTCTCTGGTTAGTACCGCCGCTATTAGCAAAATTAAATCGGCTCCGTAGGCTTTGGCTTCTAGGATTTGGTATTCGTCTACAATAAATTCTTTTCGCAACAATGGAATCGCTACCGAGGCTCTCGCTAAAAGTAAATCATCTAAAGAACCACCAAAATATTTCCCGTCCGTTAATACCGAAATTCCACATGCACCCGCATTTTCATATCCTTTTACCACTTCTTCCACCGTGAAACTATAATTTATCTCCGCTTTTGAAGGAGAACGTCGTTTGTGTTCGGCAATAATTCCAGAAGTACTATTTTGTAAATTATCACTTAATGAAATAGTCTTTTTCGAAAAAAAAACGGAGGCTTCTAATTGAGAAACTGGAATGATTGATTTTTTGAGAATGACTTCTCTTCTTTTATCAACTATTATTTTATCTAAAATGTTCATTTTTAATTTATTTAAAGTTTTCTTTGTTTAAGGTTTAAAGTTGCTGAACGTTCCACCAACTTTAACCATTAAACTTTAAACTAATTTATTTACTCAATTCCTGTAAAGTCGTTAATGCTTTCAATCCTTTTCCAGATAGTAAGCTTTCCTTTGCTAATTGAAACCCCTCTAGCGGCGTACATTTTGTTACTGTTGCAATTGCCAGTCCAGCATTGGCACAAACCACATTGTTTTGGGCTTCCTTACCATTTCCAGAAATAATGTCCGTAAACATTTGTGCTGATTCTTCAATTGTTTTTCCGCCTTCGATTTCACTTTGTGCTAAGAGACTAACACCAAAATCCTCTGGGTTTAGGATTCCTTCCATCGAACTAGTGATAATCTTTGTGGGGCCGGTCAGTGAAACTTCATCATAGCCATCCAATGAATGTAGAATGGTTACATTCACATCGGTATTTTGATATAGGTAAGAATATATTCGAGCTAGTTCCAAATTAAAAACCCCTACTAATTGATTCTTTGGAAAAGAGGGGTTTACCATCGGTCCGAGCATATTAAAAAAGGTTTTCACTGCCAGTTCTTTTCGGATTGGACCAACGTTTTTCATGGCAGGGTGAAATAGAGGGGCGTGTAAAACACAAATCCCTGCTTTGTCAATACTTCGTTCTAAGAAATCGGCATCATTACTGAACTTGATGCCAAGTTTCTCCATCACATTACTGGAACCAGAAATAGACGAAACTCCGTAATTACCATGTTTAGCAACTTTTACTCCTGCTCCAGCAGCTATAAAAGAGGCAAGGGTCGAAATGTTAAAAGTATCTTTTCCATCACCACCTGTTCCACATAAATCGATTGTGTTATAATCTGATAGATCAACGCGGATACACAAATCTAATAAGGCTTCCCTAAAACCTGAAAGTTCCTCGATACTAATGCTACGCATCATAAATACCGTAAGAAATGCGGAGATTTGACTTGGATTATAACTTCCGTTGGAAATATTAACCAAAACCTCTTTTGCTTCCACTGCGGTAAGCGTTTCATGATTGATCAATCTGTTTAATATATTTTTCATTTTGATTTTATTGTTTAAAGTTTGAGGTTTAAAGTTTTATTGCTTGACCTCAAAACTGTAATCTAAGTATCTGTTTTGGCTCCTCTTCCTTCGGAGGGGTCGGGGGGAGGATTTAACTATTTACCCAGTTTTCTAATATTTTTTTTCCGTTTGGCGTCAACACGCTTTCTGGGTGAAATTGTACCCCACGGATATCAAAGGTTTTGTGACGCAACGACATTACCTGACCATTTTCATCAAAGGAAGTCGCTTCAAGCATTTCTGGTAAAGTCGCATCGACAACCCAAGAGTGGTAGCGTCCCACTTCAAACTCACTTCCGAGCCCTTCGAATAAAAGTTCATCATTAACTGATGTTTTTACTATTGTGGCAACTCCGTGATACACTTTATCTAAATTTGATAATGTCCCTCCAAAGACTTCGCCTATTGCTTGCTGTCCAAGGCAAACGCCAAGAATACTTTTGGTAGGTCCGTATTTGCGAATTACATCTTTTAATAATCCCGCTTCATCAGGAACTCCAGGACCAGGAGAAAGCAATATTTTATCAAATGCTGCAATCTCATCGATATCAAATTCATCGTTTCTGTAAACTGTCACTTCACATTCTAAATCTTCCAAATAATGGACTAGATTGTAAGTAAAACTATCGTAATTATCTATAACTAATACTTTTTTCATTTTGTCTTTTTGTTTAAAGTTTAAAGTTTAAAGTTTCAGCTTCTGCCAACTGATACTAAATCACTATAAACGGACCACTTATTTTTTATATTGTTTCGGCTAAATCCAGCGCTTTATTTAGTGCAAGGAGTTTATTGTATACTTCTTGCATTTCGCTTTCTTCGTCTGAACTGGCTACAATTCCAGCTCCTGCTTGAGAGTGTAGTTGGTGATTTTTGCTCAGGAAAGTTCGAATCATAATAGCATGGTTAAAGTTTCCTTCAAAATCCATAAAGCCTATAGCACCACCATAAAAATTACGATTTGTTTTTTCATATTCTTCGATGAGTTGCATTGCTCTATGTTTAGGAGCTCCGCTTAATGTTCCAGCTGGAAAAGTATCGGCGACCACTTGCATAGTAGTGGCTTTTTCATGTAAATGGCCAATTACTTTGGAAACCAAATGGATCACATGCGAGAAAAACTGTACTTCTCTGTATTTTTCAACTTTTACATCATGACCATTTCTACTTAAATCATTTCGAGCTAAATCGACTAACATTACGTGCTCGCTGTTTTCTTTTTTGTCTTCGGATAGTTGTTTGGCCAGTATCGCGTCTTTTTCATCATCACCTGTGCGCTTGAAGGTTCCAGCGATAGGGTGGATTTCAGCTTTACGGTCTTTGACAATAATTTGCGCTTCGGGCGAAGAACCAAATATTTTGAAATCCCCGTAATCAAAAAAGAATAAATAGGGGGAAGGGTTAATGCTTCGCAACGCTCTGTATACATTGAACTCGTCTCCTTTGAAACCTTGAGTAAATCTTCTGGACAGAACCAATTGAAACACATCTCCACGGAAACAATGCTTTTTGGCCAAAGCCACATTATGTTTGAATTCTTCGTCAGTCAAATTTGAAAAACCTTCACCTTCTTTTGAAAATTTATAGGAAGCAATATTTCTGGATTGCAATAATTGCTCGATTTCAGAAATGTTGTTTTTTCCGTCTAAACTATGGCAAAAGATATAGGCTTGATTTTTAAAATGATTGATGGCTATAATATTTTGGTATACCGCATAATACACATCTGGTATCGAAATACTATTGTCTTTTTTAGCGATGTTTACTTTTTCAAAATAACGAACGGCATCATAGGAAATGTATCCAAACAAACCATTATTGATAAATTTAAAGTCGTTTTTCTCTGATTTAAACTGTCCTGAAAACTCTTGGATTACTTCAGGAATATTCGTGTTGGCATCGATAGCTATTTTTTCTTCAGTACCGTCAGGGAAGGTTTTATAAATCGTTTCATTTTCTATTTTTATAGAAGCAATCGGATTGCAACAAATGTAAGAGAAACTGTTGTCACTACCATGGTAATCACTGCTCTCTAGAAGGAGGCTATTTGGGAATTTGTCGCGAATTTTGAAATACACACTAACAGGAGTTATGGTATCAGCGAGTATTTGTTTGTATTTTGTGTTGAGTATAAAAGGTTTCAATTTTTTTTAAATTTTAAGGTTTAAAGTTTTGAGTGATGTTGAAAATAAATAAGCATAAAAAAAAGGCTTGTCGTGATGACAAGCCTTTTATATTTATAGTTGATAATACCATAGGAGCTTAGTTCACGACGTTTGACGTAAATTGTTCCACCACCAAGTATTGTTCATTGTTGTTTTCATATGACAAAGATATAAATGTAATTTGGTTTTTCAATCGGAAAGGAATAAAAAAAAACTAAATTTTTCGTCTTTTTTGTTAGATTATTTTTCAGCAAGTAATAAAAAACCCCAGCAAATACGTGCAGGGGTTGATGTATTTATTTTGAAAAATATTAGAATTTTAGGGCTACTGCCAATTCAAAATCATCAGAAATTGCTTTGTCTCCTAAATTGTCAAAGAAACTTCCTGAACCATATTTAATGTCATATTTAGTTCTGTCAACTTTGAAAGCTGTTGTAGCAGTATTTCCATTTACAGTAATATCAAACGTTACTGGATTTGTACTCTCTTTTATAGTCAAGTCTGCCGTTACAGTATATACGGTTTTAGATTTAGCTGCGATAGTTTTGAAAACTAAAGTCGAAGTTGGGAATTTTTCAGTTCCGAAGAAATCTGCTGATTTCAAGTGACCGTTTAATTTTCCTTGGTACTCACCAGAAAGATCTGTTGAAGTTAATGAAGTCATATCAACCATAAAAGTTCCGCCAGCTAATTTGTCTCCTTTGAAGATTAAAGTCCCACTTTTTAGGTTTACAGTACCATTATGTTGTCCTGTTACTTTTTTTCCTACCCAGCTGATTGTGCTTGTTGAAGCATCAATTTTTTTTGTTTGTGCTGCTACTGATAGAGTAGAGAATACTACAGTTAATGCTAATGCAATTGCTTTTAAATTTTTCATGAGTTTAATTTGTTTAATTTGGTTTGAAATAATAATTAGAGTGTAATAAATAGATCCTCGTTTGATTTTCTAACTTTTTTGTAATGTTGAGTAGCATCTTCATCATGTCGATAACCCAAAGTTGCTAATAAAGAAGCGGTAAGACCTAATTTGTCTAAACCTAATATTTCGTTTACTAACTCAGGAACGAAACCTTCCATAGGAGTAACATCAATTTTTAGTTCGGCAGCCGCATTTAATAAGTTACCCATTGCTAAATAGGTTTGTTTTGACGCCCATATGTTTTTTGAACTGTCATCAAGCGTTATTATTTTTGACTTCATGAAGTCTGAGTATCCAGTTAATGAATCAATTGGGATGTTTCTGGTAGCACTTATGTTTTCTACATAACTATCAATAGATTTTTCCGCTATTTGAGTTTCATTTGCAAAAACGATAAGATGTGAAGCTTCCACTATTTGAGCTTGTCCCCATGCAGCAGGTTGGATTTTAGCTCTTAATTCTGGGTTTTCAACAATGATAATTTTGTATGGTTGTAATCCATAAGAAGAAGTACTTAAACGGATTGCTTCTTTTAAAGTATTTAAATCTTCAGTGTTTATTATTTTGCTGGCGTCAAATCTCTTTGTTGCGTATCTCCAATTCTGATGTTCTAAGAAAGTACTCATAATTTATATTTTATTGATTTCTGTATTTTTCTAATAGTGTATTTAATTGCTCTAATTCTTCGTCGTTTAAATTCTTAGAGAAGTGTTGTTCGTGATTAATTACTTTAGGGTCTAACTCCTGTAAAAGGTTCAATCCTTTTTGCGTAATCAAAACCTCAATTTTTCTTCTGTTTTCGGGGCAAACTTTACGGGTAACCAACTCTTTTAATAATAATTTATCTACCAGACGGGTGGTGTTACTCGTTTTGGCAATCATGCGCTCTTGGATGACACTCATATTAGCTGGGTTTCCTTTTTGTCCTCGTAGTATCCGTAACACATTGTATTGTTCCCCAGATAAGTCATACGGTTTCAAAATTTCATTGAATTTCTCATTGACTACATTTTGCGTATACATTACATTGAGGATAATTCGTTTCGAATTATTCAAAATGACTGTAGTTTTTATAATGTCTTCAATTTTCATACCAACACGTTTTTTATTTGTTGGTACAAATGTAACACTTATTTTATTTGTATATACAAGTGTATTCTTGTTTTTTTGTTAAAATAATTAAAAGTGCCGTTATTTTAATCAAGATTTAGCTTTATACATTTTTCCCTAACCAGATTGCTTTTCGAAGCAGTCTGAATTTATAAGACATGTAACGTCCTTTTCTTTTCAAACATAAAGGTTATTAGTTTATAAATTGGCACTAGGCTGTTTGTTAACTGCAATTTTTCTTATTAAACCGTAGCGTGCTTTTTTTACTTAAAAAATAATCCCAACACGTACAGCAATAGAGCTGTAAGTGTTGGGATTATAAATATACGGGATGACGTGTTTTTAGCCTTCTATCTTAGCCGAAAGCTCGAACCAGCGCTCTTCTTTATCTTCAATTTTATTGTTGATATTTTCTAGTTCTTTTGCTTTTTTTGAAATGTCGTTATCGGGTACTTTTCCGTCAGTGAATAATTGCTCAATTGCAATTTTTTGAACTTCTAAATCCTTGATTTCTTTTTCTATTTTTTGATATTCTTTTTGCTCGTTGAAAGTCAAATTCCCTGTTGGGTTATTTTGCTTCCAGTCTTTCTTTTCCGCTTTGTTTTCCTCTTTTTGAGCTACATCTGTACTGTCTTCGTAGGCTCTAAAATCAGAGTAGTTTCCAGGAAAATCTTCGACTACTCCATCACCTCTAAAGATGAACAAGTGATCCACAATTTTATCCATGAAATAACGGTCATGCGATACCACTAATAGACACCCAGGGTAGTCCAAAAGGAAGCTTTCTAAAACGTTCAGGGTCACAATGTCCAAATCGTTGGTTGGCTCATCCAAAATCAGGAAGTTAGGATTCTGAATCAAAACAGTACATAAGTACAAACGTTTCAATTCCCCACCACTCAATCGATCCACAAAATCGTATTGTTTTTTAGCATCAAATAAGAAACGCTCTAGCAATTGTGATGCTGAAATCATTCTTCCTTTCATCAACGGAATAAATTCTCCGTATTCCTTGATGACATCAATTACACGTTGTCCTGGTTTTGGGTTAATTCCACTTTGAGTATAGTACCCTAATTTTATCGTTTCACCAATCACCACTTTTCCACCATCAAGAGGAAGTGCACCAGTCAATAAGTTCAAAAAGGTTGATTTTCCTGTCCCGTTTTTCCCAATAATTCCAATACGTTCTCCCGGCTGAAAGTCGTAACTGAAATTATCCATGATCACATGGTCTTTGAATTTCTTAGAAATTTTGTGAAGCTCGATGATCTTGCTTCCCATACGCTCCATGTTGATCTCCAGCTCTACCTTGTTTTCCTTACGGCGGCTTTGTGCTTTTTCTTTAATGTCGTAAAAATCATCCTGACGCGATTTTGACTTGGTCGTTCTCGCTTTTGGCTGACGTCGCATCCATTCTAATTCTTTAACGAACAGGTTTTGAGCCTTGTCCACACTTGAATTTTCAGAAGCAATGCGTTCTTCTTTTTTCTCTAAATAGTAAGAGTAGTTCCCTTTGTAGGAATATAGTTTTCCATTGTCCAGTTCGATGATTTCGTTACAAACACGCTCTAAGAAGAAACGGTCGTGCGTTACCATGAATAAGGTAATGTTTTCTTTAGCAAAATAGGCTTCCAGCCATTCGATCATCTCTAAATCTAAGTGATTCGTAGGTTCATCCAAAATCAATAAGTCTGGACGGTTGATCAAAATGATAGCCAGTGACAAACGTTTTTGTTGTCCACCCGAAAGGTTTTTTACTTTTAGTTTGAAATCTTCCAACTTCAGTTTGAACAAAATTTGCTTGTATTGGGTCTCAAAATCCCAAGCATTGTGTTGGTCCATTCCGTCAAAAGCTTTTTGGTATGCTTCTTCGTCTTCGGGGTGTTCCAAAGCCTTTTCGTAGGCTTCAATTACTTTCAAAGTTTCATTATCCGAGGCGAAAATACTTTCCTCAATGGTCAGTTCGTCCTGTAGGTTATTGTTTTGTGATAAGAAAGCCATTTTGATTCCTTTTCTCAAAACTACCTGTCCAGTGTCTGATTCGTCTAAGCCATTAATGATACTCATTATGGTAGTTTTTCCAGAGCCGTTTTTGGCTATAAAAGCAATTTTTTGGTCTTTGCTAATCCCAAAAGAGATATTTTCAAAAAGCGTTCTCTCACCATAAGATTTCGAGATATTTTCAACAGATAAGTAATTCATGCTTGTAACTAGATGTATTTGTTATAATTAGAGGCTTTTTTAGTTTCCAATCGCTAATTAGTTGCCTAATTACGAGGAGCCAAAAAAAAACCACCGTGCAAAGGTAGTTTATTATTTTTAGGTTAAAATTATTTGCAAAGAAGAACTTTCTCGAATTCAGCCACTTTAAGTTGCTTAAATGAATATTTAGTGCGAATATTTGGAAGATTGTATGATTTTCTAGTCTTAAATTAAAGCAATTTTAGCAAAGCAAGCACAATACCTACTAAACCTCCTACGACAGCTCCGTTTAAGCGAATGTATTGTAAATCATTACCTACTTTGTCTTCAATTTGCTCCACCAGTTCTTTATTGTTAAGCTTCATCATACTGCTGCGTACCATATTTCCAATTTCACTGTGGAATTTCACCAACAGTTGCGAAACGGTTTCTCGTATCCACAGATTTATTTTTTGCTGAGCTGCTGCGTCTTCTTGTAAATCAGTCAGCATGCGATTAAGATTAGAAATCAAGAATTGCATCAACGGAGTATCGTTATTTTCTAGTTGCGCCGAAAGAGTTTCTTTAGAGCGAATTAAAAGTGTATGGATGACTTTTTCCTCTTCTACATGTTGCATAACACGTTCTTTAAGATTCTGGATGAGGTTGAGTGACTTTTCATCGCCAGACGTAAGTTGTTGCGCAAAATCAAGCAACCAGTCATCAAACTTGGCACGAATGGGGTGGTTAGCATCTGTTTTGGCTTCAGACATGAGCTCTTTTGCTTTAGTGAGAAGCTCGTCAGCGATAAGGTCTAAATCTATTCCACCGCTTTTCTCAGCTAAAAACAAGGCTGTTTTTTTAAAAAAACCTTTATCAGAGTATTCATCGGCTGCATCTTTGAGTTTAGAAAGAAGCAATTTTTTTGTCTCGGGGTTAGTAAGAGCGGTCGTGCTCTCCTCGATAATTAATTTCCATATTTGGTGATGGTCGCCATTTTTAATAGATTTTTCCAACCAAGTCCCTAGAGGGGAAGCTAAGTCTATACCTGCAATCTGTTCTCTTAGTATTTTTTGTAAGGCATCTGCAAATTTTGGATTGTCTAATTCATTTGCTAATTTTAAGACTATATTTTGAATTAAACCAATCGCATTCTGTTGGTTTTTTGGTTGTTGGATGAAATTTAAAATGGTTTTAGCCAAGTCGACTTCGTTTAATTTCTCGGCAATAATATCTGGGGAAAGCCATTTATTCGTTACTAAATCAACTATTCCTTCGGTCAGTTTTTCTCTGTTTTTAGCAATAATGTTCGTGTGTTTACGGACAAAGGGAATTGGAATTTCATGAAATAAAGCACTAACTGCAAACCAGTCTGCAAATCCACCGATAGTCGCCGCCTCAAAACCTGCTGTGACAATTTTCCATCCCTGATGACTGAGAATATCTAAACGCAGCAGTACTTCAAAAAGCACCAGACCTCCAAAGGCAACAAGTAATGAGATCGATCCGAGCTTGTTTTTCATGTTTTTTCGTATTTTTAAAAGACTCCTTAAGTAGTAGAAATGTAAGTAATTATAGTGGAATATTTTTGCCGAAATCTAAATTTTTTTAAAATTAAAAAGAATAAATAACTTTGATTACTTAAAAAAATATTTTATCGAGAGACTTCATATTCCTTTTTGCCAAATGGAAACGTGGATGAGTTATTTATAGTTTAGCGTTGAAGATAATGAGACAAAAAAGGACTTAAATCCAACTGATGCAATTGTTGGGGTATGGCTAAAAATGGTTTTCTTGTAAAATTTTCGTTAGTTAGATAATACTGCAGTCCATTTTTGGTAGTAATTCCTTCGATTTGATGAAAAGGAAGGGCTATTTTGATTTTTCGCTTATTGGCTGCAAAGAAATTTGAATGGTCGTAATCATAAAACAGATAGGCAAACGGAGACAATAATGTACTATATCCGCTAAGGACAAGTAGGTTTTTATCGGGTACAATTGTAGCCGAAGTAATTAAGCCTTTTACATTAAAAGTATCTTTCAATTGTGCGCTATAATTCCCGGGCGTTTTTGGTATGACATATACTGCTGTTCTTTTTTGTTTCCATTGTTTTGTAAATAAATAGATGCTATCATCTAGAACAACAAAGGCTTCGCAATCAAAATTAGTAGTGTTGGACTTCAGTTTATTGAAGTTATTTTGGTCGGAATAATAGAATGAAATGGTATCGATTTTTGGAGTATTCCCTTCAATAGATTTTTTTTCAACTCTTAAAATATGCAGGTCTTTTCTGTTTCCTGAGACATTATTGCCAAAATCCCCAATGTAAAAATAGCTGCTGTCTTGCGTAATCTCCTCCCAGTCCTTGTTGCTTACGTTTTTAAGGGCTATTTTCTTTTGAATCACACCGAGAGTATCTATGCCATAGATTGTAGTGTCTTTATCGTCATTTGTCGTCCATAAAAGAGTGTCACTTAAAACTAAGCCTGATGTTTCATGAAGTACAGCTGCTAATTGTTTCGAATATTTCAGCTTCACTTTTGCCGAACGATATACGCAACTACCATCATTTATAGTTGCTGAGGGATTAAAGTTTTTAGACAGCGGGTCAGTACATCCCGAAATTTGGGCATGGATTTGATTGATGAAAAATACGAATGCTAATAAAAATACTTTTTTCAATGACTTGGAATGGATTTGTTACGGTGTTTTGTTTTCCAAAAGTAATTTTTTCCCGGGATTAAAATTAGTATTTGGAGGAATCATCATGTTTTATTTGGTCGACTACTGCGGTAGATGACTTTGCCGTTGTAATTTTGCATCTTAAAATATATCTTTGAAAAATGAAATTGTCAGTAATTATTCTCAACTATAACGTCCGCTATTTTTTAGAATTGTGTGTTTTAAGTGTTCAAAGTGCTTTAGAGCATGTTGACAGCGAAATAATCGTTGTCGATAATAATTCGCAAGATGACAGCGTTGAAATGATGAAGCGACGTTTTCCCAATATAAAACTCATTGAAAATAAAGACAATTCAGGTTTTCCAAAAGGGAATAATATAGGAGTTGGCAGTGCTCAGGGCGAATATATTTGCATTCTGAATCCTGACACCGTGGTTGCCGAGGATACTTTTACGAAAGTGTTGGCTTTTGCCGAAAGGCAAAACAACTTAGGAATAGTGGGGGTCAAACTCATTGATGGAGCAGGAAATTTTTTGCCTGAAAGTAAAAGGGGAGTTCCTACGATTTTTGTTGCTTTTACAAAAATGATGGGCTTGTACAAGTTGTTTCCAAAAGTGAATGCATTTGGAAAGTACTATGCTCAACATATCACAGAAAATGAAACAGCGAAAGTCGATATTCTCGTTGGTGCATTCATGCTGATGAAACGGGATTTATATCAGGAATTAGGCGGGTTTGATGAGAACTGTTTCATGTATTCAGACGACATAGATTTATCTTATAGAATGTTGCTTAACGGAAAGTTAAACTACTATTTTCACGAAACAACCGTGATCCATTATAAGGGGGAAAGTACTATTAAGGATGGGGTATATATGAAGCGTTTTCAGGAGGCGATGGAGTTTTTCTATAAAAAGCACTTCAAGGTTTCGACGTTTTTTTCATTTTTTATGAAAACAGGAATTCTATTCTTTTCTTTTATCAAAATGTTTCAAGGTAAGGCCAAAGTAAAAAAACTCCCACAGTCATATATTCTATATTCTTCTAATGATGAGCTAATTAACAAAATAACGTATATACTTCAAAAAAAAGTGCTTTTGCACGATTTGAAAACAGAAAAAATGGTAATTTCGTCAAAGATTTCATCGCTAACCAATACAGAAATGTTGCTGGATGGTCATTATATTTCTTTTAAAGAGATTATAAATTTTATAGAATCGTTAAAAAACAGGGGGATATCTTTTAAAGTGTTACCAAAAAGCACTGCTTTTTTTATTGGAAGTGATAATTCTAATGAAAGAGGAGTGATCGTAAAATTAGAGTGATAAATTGCACTAAATGTAATTTATGTTTAAAATATTTAGTAATTTCGCAAACTGAAAACAAAAACGCCTTCTTAGGTTAACAATATGGCAAAATTTGAATTAAAACTTCCTAAAATGGGAGAAAGTGTCGCAGAAGCAACTATTACAAATTGGTTGAAAGAAGTTGGCGATAAAATTGAAGCGGATGAAGCGGTACTTGAAATTGCAACTGACAAGGTTGATAGTGAAGTACCTAGTGAAGTTTCAGGTATTTTGGTAGAGCAATTATTTGGTAAAGATGATTTAGTTCAAGTGGGTCAAACCATTGCTATTATTGAAACCGAAGGTGGTGAGATGGTTGCTGTAGTTAAAGAGGCTGCAAGTCCAGAAGCTGTTGCTGAAGTAACTAAAACGGTTGATGCAGCTAAAGATAGCGTTGCAACAGCGACTGATTTTTCTGATTCGGATAAATTCTTTTCTCCCTTAGTAAAAAATATTGCTTTAGCAGAAGGTGTTTCTGTAGCTGAATTGGAACAGATTAATGGTACGGGAAAAGACGGTAGAGTTACTAAAAATGATATTTTAGAGTACGTTAAAAATAAAGGAAGTCAAGCTGTTGTTGCTCCGATAAAAACGGTAGAAGCTCCAAAAGCTGCGCAAGTAGCGGCTCCTGTAGCACAAAAAGCAGCACCTATTTCTGTAAACGGTGGTGATGAGATTGTTGAAATGGACAGAATGCGTAAGCTTATTGCGGGTTATATGGTCGCTTCAGTGCAAACTTCGGCACACGTTCAGTCTTTTATCGAGGTAGATGTGACTAATATTGTTAAGTGGAGAGAAAAAAATAAAAATATTTTTGAAAAAAGAGAAGGGGAGAAATTAACCTATACTCCAATATTCATGGAAGCGGTGGCTAAAGCATTGAAAGATTTTCCAGGTTTGAATATTTCGGTAGACGGTGACTATATCATCAAAAAGAAAAACATCAATTTAGGTATGGCTGCGTCATTGCCTAACGGTAATTTAATTGTTCCTGTTATTAAAAATGCAGATCAATTGAACTTAGTGGGTATGGCAAAAGCAGTGAATGATTTAGGAGGACGTGCTAAAGCAGGGAAATTGAGACCAGATGATACGCAAGGAGGGACTTATACTGTTACAAACGTTGGGACGTTCGGAAGTGTTTTTGGAACACCTATCTTGAATCAACCGCAAGTTGGGATTTTAGCTCTTGGAGCCATTAGAAAAGTACCTGCTGTTATAGAAACACCAGAAGGTGATTTTATTGGAATTCGTCAAAAAATGTTTCTTTCGCACAGTTACGACCATCGTGTTGTAGATGGAGCGCTAGGAGGTGGTTTTGTAAAAAGAGTTGCTGAATACCTAGAAGCATTTGATGTGAATAGAGATATTTAATATTGAAATAAATACATAATAGAGCCCAATAGATTTTTTAAATTTATTGGGTTTTGTTTTTTACAGATAGATTGCGACATCAAAAAGCTTTGTAATTTTAGAGGAAATTAATGCCTGATAATTGGTAAAACTCAGCTTTAAAATTTACATTTGTATGATAATAAAAACAAAAAATGGAACTCAAACTTAATAAACCAATCTGCTTTTTTGACCTTGAAACCACTGGAATTGATGTTGGAAAAGACAGAATTGTAGAGATATCAATATTTAAAGTTTTTCCTAACGGAAACAAAGAAAGTAAAACATGGTTAGTGAATCCTACGATTCCTATTCCGGCGCAAACCACTGCGGTACATGGAATAACGGATGAAAAGGTAGCGAATGAGCCTACTTTTAAAGAATTAGCTTCGCAAGTTCATGGCATGATAAAAGATTGTGATTTGGCCGGATTTAATTCTGACCGTTTTGATATTCCTTTGCTGGCAGAAGAATTACTTCGTGCAGGAGTTGATTTTGACATGAAAAATAGTGTTTCGGTAGATGTTCAAACGATTTTTCATAAAAAAGAAGAGCGTACGTTAAGTGCTGCTTTAAAATTCTATTGTGGGCAAAGTTTAGAAAATGCGCATTCAGCGGAAGCAGACACTATGGCGACTTACGAGATATTAAAAGCGCAGTTAGAACGTTATCCAGATTTGCAAAATGACATGAAAGCATTATCGGAATTTTCGACAAGAAAGAAAATTGCTGATTTTGCAGGAATGATTGCATTTGATAAAGAGGATAATGAAATATTTGCTTTTGGTAAGCACAAAGGAGTGAAGGTTGATAAGATTTTAGAAACAGAACCGGGCTATTTTAGTTGGATTCAAAATGCAGATTTCCCTTTGTATACTAAAAAGGTGTTGACAGCGATCAAACTTAGAAAATTAAATACGAAATAGGAGGGGCGTTAGTCCTTAGTGAAAAGCAAAAAAAAATAATTAGTTAACATTTATATAATTCCAAATTCATTGTTTTTGAACCAAACACAAAGCGCTACGTAATAACTAAGGTCTAAAAAAATAAAAAATGAAAATAATCTGTATTGGTAGAAATTATGCTAACCACATAGAAGAATTGCAGAACGAGCGGCCTACGGAGCCAGTTATTTTTATGAAACCCGATTCGGCGATTTTATTAAAACAACATCCTTTTGTAATCCCTGAATTTTCGGAAGATATTCATCATGAAATTGAAATTATTGTCAAAATAAATAAGGTTGGGAAATACATAGAGCCAAAGTTTGCTCATAAGTATTATGAGGAGATTAGTGTAGGGATTGATTTTACCGCCAGAGACTTACAAGCGAAATTAAAAGCTAAAGGGTTGCCTTGGGAAAAAGCCAAGGCATTTGACGGTTCTGCTGTAATTGGAGATTTTTTACCAAAAGAACAATTTAGTTCGTTAGAAAATCTTACTTTTGAGTTAACCAATAACGGTAAAACGGTTCAAATAAGTGATTCTAGCTACATGCTTTGGAAAATTGATGAGCTTATTTCATATGTTTCTCAATTTTTCACATTGAAAATAGGAGACATTATTTTTACGGGAACTCCAGAAGGGGTTGCTGCAGTGAAATCAGACGACGTGTTAGAGGGATTTTTAGAGGGACAAAAACTATTTAGAATACAAGTAAAATAATGGCTTTAAACTACAACCTTGCAAAAGTGTACGCGCTTTCGGATAATGACCCAGAATTTGTAAATGAAATTCTAACGTTATTCGTTACAGAAGTTCCAGAAGATTTATTGCAAATCAAAGAAGGAATTAAAAAGAAAGATCACAAGCATGCTTATGCTTATGCACATAAAATAAAACCAACCTTGGACCTGTTAGGTTTGAATGTTGCCTTTGAAGAGATTCTTCAGGTGGAGGCATGGACAAAAATAGAAGGGAAAAGAAAAGATATAGATCATACTTTCAAGAGTATAAAGACTCAGGTTAAAGATGCGATCAAAGAGATAAAAAAGGATTTTGATTTGTAAAGTGCTATCAATCCTTATTTTTTAAACACTAAAATTCAACATTCAAATTATTTGGATGTTGAATTTTAGGTATAAAGCAAACCCTAAATCCATATCATAAAAAATGAAAGCAACCATAGTTACTATTGGGGATGAAATTTTAATTGGTCAAATCGTTGACACAAATTCGGCTTTTATAGCCAAATCGTTAGATAAAATTGGCGTCGAAATCAATGAAATGATATCAATTAGCGACGACAAAAAACATATCTTGGATACGTTTGAGAAACTACAAAACACGGTAGATTTAGTTATTATTACTGGTGGTCTCGGACCTACAAAAGATGATGTTACTAAAAAGACCTTTTGTGATTATTTCGAAGATGAATTGGTTGTTAATCAAACTGTTTTGGTGCATGTTACCGAGCTGATAGAAGGCTTTTATAAACGAACGATTACACAAATCAACAAGGATCAAGCGCTTGTTCCTTCAAAATGTACCGTACTGCACAATGCAGTAGGAACGGCTCCGGGAATGTGGATGAAAAAAGAGGGTACTGTTTTTATTTCACTACCGGGAGTGCCTTACGAAATGAAGTATCTGGTTGAAAGCGAAATTATACCAAAAGTAGTACGAGAGTACAGTCGTCCCTATATCATACATAAAACAATTCTTACTTACGGACAAGGGGAGAGCTTAGTTTCAGAACGGATTGAAGATTGGGAAAACAGTCTTCCAGAATTTTTGAAGCTGGCTTATTTACCAAGCCCGGGAAGCGTTCGTTTGCGTCTTTCAGCGAGAGGTACAAACAAAGAATTTTTAGAAAGCGCATTGGAACAGTATATTAGCTCTTTAGATGCGATCATAAACGATATAATTGTTGGTTTTGAAGAAGAGGAAACGATCGAGTTCTTAGTAGGAAAAATGCTGAAGCAACAACAAAAAACAGTGGCTACCGCTGAAAGTTGTACTGGAGGTAAAATTGCTGCGGTGTTAACTTCGATAGCGGGCGCTTCTGCATATTTCAAGGGTAGCGTCGTTTCTTATGCTACGGAGGCTAAAATAGACGTTTTAGGGATTCCTGAGAGCGTTATAAAAGAGTTTTCTGTAGTAAGCAAAGAAGTGGCTTCGGCGATGGCTTTGCGCGTAAAAGAAATTATGAATACGGATTATGCAATTGCGACAACCGGAAATGCAGGACCATCAAAAGGGGATGAAAATGCCGAAATTGGAACTATTTTTATAGCAATCGCCACCCCGAATGAAGTTATTGTAAAAGAATATAATTTTGGCCAACCACGTGAAAAAGTGATAGATAGGGCGGTGATTAAAAGTTTAGAAATGTTAAAGGAAGAAATTTTTAAAAATGTGCTGTAAATTTGTTGGTTTATAGGTTTATTTTTCTTTTCTTTGCACCCTGATTTTGAATAACGATAAAAGATAAGCATAATGTCAAGAGTTTGTGACCTTACAGGTAAAAGAGCGATGGTAGGAAATAACGTTTCTCACGCTATGAATAAAACTAAGAGAAAATTTTCTGTTAACTTAGTGAAAAAGCGTTTTTATCTTCCAGAAGAAGATAGATGGATTACTCTTAGAGTAGCAGCATCTACGGTAAAAACAATTAATAAAAATGGAATTGCTGCAGTTTTGAAAAAAGCTCAAGCACAAGGATTTATTAAATAATCTTTAAATTCTAAAAAAAAAATAGCAAGATGGCAAAGAAAGGTAATAGAATCCAGGTAATTTTAGAATGTACTGAGCACAAAACAAGTGGTGTGGCAGGAACTTCAAGATACATAACAACGAAGAACAAGAAAAATACACCTGATAGATTAGAGATTAAGAAATTTAATCCAGTTTTGAAACGTGTAACTGTTCACAAAGAAATTAAATAATAATTAGAGATTTTAATAAAAATCTGAAATGGTAACATTTGAAGATTATATTTAAATTTAAATAACATTTGAATCATGGCAAAGAAAACCGTAGCATCGTTACAAACATCTTCTAAGAGATTATCAAAAGCCATCAAAATGGTGAAATCTCCAAAAACTGGCGCTTATACATTCGTAGAATCTATAATGGCACCTGAACTAGTTGATGAATTCTTGAAAAAGAATTAATTAATAAAAGCATTATATAGAAAAGCTACTTTCATTCGGAAGTAGCTTTTTTATTTTATATCTTTACCGTTCTGAAGAGAGTGTTAGTTCATTGTGTCTAATGCTTCATTCCTAACACTGTTAATACAATGAGTTTTTTCAAAAGAATATTTTCATCGGAAAAAAAAGAGACTTTAGATAAAGGTCTTGAAAAATCAAAAACAACTTTCTTTTCTAAGTTAAGTAAAGCTGTTGCAGGAAAGTCTAAAGTTGACGATGCTGTGTTGGATAATTTAGAGGAAATTCTTGTTTCCTCCGATGTAGGGGTTGATACCACTCTTAAAATCATTACTCGTATTGAAAGTCGTGTTGCGGCTGATAAATATCTTGGTATTGATGAACTCAATAAAATTCTTCAAGAAGAAATTTCAGGTTTGCTTTCCGAAACCAATACTGGTGAAGCAACAGAATTTGTAATTCCAAAAGATAAAAAACCTTACGTTTTAATGGTAGTGGGTGTAAATGGTGTTGGTAAAACAACCACCATAGGAAAACTTGCGTACCAATTTAAAAAAGCAGGCTATAAAGTAGTTTTAGGTGCAGGAGATACGTTTCGTGCCGCTGCAATAGATCAATTACAAATTTGGGCTGACAGAGTAGGAGTTCCTATTGTTAGACAAAATATGGGGTCTGATCCCGCTTCTGTAGCATTTGACACCTTGCAATCTGCGGTGGCTCAGGATGCTGATGTCGTAATTATTGATACAGCAGGACGCTTGCACAATAAAATTAATCTGATGAATGAGTTGACAAAAGTCAAACGTGTGATGCAAAAAGTTATTTCTGATGCTCCTCATGACGTTTTGTTAGTTTTGGATGGGTCAACTGGTCAAAATGCTTTTGAGCAAGCGAAACAGTTTACAGCGGCTACTGAGGTAACATCTCTTGCTGTAACCAAATTAGATGGTACTGCAAAAGGTGGTGTCGTTATTGGTATTTCAGATCAATTTAAAATTCCCGTAAAATATATTGGTGTTGGTGAAGGAATAGAAGACTTGCAAGTATTCAATAAACATGAATTTGTAGATTCTTTCTTTAAATAAAATATCTTTATGAATTTATCTTCCATTAAGAATATACATCCGATCGTTTTGTACTTAATCAGCGTTATTTGCTTTGTTTTGTCAAATGTAATTCGAGACAAAAATGATGTTCTTTATTACGTATTGTTAATTGCAGGGGCATTATTTTTTATTTTTGGTTTCTTTAAAGCCAGGAAAAAGTGACTTAAAAGTAGTGTTGTAAGCACAGCTTTTGTTTAAGCTGATTTTCTATATAATCTATCACTTTGAGAACTATGGATTCCACTATATCTACAGAAGAAATACTTCAGGAGCGAATTAAAGAATTGTCTTGTTTATATGATGTTTCGTCAGTGATTGTTCAGCATGAAGAATCGATCTCGAAGACTTTAGATAAGATTTGTTCTATTTTAAAAAATGCTTGGCGATTTTCAGAGCAGTCAATAGTAGAACTGCAGCTGGAGGATTACTATTATTGCACAAGTGTAATTCCCGAAAATACTGTTTTTCAAAAGTCATCTTTAATCATTTTTAATGAAGGTAAAGGATATGTAAAAGTGCATTATCCATCAAATCAGTTTTCCAAAGAAAACTTTTTAGACGATGAAGAAAAGCTGCTTAATAAAGTCTCTTCAGATATTAGTGTATTTTATGAGCGACAATTAAATATAGGGAAAGAAGAACTGTTGAAACGAAGTGTAGAACGGGCAGATCGTCTCTCTATTTTAGGAGAAATTACTGCAGGTATCGCTCACGAATTAAATACGCCACTAGGAAATATTCTTGGTTTTGCTGAGTTCATCCGAGAACGAACTAAAGATAAACAATCGCAACTAGACAGTGATAAGATTATTAAGGCGGCCATTTATTCTAGAGAAGTGGTTAAGAAGCTGATGTTTTTTTCATGCGAAATGCCACAAAACATGAAGTTTGTTAAAGTTATACCTATCGTTTCGGAAGCATTAAGTCTATTGGGACCAAATTTTAAAAAAGCCGAAGTTAGATATGAGTTTGACTTTAAAGATGCGCAATTAGAAGCACAGCTCGATCCTATTCAACTTACTCAAGTTTTATTTAACATTCTGATAAATGCCATTTATGTAGCTCCTAAAGATACGGTCATTAAAGTAAAGGTATATTCAGAAGAGGCGAATTTTGTTATTGAAATTGCCGATCTAGGACCTGGTATAGACAAAGCATTGAAGTCTAAAATATTTGAACCTTTTTTTACTACAAAACCTATTGGTGAAGGGTCTGGTTTGGGACTTAGTGTAGTACATGGAATTGTTAAAAGTCATAAAGGGGATATTCTCTCTATTGATAATATACCACAAGGAACTATTTTCCAGGTAAGATTACCCTTAAAGATGATGTAATGAAATTAAAGAAAGAAAATATTCTAATTGTTGACGATAATTATGATATGCTGGAATTGCTTCATCGCAATTTGAAAGCTCAAAATTTTCATACTTATAAAGCCTCTTCTGTTGTGGAGGCAATAGAGATATTAAAATTCAGTACTATAGATTTGTTAATTACTGATTTGCAAATGCCTGGTATTAATGGAATTGAACTGATAAAATATGTTCAGGAACATTTCCCTACTATTCCAAAACTCGTTATTACCGGATTTCCTTCAGTAGATAGCGCTGTTGAAGCCGTAAAATCAGGAGCTTTAGATTATTTAGCAAAACCTTTTACTAATGATGAGTTAAAAAAGGCAGTACAAGCTTTAATTGACTCAAAATGGGATACTAAAAAGAGTACAGAGGAAATTAGTATCAGTTCTACCAATAAAATAAATGAATACGCAGGAATCGTGGGGCAGTCTCAACAGATTGTGCAATTAGTAGATTTAATCCAACGGGTTAAAGATAACAGAGCTACCGTATTGATTCAAGGGGAGAGTGGTACAGGAAAGGAATTAGTTGCCAGAGCGATTCATTACGAAGGCGCTTTTTCTTCTAAGCCTTTTATTGCCGTAAACTGTGGTGCTATACCAGAGAATTTAATGGAATCGGAACTTTTTGGATATGTAAAAGGAGCTTTTACTGGTGCGAATGATACCAGAGATGGTTTTTTTCAAGCCGCAGCTGGTGGTACTATATTTTTGGATGAAATAGGAACAGCTCCGTTAGCAGTTCAAACCAGATTGTTACGAGTATTACAAGAAAAGGAGGTAAGTATGATTGGTTCTCAGAAAACCCAAAAAATAGAGCTGAGAATTATAGCTGCTACTAACAATGATTTATATGAAATGTCTAGTAAAGGCAGCTTTCGTGAAGATCTTTATTATAGATTAAATGTAGTGAATATTGAAACGCCTCCGCTCCGTAATCGTAAAAACGACATAAGGCTATTGATAACAACTTTTCTTAATAAATACGGTGCCGAGTATAATAAACCTAAAATTACTATTGCAGAGAAGGCTATTTTGGTTTTAATGCGTCATTCTTGGCCAGGAAACGTTAGGGAATTAGAAAACGTTATTCAAAGAATGATTATCATGAGTGGTGATCAAATTGAAGTAGCAGATATTCCTGAATACTTAAAATATCCTATGCCTTTTGAAAAAGAAGAACTTAGAACATTAAAAGATATTGAGAAAGCTCATATTCTAAAAGTACTTGCGGCGGTTGATAACAATAAAACCCGAGCTGCGGAAATTCTTCAAATTGATAGAAAAACACTACGTCAAAAAATTGAGTAATATCTCCTATTTACTCGAGGAATTTCTCCTCTTTCGGGGAATTTCTCCCCACTGATTTTTACCATAATATATTTTACATTTTATATAAACCCTTTGTTTACAAGGGTTTTGTTGTTTGTGCTGTTCTCGTATGTCCCATTGGCATGTAGTTTGTCTATTGTCATGGAAACAATTGCTGTTTTTTACTAAACAAACATTAAAATTAGATGAAATGAACATTCTAGAGAAACAAGGAATTAGTTCTATTCCTGCAGCCATTAAAAGAAAAGTCAAAAGAGATAAAGTGATAATTGACTTGGATTTTTCTGTCGGTGCAAACGAAGAATCGGTTTTTAAAGGAGAAGTGAATGTGGGATTGTGTATCAATTGTGATAGGAATATGCATTGTACTTGGCAGCGTAATAACAAAATATTTTGTGAACATTATCAATAAATTAATATGATAGCTATAAAAGAAGCAACAAAAAGAAGCATGCTTGACAACGTAATGGAACAGTTTAATAAAACAGCTGATTCTATTAACTTAAATTCAAACATTAGAAAAATTTTATCAATAACAAATAATGAAATTATACTTCACTTTCCTGTAAAAATGGATAATGGTGCAGTTCAGATTTTTACAGGATATCGTGTCCAGCATAATAATGCATTGGGACCATATAAGGGAGGACTGCGTTATCATCCAACTGTAAATGTTGATGATGCCAAAGCACTTGCGATGTGGATGACTTGGAAAACTTCACTAGCGGGCTTGCCTTATGGTGGTGCAAAAGGAGGAATCCAAATAGATCCTCGTGATTATTCGATAGGTGAATTAGAACGAATTACACGCCGTTTTACGTATGCTTTAGGAGAAAACATAGGGCCTGAACATGATATTCCGGCACCAGATGTTAATACTAACGAGCAAACTATGGCTTGGATGGCTGATACTTTCATGTCTACTAAGTCATCATCAGAGCGCTCTCGTAATCAGCATGTCGTAACAGGGAAACCAGTTGGTTCAGGTGGTTTAGAAGGAAGAAACCGCTCTACTGGTTACGGAGTGTATTTGACAATTAAATTGTTGTACAAAAGCCGAGGAGAAAGTTTAGAAGGTAAAAAGTTTATTGTTCAAGGTTTTGGTAATGTAGGATATTGGACGTCTCATTTTTTAACACAAGAAGGAGCTGTTCTACTCGCTGTACAAGATGCTCACGCCACTATCATCAATGAAAATGGAATCGCAGTAGAGGAATTATTTGAGCATTCTAAACCAAGAAAAGGATCTATTCAAGGATTCGCAGGTGCAGAAGAAATTGATCCAGAATTATTTTTTGCGCTTCAATGTGACATTCTTATTCCTGCTGCATTAGGGAATCAAATTACAGAGGATAATGCCTATTTAGTTAAAGCGAATGTTATCGCTGAGGGTGCTAATGGACCAATCGATACCGAAGGTGAAAAGATATTACTGCAGAATGGAATTACTATTATTCCTGATATTTTATGTAATTCTGGAGGTGTAATAGGAAGCTACTTTGAGTGGTTGCAAAACAGGAATGGAGAACTTTGGCAACTTGAAGAGGTGATGCAAAAGATTGACAAAAAACTTTCAGAGGTGTTTTATAAAGTGGAAGGGCTTGTTAAGGAAGGTAAAATAGACTGGAGAACAGCAGCTTATATTTTAGCAATTACAAGAATAGAAACCGCTTATATTCAAAGAGGTATTTTTCCTTAATCTTTTTATTAATTCTGTTAGATTTTAAAAACCTTTATAGTTATTACCCATTTCTATAAAGGTTTAAAATTTATACGTTATAACTAAATTATGAAATACGGTCAAATAATAATAGATAAGAGTGAGTATGATTTACTAAAAGGAAACATAGAAAACTCAAGGAGCCATGAAGATAAAATATACAGAGACTCAATTAAAAAATTAAAATTAGAGCTGGAAACGGCTAAAATTGTAGAAGATAGAATGGTGCCAGAAGATGTAATACGGTACAATTCTATTGTATGTATTAGAACTTCTTTTAATGTTGAACGCAGCTATCAAATTGTAACTCCTGAAAAAAGCAATATTAAACAAAACAAGATATCTATTTTGTCCCCTATGGCATTAGCTCTCTTTGGCTATGCAACAGGAGATGAAATTGTATGGCAGTTTCCATCAGGAATTAATAAGATTAAAATTATTGGAGTAAAGCAACAAGGTAGAACTATACGAACCGAAACAATATGAAAGATTTAATTTATAAGCACGAGACAATTGACGACATTCAAATGAAGTTCATGGACAGAGATATTGAGCAATGGAAAGAAGACCTTTCTATTGTTAGAGTAGAAATTCTTTTTTTTAAAAGGATGTTACATTCCTCCATTTTTAGAGTTTTGAATTCGAATCAGCAAAAGAAGGAAAATTTGATTACTGACTTAACTAACGTTAAAGATATAAACGAATCCTACAGTGATAGTTTAATCGAATTTATTAATAAATTAGAAATGGTTAGAGAGTGTGATGATGTGCAGTGTGAGACTTTTTATTTAAATAATCATACTAGGTTTAGAGCAGATATTGAGAGTCATTTTTCGGCCTATCGATTCTACAAGATGAATGTTATTTTGTTTTTTGATATTTGTTTAGAAGACGTTGCCTAAACAAAAGTTTGGCTTTTGTTATCGAAAAAGTAAACGGAATTGCATTTTTTTACTAGCGATGAGCAGTAAGGTTTTGTGTTTATTTTCATCTTAGTCCTAAAATCTAAAATGAGTTCGTTATATGGGATCTTTATTTCACTAACCTCTTTGATAAAAAATAAACAAAATAATTTAATGTGTTTTGCTATTTTTGTTTTCTTTGAAATTTATAAGGTTAACTTTGTGGCATAAAAAGAACGAACTTATTTATTCAAAATACCTAGCCCTGATTGAAGCGGAAATCCTTTTTATTTTTCTTTTAAAAATGAAAAGATTATAGCGGAAAGCGGGAAAAAGCTTCAAATAAAACATATAATTGATATGAAAAATACCTTTAGAATTTTAGTGCTGTCATTGTTTTTTGTGGGTTGTCAGCAAAAGATTGAACCTGCTGATATTGCCAAGATAAATGGGTATTGGGAAATAGAAAAAGTGGTCTTTGATGAAGGGAAAGACAAGGATTATAAAATGAATGAAAGTTATGATTATTTTGATATATCCAAGAACAATAAGGGAACCCGAAAGAAAGTAATGCCACAATTAGATGGTAGTTTTTTAGTTAATGACACGTATGAGAATGTTGGGGTGCGATTTAAGGATGATAAAGTGTTCTTGGATTATTCCACTCCATATGCAAAATGGAGTGAAGAGTTAATCACTATATCGGATACCGAGTTAGTGGTTCGAAATGAAGAGAAGAAGGAATATCATTATAAGAAAACGGGACCAATAAATTTGACTGGCGATGGCGAAAAGACTAAATAATCAAAGTACAGTAGGGGATGTTTTAAAGCAAATTATCCAAGTGAATAAACTGCAACCAGGAATGGACCAGATTGACGTTAAGGACGCTTGGAAAAACCTGATGGGAAACGGGGTTAACAGTTATACTAAAAATGTGGTATTGAAAGGAAGTACGTTGTATGTTGAGTTAAGTTCGTCAGTACTTCGTGAAGAATTAAGCCACGGAAGAAGTAAAATTGTAAAAATGATCAATGAAGAACTGCGTCGCGATGTGGTAAAGGATGTGGTTTTAAGGTAACTATTTTTTAGTTTTCTGTTTTGAACTTAAAAATAGTACGTTTAAGCTATTTGAGGTGTTCTAAAAATACACTTCTTTTTTGACACAATTTGCTCTTTTCTAGTTTGCTGTTTTGAAATAGCGCTATTTAAGTTATTTCTGTACCATTGCAATTTTGAACTATTCTCCTCTTTAATTCTGATGAAAATAGTGTCAATTGTAAATTGTTTTTTTTATCAGTTTGATGCCATTAAGTAGTTGCTGTTTTTTTTAAGTTATTTGTTAACGCTTTTAAATTATCAAAGTTTCCTCATTATTGTAACTTTTAGGGCTACTTATGCTTTCATTATTTATTCTCAGCTCCAAATACAGTTTTGGATGTCTCCAATGAAAAAATGGATAGCTGTTTAGGAACAGAACTATATTTCACTACAAGTTCTGCTCTACAAAAAGGCATTACAGCTTCGGCAGGATATTCTTAAATATTTGGTTCAACAACATTAGAAAGAATAAAAGGGGGGAATTCGAGCAGTACAAACAACTGGGTTTGGGTCATGGTTTCATTTAGTCCTAGAATATTCGCTACAATATAGTGTAGTCTGTTGTTTCTAAAACCTAAACTGATTAGGATCATTTATTTTTAAACTAAGAATGTAATTTTGATGCTTTCTAAAACGATGATTTGAATTAGTGGTTATATGATAACTACGCTTTGGTTGTATAAATAAAAAGTAGATTCGAGTATATCAAATAATTTATCGGTTATAGTTTTAATGAATTGAATTTCAATCGTTAATCTGCGATATTATTTCTTATTCGAGTCATTTCCAGTAAATCTTTCATGGTATTTGGGATAGTATATACTACTAAATTTTCAGAAATTGTGGACAAGCTATTATAAGCGACTGTACCCAAATAATGCTCTGCAAGATCAAAACTGTAAAGCTGCCAGTTTTCAGTATTTTTTAATAGGTTAGAATCTATAATATGGTTTCCATCTAAACATGGAATGTATTTAAAATCTTCATCGATACCTTTTCCCAACCCCTTCACAAAAGCTTCTTTTCTTGTCCATAATGTGTAAAAGGCAGATTTTTTATTAATAGCATTTTGAATTATCGAAATTTCCTTATCCTCAAAAACATCTGGAACTACGTTTGCAAAGTCAAAATCTTTAGACATATATTCAATATCGATTCCAACTTTTTTACGTGAAATTGCAATAACGGCATAATCTTCAGAATGCGAAATATTGAAATGTAACCAAGGGTGAGTGGCTAAATAGGGTTTTTTATTGACGGTGTAATCAAAGTGCGTACTTTTTACATCCAATTGAGTGTGAGCTGATAAAACAAATTTTAAAATTGACCTATAAATAATGAATCGGTTTCTGTCTATTTCTTTGTGAAATCGTTCGGCTCTTTCTACTTCTTTGGAATTAAGAAACTTAACTAAGTCAGATTTTAATTCGATAAAATGGGGTAAGTAAATGCTATAAATAATCAAATCATTAGAACTCAATGAATGATTTTTATTAGGACTTAATGGAGCTTCCATTATATTTGAAAAAGAAATAAAAACGTTAGATTTCTGCATGGTTTTTATCTAAAAGATCCTGAATTATTTTAGCTAAAACTTTGTCATTTGGTGGTGCTACAATGTCTAAATGATTACCTGAGATATCATGAATTGTAACACCTTTTAGTGCTGCTTTTTTCCACCCTAAATACATAGGATCTCTTTTATATTTCGTATCATCTTTTGATCGAAATAAATCTACTTTAATGTTTTGTGGTTTAAGGTGGTAACGATCAACGATTTTCGTAACCATATGATTAGCGGCGATAAATTGTTCAAGTGCTAATTCTTCTTGATCATTCATAATATCAGGCATGCCAAAATATTTTTTTTGTATATACTCTTTTTTCGAACTAATGCGCAATTTAAGAGACGTCCAGCTAGTCAGCATTTCCTTCAAATAATCCAACCTCTTATAAGTAAGGTCATAATATTTCACTAATTTTTTTTGCCTATGAGATCCATAGTAATAAGATGAATCTACATAAGTGTCTAATAATGCAATAGTACTTACTGTTTTACCTCTCTCTATTAATTGGCGGGTCATTTCAAAAGCAACAATCCCACCAAATGAAAAACCAGCTAAAGCATAAGGACCTTTTGGATTTATTTTTATAATAGCATCTATGTAATGAGATGCCATATCTTCAATTGATTCATACCATTTATCATATGGCTTAGAATTACCCTGAAGTCCATAAATAGGTTGGTCTTCATCAAAATGTTTACCTAAATTATAAAAATTTAAAACATTTAATCCTGCTCCATGAACAATGAAAAGTGGTACTTTATTTCCGTTAGGTTTTATTGCAACTAAGCAATCTGAATTAATTTCGCTATCCTGTAATAGTCTAGCGAATTTTTCAATTGTTGAATGTTGAAATAATGCAGATAGAGGAATTCTTTTGCCAGTATGTTTTTCTATTTCAAACATAACTTTTACTGCCTTGATGGAATGTCCGCCAATTTCGAAAAAATTACTAAAAATATCGATATTTTCTAAATTTAAACTTTCTTTCCAAATATCAGCCACTATCTTTTCATCTTCTGTTCGAGGTGCAGTAAATTGGGTTTGTGTATTTATTTTATATTGTGATAATGCTTTGCGATCTATCTTCCCGTTAGGAGTGGTTGGCATTTCCTCCAGAATATTAAAATCATGAGGGAGTAAGTGTACTGGTAATTTTTTTGCCAATTCTTCTTGCCAAAAAGGTATTTGCAATTTTGCACTTTCTACGCTAGAAACAGGTATAATATGAGCTATAAGGAAATTTTCATTAGCTAATACAACAACATTTTTCACATCATCAAGTAAAAGTAGTGATTGCTCAACTTCACCAGGTTCAATACGGTGGCCTCTTATTTTAACTTGTTGGTCTATACGGCCTAAACATTGTAGTTCATTATTGGGAAGGAGTTTCCCTAAGTCACCGGTACGATATAAGATATCATTTTTACTATTAGAAAATTTGTTGTCAATGAATTTTTCAGCGGTAAGCTCAGGTCTATTCCAATACCCTATTGCAACCCCATCACCACCAATGGCAATTTCACCAATACCTCCAGGTGCGACAAGTTCATTTTGATCATCAATTAAATAAAGTTGTGTGTTTGCGATAGGAGTACCAATGGTAATTATTTCATCGTCAGTTTTTATTTGTTTAACAGTTGAGTATATTGTAGTTTCTGTAGGTCCATAGACATTCCAAAGTGTATCACATTTCGTTAAAAGTTCTTTGGCAAGATCTGCGGGCATTGCCTCACCGCCACATAGCGCCTTAATTGGTAATGATTTAGACCAGCCAGAATTTAAAAGCATGGACCAAGTTGTAGGTGTAGCTTGTAAAAAGCTAATATTTTCCTGCTCTATTAATTCTAATAGTAGCCTTCCGTCTTTAGCAGTTTCATTTTTACATAATATCAATGTTGCCCCTTTAGAAAGCGGTAAATACAATTCGCAGCCCGCAATATCAAAAGAGATTGTGGTGATAGCGAGTACTCTGTCACTTTCGTTAATACTAGGTTCCAAAGCCATACTGCAAAGAAAGTTCACTAAATTTTTATTCGTAATAGGAACTCCTTTTGGATTACCGGTTGATCCTGAGGTATATAGTATGTATACCAAATCATCTGTAGAAATAGTAAAGTCAATTGACACTGTAGGATAATGGTCTAATGTGTTCATGGCCTCTTCTATAAATAGAGTATTTGGCCATGAAGGTAAAGATTGATATAGCGATTTATGGGTTAATAAAATTTTAGCCCCAGAATCAGTAAGCATAAATTCTAAACGTTCTTTAGGATAATTAGGATCTAATGGAATGTAGGCAGCGCCACATTGCATAATAGCTAATAAAGTATAAATCAGCTCTGGACTCCTTGAAAATGATACTGCAATAAAATCACCGGACTGAATACCTTGATCTTTAAAATAATGTGCTAATTGATTTGCCTTCTTATGTAACTCAAGATAAGTAATTTTAGAATTATGAAATTCTAAAGCAATATTGCCAGGAGTCAGCTCTGCTTGCTTTCGTAGCAATTCAATCAAAGTTAACTCTGGATATTGAATATCAGTATTATTTAGAATACTGTAATCAGCTAAATAATCAGTTCCTATTAGCCTTGCTAATGGATCCTTTAGGTCATATAATGAGTTATTCATGATTTCTTAATATCATAATGTTTTTGTTATATACAGCTCAAATGAGCTTAAATAAAATTTAATGAGTCTTTTTAATATTGCAATAAATGCTTGTTAATAGTTTTAAAGCACAAATTAGATTTTTGCATGTTTGTTATCTAATAGTTCTTGAAGCATTCTCGCTAAAACTTTATCATTTGGAGGGGCTACAATATTAAGATGATTGCCAGTGATATTATGAATGTTAACTCCGTTTAAAGCTGCTTTTTCCCATCCTAAGTGAGTTGGGTCTAATTTGTAGTTCTGATCATCTTTTGCTCGAAATAATTCCACTTCAAGATCCTGGGGAATGAGATGATAGCGATCAACTATTTTATTAACCATATGATCCGCTTCTATAAAGTGTTCAAGTGCGACAGCCTCTTGTTCAGTTATATTATCTTTTAGACCTAAATATTTTTTTTGTAGATGTGTTTTTTTCGAGTTAAAACGTAATATTAAAGACTTCCAGCATGTGAACATTTGAATTAAATAATCTAATCGTCTGTAGGTGCGATCATAATATCGTACTAGTTTTTTCTGTAAAGAGGATGAATAATAATACGATGAATCTACATAGGTATCTAATGCTGCAATTAAACTTACTGTTTTACCTTGTTTCTTTAATTGACGAGCTATTTCAAAAGCAACGATACCTCCAAATGAAAATCCAGCTACTGCATAAGGACCATTTGGATTTATTTTAACAATTGATTTAATATAGGTAGCCGCCATAGCTTCGACGGATTCAAACCAATTTTCATAACCATTAGGTCCTATCCCTTGAAAACCATAGATTGGTTGGTCTTCATCAAAGTGATGAATTACATGTGCAAAATTTAAAATATTAAGTCCAGACCCATGAACGATAAAAAGAGGCGTTTTACTACTTTTCGGTTTAAGTGGTACCAGATAATCTGCCGAAATTTCGTTTTCGACATTTAATAATTTTGCAAATTTCTCTATAGTTGAGTGTTGAAATAATGCGGAAAGAGGAATTCTTATACCTGTTTTTTTCTCTATCGCTACCATTACGTTTACCGCCATGATAGAGTGTCCGCCAATTTCAAAAAAGTTGTTAAAAATGTCAATACGCTCTTTTTTTAAAGTTTCTTGCCAAACTTCTGCGACTAGATTTTCTTCTTTTGTACGTGGAGCAGTGTATTTTTCTTCGCTTTCTGAATTGGATTTATATTCTAATAAAGCTGTACGATCTACTTTATCGTTTAGTGTTCGTGGCAATGTGTCAAGGATATGAAAAACATGCGGAACCATAAAAGTAGGTAATTGTGATGCCAGTTCATTTCTCCATAATCTAATCTCATCAAGTTCTGACAGAAATTCATAATCGACTACAATAAAAGCAACAAGAATATCATTTTTAGCTAATACAATTGCTGATTTTACTCCTTCTATTGATGTCAAAGCATGTTCTATTTCACCAATTTCAATTCGATGGCCTCTTACTTTAACTTGATGATCAATACGCCCTAAGCACATTACTTCATTGCTTAACAGTAACTTCCCTATATCACCAGACAGATACATGATAGCATCTTTCTTGTCAGAAAATTTATTAGGAATATATTTTGCGGCAGTTAATTCTGGTTTTCCCAAATATCCTTTCCCAACTCCATCACCTCCAATGGCAATTTCACCAATCGCATTAGGTGGTAGCAGGTTCATTTTATCATCAACGATATAATATTGCATGTTAGCAATGGGAGCTCCAACAGAAATTATTGTTTCTTCGCTCTTTATATGTTTACAAGAAGAAAAAATGGTTACTTCAGTCGGCCCATACAAGGTCCATAGTTCCTCACTTTTTTGTATTAATTCCTTAGCCAATTTAGCAGGTAGCGGTTCCCCACAACACCATATTTTTATAGGCAGTTTTTTTGACCATCCAGAGTCCAAAAGCATTTGGTACGTAGTAGGTGTAGCTACAATTAAGGATATTTTTTCTTTGTCTAGCATTTCATAAAATAGTCTACCGTCACTTGATGTTTCATGGTCAGGTAATACTAATACGGCTCCCTTGTGTAAAGGAAAAAACAATTCAAAACTAGCAATATCAAACGAAATGGTAGAGATAAAGGGAACTCTATCTGTTTCTTTTATGCCAGGCTCACTTTCTAAAGAGCAAAGTAAATTAACTATATTTTTATTGGTTATTTTAGCTCCTTTTGGTTTTCCGGTAGAACCAGATGTGTACAAAAGGTACAGTACATTTTCTGGATCGACATACCTATCTAGTTTTGTAGATGGATATTGATCTAATGACTGAATCGCGTCATCTATCAAAATTGTATTGGAACATTTTGGTAATGTTAAAGCTAAAGCGCTACTCGTTAATAAAAATGTAGCTTGGGAGTCTTCCATCATGTATTCTACACGTTTACTTGGGTACTCGTGGTCGAGGGGAAGGTATGCAGCACCACACTGGATAATTGCTAAAATAGCATATACTAACTCTGGGCTTCGTGGAAACGAAACAGCTATGTAATCACCTGATTTAACACCTTCTGCTTCTAAAAAATGCGCAAATTGATTTACTTTAATGTGTAAATCACGATATGTTATTTTAGTGTTTTTATATTCAAGAGCGATATTATTTGATGAAACTTCTCCTCGTTCATTTAGTAATTCTGATAATGAAACATTAGGGTATGGAGTTTCTGTATCATTAAGAGTTGTGTAGTCTGCTAAATAATCACGTTTTAAAAGATCAATTAATGGTCTGTTTTGCTCTACTATTAATTTATTTATAATGTCTTCAAATGAAACCATCATTTTATGGATAGTTTCTTCTTTAAAAAGGGAAGAGTTATAAGAACATTGAAAAGTGGGAACATTTTTTGACATGCAAGCATGAAGATGCAGTTCAAAGGAAGAGTATTTTCGGGGGTTAATTTTAAGATCATAAGTGAGTCCAATAAATGAAAAATCACTTTCGATATCCCGATTTAAATCAACGGTTAATGTAAGGGGAACCATGGGTACCCTAGAAGGGTCTCTAGCAAGTGTCAACTTAGTAAGAAGATGTCCAAAACTAATTTGATGATGTATTTTTGCTTGTAAAACCTCTGGATTTCTTTGTTTTAAGTATTCTAAGAAGCTGTTATTTGGGTCTATTTTACTTCGTATAGGTAGAAGGTTTGAACAATTACCAATCAAATGCTTCATGTCGTATTGAGTATTTCCTGAAATTGGAACTCCTACGACTAAATTATCTTGACCTGTAAGTTGGTATAAAAACACCTCGTATGCTGCAAGCAAAGTTGTTACTAAACTGCAACCTGCATTGCTCCCCAGATGTTTAAGTGAATTTATGAGTTTGGCATCAATAGTATAATCAAGACGTTCGCTATTATAAGTTCGTAAAGGAGGTCTAGTATAATCTATCGGTAATTCAACAACTGGAACAGATTCATTATAAATCGCAAGCCAAAAATCTTCGATTTCTTTCAGTTCATCGTTTTGTTTCAACGAATTTACTTTTGTAACATAGTCACTAAAGCGCTCTTGGGTTTTTAGTTTTGGTACCGTATTTTTAATAGATGCTGAATAAAGGATACTAAGTTCTTCAAGCATTATATTAATACTTAAACCGTCTCCAATAATATGATGGTGAGTTAGTATTACTTTATTTTCTAAATCATCAAATTTAATTAATTTAACTTTAAATAAAGGACCTTTGACAAGATCAAAAAGGGCATTAACTTCTTCATTAATTATAATTTCTAAGGCCTTTTCTTTTTGATTTGATGCAAGTGGAGAAACGTCATTATGGGATATTTTAATGGTACGGTCCTTATAGATATTCATATAAGCCCCATCTGAACTAAAAGAAGCTCTCAAACTTTCATGACGATGAACTAAAGTGTTTACGGCATGCTGCAATGCTGCAAAGATTAATTCTCCTTTGAATGAAATAGTATAAGATAGGTTATAGGCCTTATTTGCATCACTGCTTCCAATTAAACAATCCGTCCATATCTCTAACTGTGTATTGGTCGTATGAATGACACTTTCAATCTCAGTAGAAAGCGGATCGAATTGCGTTTTTTTGTACTTATGCGCTTGACCTTCCATTTTTAGTAGGATTTATATTTAATATTGATTTGGGAATCATAAAAGTAAGTTAATTATTTATAGTTATCAAAAACTTTAGCATAATTAAAATAAGTCAACTTTAATTTTGGTTAAGAACGAAATAGTATAAAATTTATATTTTACTAAAAACGGTTGTTTTTTATAGGTTTTTTTAAATTAGGTATTTGTAGATAGATTAACTCTTACTTTTTATATTATTCGTGTTGAAAAAATATTATTTAGTTAAATTTTAATTCTTTAAATTTTGTATTAGTAATAATTACGATTAACTAATCTTATGCTTTTTATTTAAAATATCCTGAAGTAATCCCGCTAAAACCTTATCATGTGGTGGCGCAACAATATCTAAATGATTTCCAGAAATATTATGGATTATGATATCTTGTAATGTCGCTTTTTTCCATCCCATATATTGAGGGTCTAACTTATATTCCATGTCATCTTTTGATCTAAATAAATCTATGACAAAGTTTTGAGGTTTAAGATGATAACGATCAACGATTATGTTAACCATATGATTCGCTTCTGTAAATTGTTCAAGAGCTAAAGTTTCCATTTCAGTCATTGTGTTGTCTTGTCCAAAATATTTTTTTAACAAATACTCTTTTTTTCCATTAGTACGCAGCTTTAATGACTTCCAACTCGTTACTATTTCTTTTAAAAAATCTAACCTTCTACGAGTAAGGTTACAGTATTGAACAAGTTTCTTTTGTCTATATGTTTTATAGTAATAAGAAGTATCAACATAAGTATCGAGTAAAGCTGTCAATATGACTTTTCTCCCTTGTTCTTTTAATTGACGGGTCATTTCAAAAGCAACTACACCACCAAAAGAAAATCCAGCCAAAGCATAAGGCCCTTCGGGATAAATTTTTACTATTGATTCTATATAATGTCCAGCCATTGCTTCAATTGATTCATACCAGTCGTCATACTTTTTTGCGGTACCTTGAAGACCATAAATAGGTTGGTCTTCGTCAAAATGCTTACTCAAATCAATAAAGTTTAGTACATTAAGGCCTGCTCCATGAATAATAAAGAGAGGTGCTTTGCTTCCGTTTGGTTTTAAAGGAACTAAACAATCTGAGTCAATTTCGATATCTGCATGTAGTAATTTGGCGAATTTTTCAACAGTTGCATTTTGAAACAATGCTGATAAAGGTATCTTTTTAGTTGTTTCTTTTTCTATTCTAATCATTATTTTTACAGCCATGATGGAGTGGCCCCCCATTTTAAAAAAGTTACTAGTAATATCTATTGAATCGATTGAGAGGGCTTCTTGCCAAATTGTAGCTACTAATTTTTTATTGTAATTTCTAGGTTTGGTAATCATACCATTTTAAATAGGCTTGGAATTACTTATTTTTAAGAGTGCATTTCGATCTAATTTGGCATTAGGGGTAATTGGAAGTTCTTTTACTATATTAAAATTATGCGGTATAAAATATTCGGGTAACCAACTAGCTAAATAGTTTTTCCATTCTTTTATTTTAGTATTACCTACCTCTTCATAATTTTCTAATAATATATAAGCAATAAGCATGTCATTATGACCTAATACAAATGCAGTTTTAATATTATCAATATTTTCAAGAGTTTGTTCAATCTCGCCTAGTTCAATACGGTAACCACGAATCTTTACCTGATCGTTTTGTCGTCCAATATATTCAATATCACCGTTAGGAAGCCATCTTGCAAAATCTCCTGTTAGAAATAGTTTACTGTTTTCTACATAAGGATTATCAATAAATTCCTGAAAGGCATAACTAGCCTATTTCACCTATAGGTTTTAATTGTAAAGAGTCTGATAAAAGATAAGCACCTGTATTACTGATTGGTTTTCCTATAGAAAGAGAATTTGAGGTTTTAATTTCAGCAGAATATTTAAAAGTAGTTGATGTGATCGTATTTTCTGTTGGATTATAATGGTTATAAAATTCAAAAACGCTCCCCAGTCTTTTGGCTAATTTTAAAGAACATACTTCTCCTCCAACTATTATTATTTTAAGTGATTGTAAATGTGAAATGTCACCTAATGTTTCTAAAAAAATTGGTGTAATATCTAAATGGGTAATTTTATTTTTCTTTGTTTTTTATTTAAAGTGGTTTAAAACCAGTGAAATAATTATTTAATGTTTTGTTTATAGCCCTAATGATTTTGAAATATAAATAATAATCATAGGTATATTAAAAATTAAATATGAAGTGTTTAGTATAATACTAAATTAAATAAATCATCGTTATTTTGGGTAATTAATATTATCTGTTTTTTATTAACAATTGATTTTTCAAATGTGTTGTTTTTTGTCTAAGTAATATTTTACGATATGCTTTTAATTGTAGGATTTACTTGACACATCTATTTTTTTACTAATGAGCATTATTGTAAGTATATAGCTATTAATAATATATATGTTATGCTTTTTATCGGAAAAAAGTGCTATTATGTCGATTTTATTTTTTTGTTTATATATTTTAGCGGGGTGAATAACTAGAATTAATTAAAAGCGCTATAACCTTTGAAGTATCTAAAATTAAAATTTATTAACCTCATCGTAATTATGATGATGTTTTTTTCTTTTGAAGGTGTTAGTCAAAATACTCAAGAAAGCACAACGAATGTTATGGGAACCATAATTGCATCTGGTGACGACGCAAGTGGTAGCTATGGTTCAGTTTCTTATTCAATCGGGCAAGTATTCTATACCTACATTGGACAATCAGTTTACAATGTAGCCCAAGGCGTACAGCATGACCTACCGGATAATATTCTGAGTACAGCAGAGAATAGTATTGAACCTAAAATAGAAATATTCATTTTTCCGAATCCCACAACAGATTTTATTACTATAAATATGGAAGGACTTGAGTTGGGATATGTACAGCGATCTTATCAGCTATATGACATTCAAGGTAGGATTTTAAAACAAAATACAATCAGTCAAACTGAAACTCAGATTAATTTAAGTTATCTTAGTTCCTCTATATATATACTTCAAGTATATGGTGATAATGAAATTATAAAAACATTCAAAATAATAAAAAATTAAAATAATGAAATTTATACTTACTATATTATTATTTGTGACTGTTACGCTCAGTGCTTTTGCACAGTCACCAGAAAAAATGAGTTATCAAGCAATTATTCGAGGACAAGACAATAGCTTGGTAACGAATTCAAAAATAAGTCTTAAAATTATTGTACATCAAGGTACGGCAACGGGAACTATTGTTTACCAAGAAACACATTCGGTTAAGACAAATAATAATGGTTTAGTTTCTCTTGAAATAGGAACGGGAAAAATTGTTGTAGGCACTTTTAGTGGCATAGCTTGGGAAAAAGGACCTTATTTTATAGAAACACAAGTAGACGTGGCAGGTGGGCTTAATTATAATATTATTGGGATTACCCAACTATTGAGTGTGCCTTATGCTTTACATGCAAAAACGGCTGATAGATTAGTGGGTAGTAGCGCTACAAACACTATTTCTAAAGCTGCAATTATTCCATTTACTTCTTCTAGAAACATTACTAGTACGGATGTAAATAATACGATAGAATGTACAACGGCTGCTACTTTAACATTAACGGCTGCATTTGGAACTATGGGAATAGGAGATACTATCAATCTAGAAGCACATAATGGTGCTGTATTAACAATACAGGCGGCATCAGGTGTGACAATAAATTATAATGCAAGTGGAAGTGCAAAGTTTACTAGCACAAGTGGAAACGTAAGGTTTGGTTTTCTTAGAAAAACGGGACAAAACGCCTATATAATATCGGGACAATGAAAAAATTAACATACTATTTTTTACTCTTTTCGACAGCGGTTTTTTCACAAAATTATCAGTATGCTCTTGAGGAGGTTAAAAAGCCGCCAGGAGCACCAACTAATTTAGTCGTAAGCAACGTTACCAGCACGAGTGCATATTTGACATGGACAGCCTCGACCAATGCGTCGTCTGTAGTTGATTATATGATTTACAGCAAAACTGGTTTGCTGGTAAAGTCCTCTGGTAAAAGCACTAGTTATAGCATAACTGGACTTACTCCAGAAACAACTTATAGTTTAACTGTAAAAGCCAGTGATACCGATGGTAATTTAACGGCAGATAGTAACAGTCAAACATTGACAACAACAAAAGAATATACAGGAGTAAAAAATCAACCAGAAGAGATTGAATATTTCAAGGCATATTTATTGCCATTAGCACAAAAAGCTAATTTGCAACAAGCGCTTGATACTTATGGGGCTGTACGATTGGAAAAAGGAGATTATGCTGGCGTAGCTGTAGTTCTGCATAGTAATCAAAGTTTATACGGACACCCTACTACAAATAACATAACGAGTATAACAATTGCAGCAGGAAGTACTAATGTACATGTAGAGTCTTTAAAACCTGCTCAGGATAGTGTATTATTTATAGATTTTCAGGCAGGAAGTCCTATCACTAATTGCACTTTTAAGACCCTAAAGTATGCGCTAATAACAGCTACTAATGCAATGCTTGAAAATAACATCTTCCTTGATGTAATTGGAAATATACATTTTGATTGTAGTGCATCAGGTTATTTTAGAAATAATAGAATTATTAAACACATGGGTTATAATGCTAATATTCTTATAATGAGGGGAAATAGGATAACACCTAGTTATGGAAATGTGAATATACATTCAAATTTCCTGAGTTCTAATTTTGAGACAATGGACATTGACAATCTTGAGTCAGCTACATTTGTAGGTGTAGACTGTGAAACCTATGGAGGAGTTACAAGAGAATTATTACATTTTAATAAGGTAGATAGATTGAAAATCATAGCTGTTCAAGGAGGAATAAATTATGATAGTGGTTACGGGTACTCCAGTATAGATGCTGGTGAAGTTTGGTCTGTGAGAGGTGATGGAGGAGCTTCTACAGCGTCAAAGTTATCAGCTAGGACTAACAAATTAAATTTTGGTTTTTCAAATGATGCTTTCGTTAGGGGTGATGGTAAAGTTACAGGAGACTTAAGTTCATTTTACACTGATGAAGTTGAAAGAGTCTATACTCAGCATTTTGAATATAATGGTGTAGAGCAATCTTCAACTATTACTGACCCTACTATCATTTCAAAATTGAGTAATAGTATTTTAAGTACTAAGTATACACCTTGGGCAAGACCTAATTTTGAGGCTTTATCCGACCCATTGGGTGTGAACTGGAGAAAAGAAAGAATTGGTAAGCCCGATAGTACAAGTTACATTCAAAATTTAATTAATACTAATGGAGTAGCAGAGTTACCGGAAGGTGTATTTTATATAAGTTCAACTTTGAATATACCTAATGATGGTCATAGCGGAATTGTAGGAAAAGGTACAGGAAAGACTGTTATTTGTGGATTGGCGGATGATTTCCCTTTATTGACCGTTACTGTTGGAAATTTCGGAAATATTAATTTAGGTTTTTTAACTTTACAAGGTGGTAGTGATGGTTTGTACACTACGAATCCAAATTTAATGACCGCTTATCAAAGTATGAAATATGTCGTATTTAGAGATCAGGTTAATGGTATTCATACTAAAAATATATACGGTACAGATAATAACTTTTGGGAGCATTTATCTTTTGTAAATTGTACAAAAGGCATATTTAATGAGTCTAATATAGAACAAGCTAATGGAGAAATATTAGGAAGTGCCTATATGGATAAAAACGTTTTTTATAAATGTCAATTTATAGATTGTGATACATCAATGGATTTACATGGGAATAGAACATCCAATATGAATGCTTGGGTAGAATGTAAATATGATGGAGGAAAAACGGCAGTAAAGATGTCTGCGGAATCTACTATTTTTGCCAATTGTGATTTTACACGTTTCACAGGAGATTATACCTTTGATTGTGGTAATGTAAATATAATTAGTTGTAATTTTTATGATAACACAAATGCTATAGCCACTATTCAATCTTTATACGCTGACATAGAAGGTTGTAATTTTCTAGATAACATAAACTTTATGCGCTCTTACAGTTATAATACTTCAAATGTACACGTATTCAATTCAACAATAACTGGAGAAGCGATTATTAGTAATGCTGTAGGATCTCCTCCTTATACGCTGTACATAAATAGTAAGTTGTTGTCAAACTCTACTTTTAGTAAACTTTTATCAAGAACAGCTATAGATGTACCTACAGTATTTATAGATGCAATTCCTAATCCTTACCCACAACTTTTAGTGACTCAATAAAAAAATAGAACTATTTAGGTTTAAATACCATTTATTTTTCTAAAATAAATAATAATATAAACAGGGGTTCCGATTAAGCTTAATTAATTGGAACCTTTGTTTTTATCAGATCCTTCTAAATAATTTTTTTAAACAAAAAGGCAATTCTATTAAAAACTATCTGTTCGTTGGGCCAAACTACATCTTACGAATAAGATTCAGTAAGTATTTTCACTTTGCAGCGGTTAGGTGTTTTGGTAACTCCGTTTGCTTTTATTTGATTAACTATATTGGTATAAGTAATGGATTCTAAAAGCCCGTTGGCTTTAATTAGTTTGTGATGATAGTTTTTCGTCAGTTTCGACTTCTATTTTGGGCGGGGTTGTATCGAGAACAAGAACAATTTCATAGAAAAAACACCTCCCTGCCCCCTCCCAGCCCCCTAAAAGGGGGGGTAGGAGTGCTTCTAACTATACGTGCGTTATTTTATATTCCTTTTTTGTAAAAAAAATATTCAGGCTTATGCTTTAATAATTAGACCCAAGAGCTAAGAGTTTCGTTGGGTGCTTAGCGCTAACAATGAAACTGCCGTTGAATGGCGGGTTTTGGCTTTTGCTTCTAGCTGTTTTTGTGGCTGATTGGAGTTCACAACGGGGATGCGTTCGTGTACCTCCTTTTATTCTTCGGTTTCATAAATGGATTTCCTCTTGAGGTCTTTTAGTCTGTTGAGGGCACCTAATACCTCGAGTTCCTTGTCGTTTAGTTTAGAAAACCTATTCCTTTTTTTATTGGATCGCACTGCTATTAGTCAAAAATGTATTTCATCGGATTTTAAAATCCTTTTGAACCGATTTGTTCTTTAAAATTTTAAACCTTATGCAATTTACTATATTTTTGAAAAAAAATAAAAAGAGCGCAATGAAAAAAAGTTGCTTTTAGCCGTTCAGGGTATTCGCCTATGGGTGGGAATGTCCTTCGAGACGCTCAGGAAGACTACACAAGCAGTTTTCTGTTTCCGTGTGGTTAGTCTTAGTACTGATATAATATGGTACTATGCAAAGAGCGCTGTGGGTTTTACTTGCCATTAAGTGGGTTTTATATCTAATATATCGATTGTGAATTTAAAAAATAGAATGTGTATAACTAAGTAACGCTAAAGCAAATTGTTGTGCTATGGTGGTAGCTTTTGTTACAAGTTTAAGTAATTAGGAAGGAGGTTTTAAATATGAATTTTATATTGTTTATTTTTATGAAATATAATGTATACCAAAATATAATAAAAATAAGAGAATTAAAAAATTTAACCAGAGAGTATGTTGCATCTGAATTAAAAATGAGTATCAATGGTTATGGTAAAATAGAAAAATGCGATGTTGATTTGAGTGCTTCAAAATTGATTGAAATACCCAAAATTTGTAGAGGCTTTTATTGAGTTTATCTTTAAATTTGATTTTTCCATTTTTTTTAATGAGTCCAAAGAACCCGTTAAAAAAAATAAGCGGAATCTTTAAAGTAGAGGAAATGATTCAGATGGAGATGAGCGTTAAAACGTATGCGCAAATTGAAAAAGGAGGGGTGAACTTGAAATTCTCAAAATTGGATTAGTTCTCCAAATTTTTAGGGGTCAAAATGAGTGCCATTTTTAAAATGGAGTATTAATTCTTTGTTTTTCATCACCTACTTTCACCACTTAAACTCTTATTTTATAAGCTGCAAATAGGGAGTTGAATTTTAGGGATTTAGCTATTATTGGCTGAGATCCCCGAATTATTTTTAAATGTGTTTTACTTTTAGCGCATATCCTAAAGATTCTACTATTAAAGCGTACTGTGTTTTTGTGATGTCTTTGACAGGCCCATTTTGCTCATAAAATGGGCCTGAGTTTAACTTTGTTTATTGTCCAATTTAGTACTGTATTACTGAAAACCCTGTTGCCGTATCGTTACTATTAAGCCATTTTTGATGATATTAATTTCTTTGTCTTTTACGGTAGCATGACTTCTTAACCAGAATACGTAAACTATAACCCGGGCGAATTGAATATTAGGTTCCTGTCTTTTTCAGGTAACTGAAAAAAGTGTAATTATTGAATAAAGGGACTTCGGCCTCTATTTTCCTCTCAGACTTTTGTTGTACTTTTTTTAACATCGGAGAGTAGTAATTTACCTGAAACTGGGTTAATTGTTCCGCCTCTTTTTTTTACAATTTTGGTCTTGTGTATACTATATGCTATTTCGTAGTTTTTAGTTTATAAGTTTCTTTTTATTATAGTGGGCTTTCTATACTTTTTTTATTTGGTGTTCTGATTTGACTCTTAGTGCTTTACTGCTGATGCTTGAATAGGAAGTCGCCAAGGGATTACAGCTGTAAATTTAATTTTTAAAAAAACGATTTAATTGGTGTTTTATAGTAATTTGGTCTTTTCAAGGCTATTTAATTATTAAATACAATGTAGTTGTGCTTTTTATTTTATTATATTTGTGGCTGTTTTCATTATTTACTGGAGGTTAATCCTGATTTAGGGATCGATGTTTTTTGACGATACTATTTAAATCGTTTACATTAATAAAGAGAATAATGGGTTGAAAAATTTTTCTCTACTGGATAGTTATTATGTAACTATTGATGGGGTACCCATATTAAAATTTTAAATAAAAAATTGTCTTTACTTATTCGTTTACCATGTTTTATTGGATTAGAGTTAGTTTCAATTTGGTCGTCTGATGGGTCAAAAGTAGTTTACTGCCGATTCGAAAGAACTTTAAACATTATTTATTGATGCCTAAGAATAGTCTGCTTTATTGCGTTTCAACAAGGTGAAGGACGCTGTCAAAATTGAAAAGGCTGTTTCCAGTTGTCGTTAATGTTATTCCGCGTGCAACTTGTGCAGGATTAGTAGCTTTTTTTAAAATAATGAGCAAGCGGTAACGCAAATTAACCCGCAACTAGAGTTGTTAGATCCCACTTTACTTTAAAAAATTAGTTCCTCATTGATAAATAAAGCTTTCCTCATTCATATAGCAGGTCACAATGGCATGTTAGTAAGAGCCATTTGGAGAATCTTGACCGCGAAAGGCTATACCCATCTTATTGGTGCTAATAACAAAGAATTAGATTTAACAAATAATGGAGTTAGCTCTTCCAATTCAAAAGATTGTGGGACAGACTAGGGTTGTCCTTTGGGATGATACCAAACCTGACGGTGCTCCTCTAAAATTAATGGATATTTCTAAGATGTATGCTATCGGTTGGAATCACCAATTTAATCTAGAAGATTGAGTTCAGAGAACCTACAATTGGTTTTTAGAAAACATTTAAAATTTCAAATAAATTAGTTACTAATATTTTTTCATAATATCATTTCTAGAACTATATATATAGTTTTTGCAACTTTGCTACACAATGCCTTTGTGCTTTATAATTACATCATGAAACCATTACAAAAAATAGCGTTCATTACGGGAGTAACAGGACAAGACGGAGCGTACTTAAGTGAATTTTTATTAAAAAAAGGGTATATCGTTCACGGATTAAAAAGACGTTCTTCATTATTCAATACAGATAGAATTGATCATTTGTATCAAGATCCTCATGTAGAAAAGAGGAACTTCATTTTGCATTATGGCGATATGACAGATAGCACAAATTTGACTCGCTTAATTCAGGAAATCCAACCAGATGAGATTTATAACTTGGCTGCTATGAGTCACGTTGCTGTGTCATTTGAAACTCCTGAGTATACTGGAAATGCGGATGGATTAGGAACCTTACGAATTCTGGATGCGGTACGTTTATTAGGATTAGAAAAGAAAACTAGAATATACCAAGCTTCGACTTCAGAGTTGTATGGTAAAGTACAAGAAGTACCTCAATCTGAAACTACTCCTTTTTATCCACGCTCGCCTTATGCAGTAGCTAAGATGTATGCTTTTTGGATTACTGTAAATTATAGAGAGGCTTATGGGATGTATGCATGCAATGGTATTTTGTTCAATCACGAATCCCCTATACGAGGAGAAACTTTTGTAACTCGTAAAATTACAAGAGCGACTTCACGAATTGCTTTAGGTTTACAAGATAAGTTTTACTTAGGAAACTTAGATGCTAAACGTGATTGGGGACATGCTAAAGATTATGTTCGCATGATGTGGATGATTTTACAAGCCGACGAAGCAGAAGATTGGGTTATTGCAACTGGAACGACTACTCCTGTTCGAGAATTTGTTCGTATGAGTTTTGCTGAAGTTGGAATCGAATTAGAGTTTAAAGGCGACGGAATCGATGAAAAAGGATTTGTTAAAGCTTGTAACAACCCAAAATTCCAACTAGAAATAGGTAAAGAAATATTAGCGGTTGACCCTAAATATTTCCGTCCTACGGAAGTGGATTTGTTGATAGGGGATCCTACCAAAGCAAAAACAAAACTAGGGTGGGAATGCCAATACGACTTGGCAGCATTAGTAAAAGACATGATGCAATCGGATTTGAAACTGATGAAAAAAGACCAGTATTTGAAAGAGGGAGGTTATACGACTTTGAATTATTTCGAGTAGTTTGTCTTTTGCCTATTGCTTAAAAAAGCGTTTAGCAACTACTAATTAAATTTAATTGTTAGCAATTATAAAATTATAAAATGAAAATAAAAAATATATGTTGTTTGGGTGCTGGTTATGTTGGAGGTCCAACTATGTCCGTTATCGCCTTAAAATGTCCTGAAATTAAAGTGACTGTAGTCGATTTAAACGAAGCGCGTATTGCCGCATGGAATGATGTCAATTTAGATAATTTACCCGTATACGAACCTAGATTGGCAGAGGTAGTAGGGGAAGCACGTGGTCGGAATCTTTTTTTCTCTACCGATGTTGATGCTGCAATTGATGCAGCGGATATGATATTTATTGCGGTCAATACCCCAACTAAAACTTATGGTGAAGGAAAGGGGATGGCTGCTGATTTGAAATTTGTGGAATTATGCGCTAGACAAATCGCGCGTATTGCTAAAAACGACAAAATTATTGTAGAGAAATCGACTTTACCCGTTCGTACTGCAGAAACGTTACAGACTATTTTAGACAGTACGGGGAATGGCGTTCATTTTGAGGTTTTATCCAATCCAGAATTTTTAGCTGAAGGAACTGCGATCGAAGATTTATTAAATGCGGATCGAGTACTGATTGGGGGAAAACAAACGCCAAAAGGAAAAGAAGCGATTCAAGCTTTGGTGGATGTATATGCGCATTGGTTAGCGCCGAAACAGATTTTGACTACGAATGTTTGGTCCTCGGAATTGTCAAAATTAACTGCGAACGCTTTCTTGGCGCAACGAATCTCTTCGATCAATGCGCTTTCTGCTTTGTGTGAAGCCACGGAAGCTAATGTGGATGAGGTGGCGAATGCCATTGGAACCGATAGTCGTATAGGGCCTAAGTTTCTTAAGGCATCAGTAGGATTTGGAGGTTCTTGTTTTCAAAAAGATATTTTGAATTTGGTGTATTTGTGTCGTTTTTTCAACCTACCCGAAGTCGCCAATTATTGGGAGCAAGTGGTTATTCTGAACGATTATCAGAAATACCGTTTTGCCAAAAATATCATCAGTTCGCTGTTTAATACGGTTAGTGATAAAAAGATTGCTTTTTTGGGATGGGCTTTTAAAAAAGACACCAATGATACCCGGGAGTCGGCAGCCATTTATGTAGCCGATCACCTTATTGAAGATGGTGCTCAAATACACGTATACGACCCTAAGGTTTCTGAGGCCAAAATAAAAGCCGACATGACTTATTTATGGGAATTGAATGGGCTAAGCGAGCAAAAAATAGCCGCCAAACTCAAACAACTATTTGTTTACCAAACGCCTTTGGAAGCTTTGGATCAGGCCCATGCAGTAGCTCTATTGACTGAGTGGGACGAATTTAAAACTTACGATTGGGAAACTATTTACCAAAACATGTACAAACCTGCCTTTGTATTTGATGGTCGTAATATTTTAGATGCGGATGCATTAACCGTTATAGGTTTTCAAGTTAAGGGGATTGGGAAAGGGTAAAAAAGTATTATAAATAAAAATCAGGATTATGTTGTTTTATTGTTATCAACAAATAGTAAAGAATGAAGAAGTCTTTTAATAAAATAAAGCAACACCGGCATTACGATAAAAGTATTAATATTCTAAAGTTAGTATCTTTAGTAGGTAGTACAGAAATTCTACTAAAGGGAATCGGATTTGTAACTGGGATTTTGATTGTACGAATGTTGCCTGTTCAGGAATATGCATGGTATACCTTAGCCAATACGATGGTGGGTACTTTGATTGTTTTGACCGATGGTGGGGTCTCAAACGGAGTATTAGCCATGAGTGGTAAGGTTTGGCAGGATCCTCAAAAATTAGGGTCGGTATTAGCCACAGGATTGGACCTTAGAAAAAAGTTTGCTGTTGTCACTTTAATTGTAGTTGTACCCATTATAATTTATTTATTACTTATTAATAAGGCCAGTTGGTTGACAGCGGTTTTGATTGTACTTTCTTTAATTCCTGCTTTTTATGCGGATTTGTCTGATTCTTTACTAGAAATTACACCCAAATTGCATCAGGACATCGCTAGTTTGCAAAAAAATCAAATAACTGTTAACGTTGGACGATTAGTACTAACAGTATTAACTGTATTTATTTTTCCTTTTACTTTTGTCATTTTGTTAGCCTCGGGAATCCCCAGAATTTATGGGAATCATAAATTAAAAAAAATAAATGCGAAGTTTGTTGATACTAATCAAAAACCAGACCCCGTAGTTCGGAAAGAAATTTTGCGAGTGGTTGCTCGAATACTCCCCAATATTATTTTCTTTGCCTTTTCAGGTCAAATTGTGATCTGGATTTTATCGGTTTTTGGGAATGCCAACGAATTAGCGAGTATAGGAGCCTTGGGCCGATTTTCTATACTAATTGGGCTTTTTACCAGTTTATTATCTACCTTATTTGTTCCTCGATTTTCAAGATTAGAAGATAATAAATCTAAAATAGTAAAAGCTTTTATCGTTTTTCAAATACTACTCTTTTTATTTACGGGTTTTGTAATGTTCATTGTCTTTCTTTTTCCAACACAAATGTTATGGGTGTTGGGGGCTTCTTATAGTGGTTTGTCTACCGAATTGTTTTTAATCTTATTAGCCAATTGTATTGGGCTTATCACTTCTATGACCGGACAGTTGATTGGAAGCAGAGGGCATTTTTTAAACCCCATATTGGTTATTGTCATGAATTTGGGTACGGTAACGGCTGCCTTTTTTATTTGGGATTTGTCTACACTACAGGGTATTTTGTATTATAGTATTTTGTACCAGTGTATTTCTTTAACTGTTAATTATAGTTTTAGTTTTTATAAATTAATTTTAAATAAGTAGTCAATGACAAATCCACTAATTAGTATTATAATTCCCGCCTATAATGCAAGTAAATTTTTACTTGAAACTCTGGAGTCCGTTAAAAGACAAACCTATACCAATTGGGAAATCGTTTTGGTAAATGATTGCTCTACAGATAATACCATCGAAATTGTAAATGAATTTTCAAAAGGTATTTCCAATTCTGTAAAATTGATTACCAATGCGAAAAACTCAGGTGTAAGTGTTTCTCGTAATATTGCGGTGGCAAATGCCTCTGGAACGTGGTTGGCATTGCTCGATAGTGATGATGTGTGGTTGCCCAATCATTTAGAAACTTTGATGAATGAAGTGGACAAAGATCCCCAATTAAACTTGGTTTATGCGGGCTGTTTGGTTTTTTTAGATACTGTAGAAACTATTATATTTAAACAAGAAATCAGTGAGGACATGTTGAACAATTTTAACGTTTCCTTGTTTACCCATCAAATTGGGATCAATCCTTGTACTGTTTTGTTAGATACAAATTCTTGGAATAGGGTTGGAGGCATGGTGCAAAATCTTCAGCATGCAGAAGATAAAGACTTATTTATCAGATTAGCAAAAATGAATTATAGATTTAAATTTTCAAATCAACATACTGCTCTATATAGAAAACATTCTAATGTGTCAGCAGCTTCAAATAATGATTCTAAAATGGCATTGGGTTCTCTGTATATTTATGAAAAACATTTTGACTGGGATGCTATTCCATTAAAAATTAGAATTAATCAATTGTCTAATGCGTATTTATCATATGCTAGGTTAATAAGACATAATGATATAAATAAGGGAGTTGAGAATAGTTTGAATGCATTGAAAATTAAAAAAAGTTTAAAAAACGCATGCTATTTTTTTGCTTTTACCTGCTTGTCAATTATTAAACTATAAAACATGAAAAATATTTTTTATAAAGTTCCTACTTTTACAGACACAACTTGGTCAATTTTAGCCGTTACTCGTTTTGTTTTGGCCTTTATTGTAATGTATGGACATTTATACTTTCATATTTTAAGTTTTAAAGTAATGCCTTATCAATTTATTTTTGACTTAGGAGGTAAAGCTGCTGTAATGGTTTTTTTATTGATATCAGGCATTTCAATCGGCTATTCGTATGCTAGAAATAGCAAAGGATTTATAAAACGTCGTTTTTTGCGTATTTACCCTTTGTATTTTGTTGCTGTACTATTTGCTGTTTTTTTACAGTATTATTTAGGGAGTCCTTATGAACTTCCCAATTCAACAATGCTTGCCGCAGGAAATTTGACGAGTATAGCTAATTTTTTACTTTTACAAGGGATTGCCTCTATTACTATAACTTACAATGGTCCATTGTGGTCTATTGGGGTTGAAGTTTTTTTATACCTTATGGTTCCTTTATTAATGTTATTGCGTTTAAGATATATTTTGGTTATTACACTAATTTCTATGTATGCCTTTACCTTTATGGATTATGATTTTTTATATGGATATGGTGATTTAATTTGGGCATGGCCATTTCTTATAGGTTTTATAATTTCTGCGAAAAAACAACCTTTGTTTGCCTTTCCGTTATTAGGTTTAAGTATATTTATTGTGAGTTATCAGCAGAAAATATTTGCTGAATCATTAAGTGTAATGTTATCCAGTTGTAGTATTCTATTTATTTTGATAGCTATGTATTTAAAATTAGATTTCACAAAAAACATGAAGATTTTTCTTAATTTTTTAGGGACTATTTCGTATCCTATCTATATTTTTCATTTTCCTCTTTATTTATTATTATATCATTTAGGGGTTAGAGAATCTTACGTTTTTATAGGTCTGGTAATATTACTTTCTATTATTATTAATTATATTTTTGATGATTGGTTAAAAAAAATATTTTGGAAACCATTAGTAAATAAATTAGACTCACAATTAAATGAATATAAGATTAAATCGATTTCTATTAAAAACCTTAAAGCATGAGAAAGATACCAGGACAAAGTGGTCTTACTAAAAAGACGGCGACAGCGATTGGCAAAAGGAATCGTGAGAAATTTGCAAAGAAGGTAACAGATGATTTGAGAAATTTATTAGCACAAGTCAATCAAAAAAAGACTATTGCAATGGAAGTGGCAAGTTTTTCTTCTTGTAATGATTTTCCTGAGCAATTATTGTCAATACTATCATTTATTAAGCATGTTGGTATTCCAATAAAATGGACCATTTATTCTGATGGGTCACATACTGATGCACAAAAACAACAAATAGCAAACGATTTTGAATATGTTGAAATCAAAAGTATTAAATGGGGGGGAATGGCTTCAATTGAAGAATTATGTTGTGAGGAATTAAAACCGTATCATTCCTATATTTTAGATTATGCATTAAATCATGCATTTGGAAAACGATTGTTTTATTATTTGAATCACCCAATTAATAGTCCTACCTTGTTTATTGATTCGGATATTTTATTTTATGAAAAAGCAAATAAGTTCGAAATGATGATTAAGGAAATGCCTGCAGAAAATGGATGGTTTATGCCAGATGTAGGATGGGGTTGTTTGGATAGCAGATATATAGCTACTCACACAGAACAATCATTGCAAGTAAATGCGGGTTTAATGTTTGTGATAAGAAAGTTTGAGAAATATAAAAACGCTCTTGAGTTTTATAAAGTTTTAGAATCAAAATATGAATATTTTAGTGAACAGACTATAATTAATATTTTGCTAAAGGATAATAAATTTATGCCATTAACACCTAAAACTTTTATTTTAGACACAGGAGATCAATTTGATTTCTCCTATTTGCATAAACCAAGTGAAATGGCTGTTCGTCATTATACGGGACCCGTTCGTCATAAGATGTGGCAAAAGGATTATAAATGGCATTTAGGATTATAAAATATATAGAATGAAAAAAGGTATTGTTTTAGTGGCCAATTTAAAGAGTCAGTGGTATTGTGAAAATTTAATTTATTCCATTCGAAAAAGTGGTTGTAGACTTCCTATTCGATTGATTCACTTTGGTGGAGCCCCTATCAATTCAAAAAAAATCTTAGATGAAGTAGAATTTATGACCGTGGATGATTTTCCAGAAGAGGCCAAGGTGTTTATTGCCAATTTAAGAAGTGTATTGACAGATTGTCCTATGGGGTTTCTCTACCGTTTTTTAGCATGGTTTTCTGATTGGGACGAATTTATTTATTCAGACAATGATATTGTCGCCTTGATGAATTGGGAACGATTGTTTGATTATACCGAAGGATATGATTTAGTTCATGCTGACGAAGAATATACGACACAAGGCATATTTAATTATTTAATACCTAATAAAATAGAAGAACTGTTTGGCAAAGGTAGTTTGAGCACGGCTATTACTGCAGGCCACATTCTGATAAAAAAGAATCCCAAAATGATTGCAGATATGAATGCCGCTGTTGAGTGGTTTAAACAGTATCCTGAAATACCCAAAAAACACGACCAATCCTTATTGCATATTGCAACACAACTTGGAGAATGGAAATTACTGAATTTATGCAAACCTCCCTATAATTGGTTGAGTTCTTGGTCGGGAGATTATAAAAATAGTTTGGATTTAATTCAAGCCATTCAAGGAAATGAAGAAAGAAGGTCGATTTCATTCCGTTCGTGGTATGCGACTTTGTCGGATGAAAATAAAAAGCAATATGAGAAACAATCTTTAAAAGAATATAAGAATGCTTCAATCAGTCATTTGCATTATTCAGGACGAGGTCGTCTAGGTAGTCAACCCATTGATGATTTGATGTTTTCGAGCCAAACAGATGAAAATAGGATGATGGGATTTTTTAAAATACAACTAGCTGATATGTTTTACATCACTTTTATAAAAAATCAAGTAAATCGAGTTAAACGATATTTAAACCGCTAATTACAATAAAACAAGACATATGATTGCAGCAATTTGCACTCTTTTCGAAGGACATTATCACTATGGAGTGGCTACACTCTCCAACTCTCTTTATAAAAATGGGTTTCGAGGAACTGTATATGTAGGGTATCGTGGTTCATTACCTAGTTGGGCATTAAAGGGAAAAAAAGAGGCTATTGATAAATGGAAAGAAGCTATAATCGTATCACCAATAGAAGGATTGAAGTTGGTTTTCTTAAAATTAGAAACGAATTATAGTTTAACCAATTATAAACCTGACTTTATGCTGGAATTATGGGAAGGTCCAGCTAAGAATGCAGAAGCGCTTTATTATTTTGATCCCGATATTGTGGTCAATGACTCATGGGTTTGTTTTGAGCAATGGGTACAATGTGGAGTAGGACTTTGTGAGGATATCGATTCTCCTCTACAAGAATTTCATCCCCGTAGAGTAGGATGGAGAAATTATTTTAAAAAATTCAATATCGATTTAGAATATAAAAATCAAACCTATGTAAATGGAGGCTTTGTCGGACTGCTAAAAAAAGATATTTCTTTTTTGAAATTGTGGAATCAAATTCAAGTAAATATGGGGGCAGCAATAGGAGGGTTAGAAAATTCTATTTTTTCAAATGAATCACACAGTTTAATGTTAGTGGAAATGGAAGGTTTTACTATTTTTGACAAATCAGATCAAGACGCATTGAACGCTACTATTGAAGCTTTTGATGGTTCTATAAGTTATTTAGGTAAAGAAGGTATGGGCTTTAAGTATGGCCATGTAACCATGTTTCATGCATTAGGAAGTCCAAAACCATGGAACACTTATCATTTACTAAGAGCTATTCAAGGAAGACCTCCTAGAATTTTAGATACTTTTTACTGGGAAAATACAAAGAGTCCAATTTTTGTACATACTAAATTCGAAATTTTTAAAAAGAAAATTAGTGTTATTGTAGGTAAGTTTATTGGAAGGTTTTATAAAGTTTAAAATTTATGTAATAAGTGAAGGTTTAGTTGATAAAAACGTATCTTATTTGAAGAAAGTTACTTTTAATTATCAATGTGATTTTTTTTATTGCTATTAATGATGAAATATTTGATAATTTAGTTTTAACACATCATTTTAGAAAAGTTAATTATTATAGATTGTTAATTTCAGATTATATTAACGAAAATAAAATTTTGGTCTTGATTCAGATTTAGTTGTAAATGATTGAATAAAAGAATTTTATCAAACTGATTTAGAAGATTATTACTGTAGCAATTGAAAATCCCGGTTTTGACATGCGTCTAGAGTCAAAAATGAGCTTGGATTCATATTATTTTAATGCAGGTGTAATGTAATTAATTTGAAATTATGGAAAGATACTCAGTTAAATATAAATTTTATATCCTCTAATCCAAGTGTAGTCAGGTATCTTGATAAATGTGGGCTTGATGCAATCATTGATGGAAAATGGAAAAGGATGTATTTACGCTATGATCAACAATCTGTTATTTTTGAGGAAGATAATAAGCAATTACTTGAATAATTTTCAAATACAGAAGCTGAGGAATCCACTAAATTGCCAATAATAGTTCATTTCACAGGTGCAATTAAACCTTGGAATTTTAGAAGTAATCATCCTTATAAATATTTATATTATCAGAATTTAAGAAAAACTTCATTCAAATGATTTATACCTGAAAACATAACTATCATAAATAAATTTAATGATTGTTGATTCTTAAAAAGTTTTAGCCTAAAAATCATAAATTTCTTGAGTAATTTAAAATTTTGCAAATCAATGAAATTTTGTGTTTATGAAATGAATTGAATTGAATGAGTCAATTTTTAATTTAAACTTGTATTCTTGCTAAAATTATCTACGCGGTACAACTGAATTTTTTTAGAGTTTCTTTTAATATAGCAGAATTGTTTTTAGTATGAAAATATTTATTTTATCCGCTTATCCTGAGCACAAACATAATTTTGCGTACAAAAATATAAAGAAATCAAGTTTATTTGATTCTTTTGAAAAACACAAATTAGAAGTTAATCCTGAAGTTGCAGATTTAATTATTTTTGTTGAACATCATCCATGGTCTGATCCATATTTTTTTCAAGTATTACAACATTCTTTGTATAAAAAATATAAAAAAAAATGTTATTTGTACCATGATAGCGATATTAATCTAACTTTTATTCCAACAATTTCACCTTCGATATGCGTTAGTCATTTCAATAAAAAACTGCATTTTTCCTATCATTACCTTGAACAAATTTCATTAAACCCTTACGTTGAATTTATTCCTAATAAAATTATTGAAAAAAAATATTTGTTTTCTTTTATGGGTGCAAGTCGGACTTATCCTAAAGTAAGGGAGAATATTATAAAAATATTTCAAGGTGATGAAAATGTGCTAGACACAAATAATTCTAATTCTTGGGAATTAGATGAAAAGGAGCGTGATTTATATTTTCAAAATTATGCGAAAATTTTATTTCAGAGTAAATTTATCTTATGTCCTAGGGGTATTGGTCCAAGTTCATATAGACAATATGAAAGTATGAAAATGGGAATTGCTCCTGTTATTATTTCTAACGAATGGATTGAAAACAAGGCTATTGATTGGAAAAGTTGTTCGATTCGAATAAAAGAAAAAGATGTTAGTGAAATACACAATATACTTAAAAATAGAGAAAAAGATTTTTTGGAATTAGGTATTAATGCAAGAAAAAATTATGAACAATTCCTTTCGTTTGAAAATCAGTTCCATTATCTTTCTGAAGCGGCAGCTGAATTACATACTTTTAGAAAACAAGTAACTGCATTTGATTATTTAAAAGAATATTTGAGATTTTTAGAACCTTTTCATTTTCGAAATTTATTAAGATATTATAAAAACAAAATTACACATTAAATATTCTGTAAGTATTTAATTAAATATCGTTTTATGAACACATTTTTATTGATTAAAGATTAGTCAGTTAGGTAAAATAAAATTTATGAAAATAGTCGTTTTAACTCCAATAAAAAATGAAGAGTGGATTTTGGATAAATTTCTTAAGACTTGCTCACTTTTTGCTGATCATATTATTATTGCTGATCAAAATTCAAGTGATAAGTCGGTTGAAATAGCCTTAAATTATGATAAAGTTACTTTAATTAAAAATGAAAATACTGATTTTAATGAAGGAGATAGACAAAAGCTATTAATTAACACAGCTAGAGAGTTATTTGGATTGGGGAACTTTTTATTGGCATTAGATGCGGACGAATTAATAACAGCGAATAGCTTATATTCTAAAGATTGGGAAAAAATAAAACAGGCTGCACTTGGTACAGTTTTTTTGTTTGACAAGCCAACCCCGCTGTTCAACTTGAATTTGGCCTTGATTTATCGTGAGGGTTTTCCATTAGGATTTGTTGATGATGGTTCAGAACATTTTCCTTCTGAAATACATAGTGTAAGAATACCAACACCTATACATGCAACTTATATACTAATTGAAAATATTTCATTTTTGCATTTATGTTTTGTAAGGGAAAATATTCAATTTTCAAAAAACAGATATTATTGTTCTTTAGAAAAAATACAAAAGAAACAAAAAGTTAGAATTCGTAGATTAATGTATAGTTTCTTTAAACCTGACGATTATGTCAAGTTAGGCAACACAGAAAAAATTGATACTAATTGGTATAAGTTATATGATGAAATGGGGCTTAATTTGAAGGATTTTAAAAATGATACCTACTATTATATGGATTTTGAAGTTTTAAAATTATTCAGTAAATATGGGGAAAGATTATTTTATAATGAGCCTATATGGTATTTTGATTGGGAATCTTGCCGATTAGAAGGATTAAATAGAGGCATTGAAGGAATACCTGGAAAACCTATAAATAAACCTAATAAATTTTATGTAAAATCTATAGACTTATATTTTAGTTTACTGAATTTTATAACATTAAAATGGAGAAATATTAGAAAAAGATAATTTTTCTAAACACTAAGGAGATGGGTAGACAAAGTGTTATTTCTATTAATTTCATGATAGATAGGGTGTAAAGTATATTTTTTATGATATGAGGATGTAGACACAAATTTAAGCTGTAATTTCTAGCTTCTAAAAAAGAAATTGAGATAGTTGTAACTAAAGTAAATATTAATTTTTATAGCATAATCAATGATTGGTACATACAAACGTATACTAAATTCTATTGGTCTATTTTTTACTAAATCAGCTCCTGCTTCAGGTGGTGGACTTGGTATTGTACTGTTTAGTAAGGATAGGCCGATGCAGCTAGAGGCTTTGCTTGAATCTATAAAGCAATGCATATCAGGCGACTATCAGATTGTTATTCAATGGCAAACCTCTTCTGCTGATTTTGAAAAGGCCTATGGGCAAGTTTTAAAAAAATACTCGGATATCATTTTCGAACATGTAAAAGAAACAAACTTCAAATCGGATTTAATAAATGTAGTCAAAAACATCAAATTTTCGCGCTTGATGTTTTTAGTTGATGATATTTTATTTGTGAATCCTTTTTCTATTGAATGGTTAAACGATATCGATTTAAGAAAAAATGTGCCAAGCATTCGATTGTGGTCAGGGATCAATTATACGCAACCTAGTGATTCGATTAGTCCAGCTCCTTATCTTAGTCCGTTCGCAATGGAGCCTTGGTCTAGTTTTTCTTGGATGGAATCATCCGGTTATTGGGCTATGCCATTAGCTGTAGATGGAAATGTATTTGACACCAAAGAAATTCTATTTCTTTTGGAACGAACCCAATTTAAAGCACCAAACACTTTAGAAAAAGCATTTGGCCCCTATCGATTTAAATTTAAATACAGAAAAGGGCTTTGTTTACAACACCCTATCATCTTAAATTTTGCACTCAATCGAGTAAATATTGAAAATAATGATTTTGCTTGTGGTGATGAGTATACTTCTGAAAAATTATTAGATTTATGGCATTTAGGGTATCGCATTGATATAAAAGAGATGCAAAAAATAAAAGCAAACAGTTGTCATATTATTTGTGAGCCCTTATTTAAAGAATTAAACTGCTAGGTCAATGAAAATTTTATTTTTATGTAGTTCTGTTGAAGCAGGAAAAGATGGTGTTGGAGACTATACCAAACTTTTGGGAAGTGTTTTAGTTCTAAAAGGTTACCAAGTACATATTCTTGCTTTGTGTGATAGCCATGTCGAAGGTATTGTTAAAGAAACAAAAAATGTTGAAAACTCATCTTGTACAATAACGCGAATTTCAGGGAAAACCTCACAAAACGAACGATTTCTGAGGGTTCAAGAAGTTGTCAATGAATTTGGTCCAGATTGGGTAAGTTTGCAGTTTGTACCCTATGGCTATAATGCTAAGGGTTTGCCCTTTTGGTTGCCTGGTTTTTTAGATCAGCTGAAGGGAGTGCAGCAATGGCACATTATGTTTCATGAGTTATGGATGGGGACGGCAAAAAAGGGTGCGTTTAAAAATAAAGTAGTATCTTATTTTCAAAAACACATCATCAAGCAATTGTTGAAGAAAATTAATCCAAAATTGATTCATACGCATTTGCCAGCCTATCGATCGAATATTGAAAAATTGGGGTATAGGGTAAAAGCATTGCCGCTGTTCTCGAATATTAGTCCAATATCAGCAGGCGTTTTGGAAAATAAACCACTTAGTACCTTTAGATGGGCCTTTTTTAGTCAGGTAGAAATAGAAATTTCCATCATCGATTTTATAAACAGCTTTAATATTGCGCTAAAAGAAAAAGGAATTGTTACTGAGTTGATTTTCATTGGAGGGAATAAAAGTAGAATGTTACCCTATGTGGAGTACTTTAAAAATCACTGTCCTTTGCTAATCACTGTTTCGTGCACTGGGTTTTTGAACGAGACGGAAATCTCAGACCTAGTAACATCTTGTGATATGGGGATTACACCAGTACCTCAACACGCCCTTGGAAAGAGTGGGAGCGCAGCTACTTTTTTAGCCCATGGGATTCCTGTGGCTGCACCCATAGTAAATCAAGAATATACGGATAGTGGTATTGGTTTTTTTGATGATAATTGGAGCAAAGCCATTTTGACAAATCCAAGTCTAAATGCGCTGCATGCCGCTCAAAAAGCCGCTTTCCAGCATAAGCAACTGTTTACCGTTGAATACACAAGCATTAGTTTTATGAATGATTTAGTTGAAATTACCAAAACATCAACTTAAGGGTTAATGAGGACTTAATAATGTAAATTTGTTATTTATTTAAGCTTTTAAACGAATTTACTCTTTCAAGTGCTACAAAAAAAAGCAGTAAAGAATCCATTTTATTAGCTCTTTTCGTGTATGGAGGACTTATAATTGTTTTTTATACCAGGAAAACTAACATACCTACCTTACTTTTGTAAAAAAAATGAGTGCTTTAGTTGATTGTTAATTCTGTGTTTAACGTAAATGTATTCTATTTCGTTTTTTTCTTAAACGCAATATTAGTCGTGTCATCTTAGCTAAGAAAATACGTTAGCTGTTTGATATAAAAAGTAATTTATTGATTATTTTACTAAGAGTTTATATTTCTAAATTCGCTTTAGGGTAGTTATTTTAATTTCAGATAAAAAAAAAAGAAAATGGATTAGATTAAATTATCTTTTTTATTCAAAAAAATAGAACCCTAATTTATTATGAAAATACTCTTATTCAGTCATTCCTTTTATCCTCGCATTGGTGGTATTGAAACAGTTTCATTAATGTTGGCTAAAAATTTTCAAAATAAAAGAGAGGTCTCTGTAATTGTAGTAACTCATACAAAAGAGGATGGTACTGAAAAATTACCGTTTAAAGTAGTTAGAGATCCTTCCATTAAAGTGATTTATAATTTATTGAAATGGTGTGATGTTGTTTTTGAAAATAATCCCTGTTTTAGAATGAGTTGGTTAAACTTTATAGTGAGGAAACCCAAGATAGTGGCATTGCACACTTGGATCGGATTACCAAAAGAAAAGAAATTAATCCATCAAAAAGCCAAAACATTTTTTCTAAACGACTATGATGCTGTAATTGCTTGTAGTAAAAAAATAAAGGAACATACTTTTAAGAAAGCCACTGTTATTGAAAATTCATATGAAGCAGCTGTTTTTAAAGCAACTACTATTAAGAAAACAAAAGATTTTGCCTTTGTTGGGCGTTTGGTTTCAGACAAAGGTGCTGATATGTGTATTGAGTTATTGCATGAATTGAATACAATTCAAGATGAAAAATATTCCTTAGCAATTATTGGTGATGGTCCAGAAATGGTAAAATTAATGGAATTGACTTCCCGTTACAAACTGACAAGTCAAATTCGTTTTTTGGGTTTTTTATCTGCTGAAGCGATAGCATATGAATTACATGAAAATCGTTTTTTATTGGTGCCTTCTCGTTGGGAAGAGCCTTTTGGTATTGTCGTACTAGAAGGGATGGCTTGTGGTTGTATCCCGATTGTTTCGGATGGTGGTGGTTTGCCTGATGCGGTAGGAAATGCAGGAGTGGTTTTTGAGCGTAATTCGCACGAATCTTTCGTTCAAAAAACGGTCCAACTTTTAGAGAATACCAAGTTACAGCAAAGCCTCTTGCGAAATGCCAAAGCTCATCTCGGGGAACATACAGAAGAAGAGGTGTGTCAGCAATATTTTAATTTAATATTAAAAGCTTCAAAGACATGAGGTTTCAAATGTAGAATCTTGGTATATAAAAAAAATAAGCTGTTTTAGAATAAGTCTCGAGATTTTAGATTTAATAAGCAGATTTCTATTTGTACATTTTTTGTATTTGGTATTATTTCAAAATATAAAATTTGACAAACAAGCAATGATTTTAGAATTAGAAATAATAACTTTATTGCAGATTGTCAGTAAAATTAAAAAAAGGTTTAAATAAATGAGAATACTATTCTTTTGTGGTTCAGTAGAATACGGTAATGATGGGGTGGGTGATTATACCCGTCTTTTATGTGGTGAACTAATTAGACTAGGGCATGAGGCACAGATTTTGTCTTTGTGTGATCCTTATGTTTCTGAGTATCTAAATGAAATACAAGAGGTAGGTGGGAATAAAGTGGTCGTAAATAGGCTTCCTTTATGCTATTCTCATAGCAAACGGTATACCATTGCGCAGGATATTGTAGCGAAATATCAGCCCGATTGGATTTCTTTGCAATTTGTACCGTATAGTTTTAATCCCAAGGGGTTGCCCTTTTGGTTGCCCTCATTTTTGAATAAACTAAAGGGAAAGTACCATTGGCATGTTATGTTTCATGAATTGTGGTTGGGAATCGATCGGGAGGCTTCTTTTAAACACAAATGCATTGGTGTACTACAAAAAAATATAATCAAAAGAGTCCTAGGGAATATTTCCCCAAAACGGATTAACACCCAAAATGAATTGTATCTTTTTAGCCTTAAAAAGTGCAATATTAATGCAAGTGTTTTGCCTATTTGTAGCAATATTCCTTTGACTGGGATTAAAAGAGGTAAGAAGGAAATTACCCAATTTGTTTTGTTTGGAACTATTCATCCTGGAGCTCCTTTTAAAGATTTTATCGAAGATTTAGTTATCAATAAAGACTCGCTTTCCAGGCCCATAAAATTTTTTTTTATTGGTAAAAGTGGTTCGGAACTTTCTAGTTATAAAGCTGTTTTACATCTTTTTAAGATAGACTACGAAGTTTTGGGCATACAAGCTGAAAGTGTAATTTCGCAAATATTGATCGATAGCAATTACGGCATATCGACCACGCCTTATTTTCAAACCGAAAAAAGCGGCATTTATGCGGCCTACAAAGAGCATCAATTGAATTCTATTTGCGTATCTCGAAAATGGACACCGATAAATGGATTCCATTCCACACCACAGATTATTAAGTACGAAAAAAATAATTTAGATTTAATATCAAAGGGGGACATGGAGGTATTTGATTTAAGTAGTATTGCAAATCAATTTATTAATTCAATTACGATCAAATGAAGATAGTTGTTTCTCATCCCACTTTAAATGCAAATTCTAAAAATCTCGTAAATGGATTATTGAAAAATAAAATTTTATATCGATTGTTTACTTGTGTTGCTATTTTTCCGGGGCAATTGGCCTATAAGTTAAGAGACTATCCCAAATTAAAAGATTTAAAAAGAAGAAGACTAGATCCATCCTGGCAAGCTTATACTAGATCTAATTCTTTTTTTGAATTTGGTCGTTTATTGGCATCCAAATTGAAATTGGATTTTTTAATACGGCATGAAAAAGGTTTTTTTTGTATTGATCGGGTATATCAAATGCACGATGAATGGGTCGCTCATTCTTTAGCAAAAGCAAAAAAAGAAGGATTATCAGGAGTGTATGCCTATGAGGATGGCGCATTAGCTACTTTTACCAAAGCAAAATCATTGGGTATCACATGTATTTATGATTTACCGATAGGGTATTGGAAAAGTGCGCGTTTGTTAATGCAAAAGGAATTTGATCTTAACCCTGAATGGTCCAGCACACTCACTGGTTTTAGTGACTCTCCAGCCAAGTTGGCTAAAAAAGACCAAGAATTGGCTTTGGCCGATGTTATTTTTGTAGCCAGTAGTTTTACCAAAAAAACATTAGAAGCCTATCCGGGAATTTTAGCTCAAATAAAAGTAATTCCCTATGGTTTTCCAAAGGTTCAACATCAAAAAGAATACCGACCTCTTGCTAATCGAAAACTTAAGATTTTATTTATCGGTGGCCTATCGCAACGAAAAGGCTTGTCTTATTTGTTTGAAGCGGTTGAAGGAATGGAAAGTACGGTAGAGTTGACCATTGTTGGTCATAAAGCCGTTTCCAATTGCAATGCATTGAATTGGGCTTTAGAGCAACACCATTGGATTCCCTCGTTGTCTCATGAACAAGTTTTAGGCTGTATGCGAGAGCATGATGTATTTGTATTTCCTTCCTTATTTGAAGGTTTTGGCTTGGTTATTACGGAGGCCATGTCTCAAGGGGTTCCTGTTATCACAACCGATCGAACTGCTGGACCTGATTTGATTGAAGATGGAGTGGACGGCTGGATTGTGCCAGCAGGCTCATCCAATGCCATACAAGAAGTTTTGCAAAAGATACTTGAAAAACCAGAATTATTGGAACAATTAGGATTAGCTGCTCAAACTAAGGCTCAAACCCGACCATGGTCGGTTTATGGCCAAGAAATGGCTGCTGCCCTTTCTTCGTTAGCAATTGACAAAAAAAAGTTATAAATGAATACAATTACAGTACCAGCAGCAGAACCCAATTACAGTTCATTAAAAATGGCTATTTGGTTGTATTTTTTGCTATGGATTTTTGAAGGGGCTTTGCGTAAATGGATTTTACCCAGTTTGGCGACCCCCTTATTGGTAGTACGTGACCCTATTGCAATATATATCGTTGTAAGAGCACTCTATTTGAATGTTAAATTTATGAATCCTTATGTAGTTCTAGGGTTGCTATTTACCCTTTTAGGTTTGGCCATAACCCTCACTTTTGGACATGAAAATCTATTTGTTGGGCTTTATGGGGCACGAATTATGTTGTTTCATTTTCCAATTATTTTTATCATCGGAACCGTTTTTACCAAAGTGGATGTGCTTAAAATGGGACGTCTGATGCTCTGGATCAATATCTTGATGACGTTATTGATTTATTTTCAATTTACCAGTCCACAATCTGCTTATATCAACATTGGGATCGGAGGGGAAGGGAGTGCTGGTTTTGATGGGGCCATGGGCTATTTTCGGCCATCAGGAACTTTCTCTTTTATATCGGGTTTGTCTTCTTTCTATATTTTGTCTTCAGTATTTGTATTTTATTTTTGGTTGTCTAAAGAGTCTTGTTCCCACTTATTGCTTTTGGCTAGTACGATTGCTCTAGTGATTGGATTGCCTCTAACTATAAGTCGTGGAGCGGTTGTTGGGGTTTTATTAGTAGGCGTTTTCGCTTTTATTGGTTCTTCTACCAGTATTAAATCTATTATGAAAACGGTGTTTACTGTCGTTATACTTTTTGGTTTATTTACTATTTTGCAAAAAACAACTACGATTTTTAATTTAGGGACTGAGGTTTTTATGGATCGCGTTGACACGGCTAGCAGTCAGAAAGGAGGGTCTATTATTTTAAGATCGGTGGAAGGATTTACGGATCCAATTGCTGATTTATTGAATCAACCTTTATTTGCTGGTAATTTAGGAATGGGGACTAATGCGGGAGCGAAGATGCTCACAGGAAAAACTAAATATTTAATTTCAGAAGGGGAATTAGGGCGATTAGGAGGCGAGCAAGGTCTTGTTTTTGGAGGTGGGCTAATTGCCTTACGATTATTTTTAGCTCTTGCCTTATTTTTTAAATCAATCCGTTTGCCTAATGCCTCCAAATTATTGCCTTTAACTTTGTGCGGTACTGCTTTATTTTTGATTACTCAAGGACAATGGGCACAACCCAGTATCCTAGGCTGTGCTGTGATTGCAGCAGGTTTGTTAGAGGCAAGTATTAATAATAATTTAAAAACGGAATAGATGAAAATTGTCCTTTTTACTCATCCTTCTTTTTTAGCTCATCAAAGCATGCCTCGTTACGCAAACATGTTGCTCGAGGGCATGCAAGAAAGAGGGCATGAAGTGGAAGTTTGGAGTCCCAAAGCACGTTTTTATAAACTGCCAGTTATGCAGTCATTAAAAAAATGGCTTAGCTATATTGATCAGTATGTTCTGTTTCCAATTGAAGTAAAATTAAAACTACGTAATTGTGCAAATGATGCTCTTTTTGTATTTGCTGATCAAGCTTTAGGGCCATGGGTACCCTTAGTGAAAAATAGGAATCATGTAGTGCATTGTCATGATTTTTTAGCATTGAAATCCGCCCTAGGCACTATTCCAGAAAACCCAACGTCATACACGGGTAAGCTATATCAAAATTATATTAGGAAAGGGTTTTCAAAAGGGAAGCATTTCATTTCTATTTCTAAAAAAACTCAACACGATTTGCATGAATTACATCAAGGTGAAATTGTAAGTTCGGTAGTATGTTACAACGGTTTAAATCGTCCTTTCTATGAATTGTCTCCAATTGACTCGCGTAATTTATTAGAAACAAAATTAAACATTACATTATCAAAAGGGTATCTTATGCATATTGGTGGAAATCAATATTATAAAAACCGAAAAGGTGTAATAGAAATATACGATACTTGGCGTACGATATATAATAAAAAAATGTCATTGATTTTGATTGGTTCAGAGCCATCAGGTGAATTGTCTTATCTGAGACAGAAATCAATTTTTAAAGAGGATATTCATTTTCTTACTGATTTATCGGATGAATATATTAATAATGCTTACTCTGGAGCGTTTTGTTTGTTGTTTCCTTCATTAGATGAAGGGTTTGGTTGGCCTATTGTAGAAGCTATGGCTTCAGGTTGTCCCGTAATTACTACCAATAAAGACCCTATGAACGAAGTTGGAGGTACGGCAGCTTTTTATATTGATAAAAAACCCAATGATGAAATACTTTGGGGTAAATGGAAAGAGGAATCCGCCGGCATATTAGAAAAGCTTGTATCACTAGATATGGTCCAACGAAAAGAAACTATTGAAAGTTCATTAAATCAATCTCAAAAATTTACTACTGAAAATTCCTTAAATGCTATTGAGGTTATTTATAAACAAATAAGTCAAATTAAATGAAAGTAATCCATTTTATTGCCGGAATTAATAAGAATGAAGGAGGAACAGCCGAATATATGCGATTATTGGGTACAGAGTTAAAAAATCATACGGAGCTAATTGTTGCAACAGGAATATCTGAAAGTCCGATTAAAATTAAAGGTGTTAAAATACAATTTTTTAACACCAATGTTGTAAGATGGTTTTCTATGTTAAAAGAGTTTCATACATTTTTAGTAGCTGAAAAACCAGATCTAGTTCATGTTAATGGTATTTGGAGTCCTCAAAACTGGGGTTTCCAAAAAGTAGCTCAAGAATTAGGGATTAAAGTAATCCTATCTCCTCACGGCATGTTGGAACCTTGGATATTGGCTCAAAATCCTTGGAAGAAAAAATTAGGTTTATTTTTGTATCAAAAAAAAGCAATAGAAAGAGCTGATTGTTTGCATGCAACGGCTCTAATGGAAGCTGAGAATATTCAGGCTTTAGGTTTTAAAAATCCTATTTTTATTATTCCAAATGGAATTGATTTGAGGGATGTTAAAGAAATTAAAGACTATTACGGTAGCCAAAAAGTGGTGTTCTTGTCTCGCATTCATCCTAAAAAAGGTATTGAATTGCTACTAGAGGCGTGGCGAAATAGTAATACTGATGGATGGACTTTAGAAATTGCTGGTAATGGGGATGAAAATTATATAGAAAACTTAACTCAGAGTGCTCAAGATTTAAAAAACGTTAGTTTTGTAGGAGCAAAATTTGGTGAAGCCAAATGGGACTTTTTACGATCTGCGGATGTTATGCTTCTTCCCACGTATAGTGAGAATTTTGGGATAGTAGTTGCGGAGGCTTTGGCAGTTGGTGTTCCAGTGATAACAACCCAAGGAACTCCTTGGGAAGATCTAGAAGTACACCATTGCGGTTGGTGGATCCATTTATCTGTTTTTAATATTAAACTTACTCTTGAAGAAATTATGCGTATGTCTGCATCTCAAATTAAAAATATGGGTGATAATGGACAACACTTAGTGAGGGATAAATATGAAATAAAAGCAATAGCTATAAAAATGAATGAATTGTATCAACACTTACTAAATAATGGAATTTAAATAAATTTATCAAATTTGAAGATTGCCAAAAAACAATGATTTTCATTATCGTTTTTATAACATTAATTATTATGCTAGCATTAATTTTAACAAGTATAAGCTCAGAACAATCAGGTGGAATACTAACACAACAAAATATTTTAATTGAAATTTTAAAAAACAATGGGTTTAAAGTTGAAATATATGTGTTAAATGATGGGAAGAACTCGTTTATAGATTTCTATCTTCCTACAAAGCCAAAAGGATTGAATTTTGCTAAAGATTATGACATTGTTATTCTGAATGACCCTCATATTGGAAGGCTAACTTGGTATACCATTTTAAATAAAAAATTTAAAATAATTCTTTTTTCTCATGGATGGATTTTTCATGATTCAAGAAGTTTTTCAAGGAAATTAATTTTTAGAATACTTTCTAAAGTATCTTTGTCAAGTATAGACAGAATCTTTTGTGTAAGTCCCCAAGATTTGATAGCAATTGATGGTAATGATATGCCCAATGCATCTTTGTTATGGAATCCAGTCAAAAGGATTTACGACGGCCCACTAGAAAGTCTAACTTTTAATGGTGAATTTGTATACATTGGCCCTAATAATAAAAACAAGAATTTAAAAAAACTTATCTTACTATTCAATCAAGATACTATGCAAACTTTTAGGTTAAATATAATCGGTAGAGGTACGAAGGAGTTAAATCCAATCACAAAAAACATAAGAATTTTTGGAGAAATAAGTGACTTAGAAATTGATGAAATTTTAAAAAAATCAAGTTATTATATTTCATTAAGTAAATATGAAGGATTTGGAATTAGTATTGTAGAAGCGATGTCATATGGGTTAACTCCAATATTATCGGATAATATTGCACATAAATATCATATTACTACATCTAAATGTGGTCTCCTTTTAAGTAATGATATAAAAGAAGCTAATTCTCAAATTATTGATTTTTGTAGCATAGAGAAAACAAAACTGAATAAATCGTTAATGGACTATTCTAAATGCTTTACGACTGATGTTTTTACGAAAAAACTTAAATCTGAATTAAATAATAGAAATGGATCTAGAGAAATATAGTCATAGTTTTGGTTTTAAAAATAAAGCCTATAGATTATTGTGGAATATTGTTTATCTTTTATTATTCCGTCCTTTAGCATCTCGGCTTTTTAAAAGATGGCATGTTTTGGTCTTAAAATGTTTTGGAGCAAAAATTAAATGGTCATGCGAAGTAAATGCTTCGGCAAAAATTTGGGCACCATGGAATTTAGAACTTGGTAATAATTGCTGTGTTGGCCCCGATGTTGATATTTATAATCAAGGAAAAATTAGAATTGGAGACAATACCATTATTTCCCAAAAAACTTATCTCTGTGCTTCATCTCATGATTATACAAAAGAAGATTTTCCTTTGATTTTAAAAAATATTACTATCGGTAATGGTGTATGGGTTGCTGCGGATGCTTTTATAGGTCCGGGAGTATCAATAGGTAGCAATGCTGTTGTGGCGGCTAGAGCTGTAGTAGTGAAAAATGTAGACGGAAATACGGTGGTTGGTGGAAATCCTGCTATTAAAATTAAAAATAGAATTTAAATTTAGATTAAGTATTCAGTAAAGTCGCATAAAAAGTAGTTATTTGGATACTTAAAAAGGAGTATAAAAACATGCATTATTTTATATTTAAATGAATAGATTACACAAACAAGATGTACATGGTATACTTGACATTATTTTAAAGTCAAATAAAGCCTATTTAACCATATATACGATTTTAGAAAAGTATCCAGTGGTTCAAATGAAGGATTCGTACTTTAAATGTTTATATCGATTAACAAGAGTTATTTATTATGGGATTAAAAAATCATCTAAAGATCATCTTCCTTGCGTAGTTAGGGAATATAGAAATTCACAAATTTTAATAATGTTTCCTTTTATATATATATTTAAAAGCAAGCTGTTATTTTTGATAAATCATAATCTTGCACATGACCCGAATTTAAAATTACATCTTTTTTTGGATTCAGTAGGGATTCAATTATTGACTATTGATAGCAAATTTAATTTAAGTGATGAAAAATTATTTAAGAATAGAATTAATATTGATTCTGAAATAGTTCCAAAAACAATAAATTGTAAAAAAAAGGAAATTGTAATTTTTTCAAAAAGATATCTCGAAATTATTAAAACAAATATTTTTGAAGGATATACAGTTTTAATACCAAATAGAAAATCAAATACTAATAGGGAAATAGGAAAAAACCTTATTAGTTATGGGACTCAATCAAAAGAGGTGTTTCTTAATATGTTACAAAATGCAGAAATTGTAATTCTTGACTATGATAAGGATGATTACTATTACAGGACTTCAGGTGTGTTATGGGAATGTAGAATTTATGATGTTTTTATTATTGCAAACAACTATTTAATTTTTAAAAATCAATTGAAAGGTTATAATAAAAAAATGTTTTATGATTCAATTGATCAAATAGGAGGGTATCAAGAATCTTGAAATTATTAAAGGAAAATGAAATGGAGCTTAATTTTATACAGTATTACTTAAAGTTTTAGCAGTATCTATTATCATCATTATTAGTTTTTGGTTGACTTTTGTTTTATCATTGAAATAGCAAAAGAAGTGCATGATCAATTTGGCAAGAATGCCTAATAGTCAAATGAAATTTCATACTAAAATACATGGTTAAGAGCTAATTATAATGTCGTCTCAAATGCAATTAAAGCTTAAATAAGGTCAAAGTACTTTCATAAACCATCAATGCATTTGATATCTACTAACATCACACGATTTTCAAAAATGTGTTTATTGGAGTAGGAGCTTTTATTAAGCCAGTAATTGCACTAAGAGAGAACACTATTGTTGGAGTAGGGAGTCTAGTTAACAAAAACGTCGAAACGAATTCAATTGTAGGAGGGAATCCTGCTAAACATATAAAATTTAGAACTATTGAATAATATACCTATTACAGTAATTGTTTCAGTAAAAAACGAAGAGTTAAATTTACCATCTTGTTTAGATAAATTAGTACGATTTGATCAAATTATTGTGGTTGATTCAGGGAGTACAGATCAAACAATGACTATTGCATTAGCAAAGGGAGCTGAAGTTTTGCAGTTTCAATGGAATGGTAAGTTTCCAAAAAAACGCAACTGGGCATTACAAAATGCCATTATTAAGCACGAATGGGTTTTGTTTCTTGATGCTGACGAATTTGTAACAGAGGCTTTTGTGGATGAAATATCGATTAAGACGAAAGATCCTAATTTTAATGGTTTTACGATTCAGTTTGAAAACTATTTTATGGGTAAAAAACTGTGTTATGGCTATGGTTTTAAAAAATCAGCCTTATTTAAGAAGTCCAAAGGAGCCTATGAAAAAATTGACGAAGATTTATGGAGTCATTTGGACATGGAAGTACATGAACACCCAATCATTGAAGGTCAGGTGGGTGTGATCAAATCTAAGATCATTCATAAAGATTTTAAAGATTTGGAGCATTATATTGCCAAACACAATGCCTATTCTACCTGGGAAGCCAAAAGATATTTGCAACTCAAAGAAGCAAAAAACAGTCATTTATCTTTGAACCAAAAAATAAAATATGGATTGTTAAACACAGGGCTTCTTCCTGCTGTTTATTTTGTAGGAGCCTATTTTTTGAAATTAGGTTTTTTAGACGGTAAGGAAGGTTTTTACTTAGCACGTTTTAAATCCCATTACTTCTTTCAAATTCAAACAAAAGTTAATTCACTAAAAAAATAAAAAATAAAAAATAAAAAATGAAAAAAATATTAATAACAGGAGGAGCCGGTTTTGTGGGGTCTCATTTATGTAAACGATTATTAAGTGAAGGTAATGAAGTGATTTGCTTAGATAATTATTTTACTGGTGCCAAATCGAATATTATTGAGTTATTAGATCATCCGTATTTTGAGATGGTACGTCATGATATAACAGAACCTTATTATGCAGAGGTTGATGAAATTTATAATCTAGCGTGCCCGGCTTCTCCAGTACATTACCAGTACAATCCCATTAAAACAATTAAAACATCGGTAATGGGAGCAATCAATGTTTTAGGATTGGCCAAACGAGTAAAAGCAAAAGTGCTACAAGCAAGCACTAGTGAGGTATATGGCGATCCATTGGTACATCCACAGCCTGAGACTTATTGGGGGCACGTAAATCCCATAGGGATTCGTTCTTGTTATGATGAAGGAAAGCGTTGCGCCGAAACTTTGTTTATGGATTACCACAATCAGAATAAGGTAGCTATTAAGATTATTCGAATTTTTAATACTTATGGCCCTAATATGAACCCAGTTGACGGGAGAGTGGTTTCTAATTTTATTGTACAAGCTTTACAAGGCCAAGATATTACTATTTTTGGAGATGGTTTGCAAACTCGCTCTTTTCAATATGTAGATGATTTAGTAGAAGGAATGATTAGAATGATGGGATCGGATCCAACTTTTTTGGGTCCTGTGAATTTAGGAAACCCCAATGAATTTACGATGCTTGAATTGGCGCAGGCTGTAATTGAATTGACAGGGTCTAAATCGAAAATTATACATTTGGCTTTACCACAAGATGACCCAAAACAAAGACAGCCAGATATTTCTCTTGCGAAAGCAAAACTTGAAGGATGGGAACCAAAAATACAATTGCGTGAAGGTTTGATTACGACCATTAATTATTTTGATAATTTATTAATAAAATAATAAAGTCTATTTTTGTAAGTCATCTTGATTGATGTTTGGTGGTGTTTGATTCAATTGTGTACAGAGATTATAATTCTCGTTATATTTTTAATAGACTACCCCCTTTTAAATTTTTAAATAAATTTTATGCGAATTACTGTAATTACTGTCTGTTACAATCGAAAAGATACTATGGCCAAAGCCATTCAAAGTGTTTTGGATCAAAATTATCCCAACATTGAATATATAGTAATTGATGGTAATTCTACAGATGGAACCAAAGAAATTATCGAGTCTTATCAAGATAGAATAAGTCGATATATCTCGGAGCCAGATAAAGGCATGTATGATGCCATCAACAAAGGAATTCAAATGGCCACAGGCGATGCAATCGGTTTGATGCATTCTGATGATGAGTTTTATGACAATACGACAATTAGTAAAATAGTAGAACGTTTTAAATTGGATGCCACTATCGAAGGAGTATATGGTGACGGTGTGTATGTGTCTAATGATACAAAAGAACGTTTGATTCGTAATCGTATTGGAGGGGATTTTAGTCTTAGTAGAGTAAAATCGGGTTGGTTACCTTTGCATCCTACAGTTTATTTGAAAAAATCTATAATCGATAGATACGGGATGTACAACCTAGATTTTAATATCGCTTCGGATACAGAATTTTTATTACGTTATTTGTACAAGTACAAAATTAAAATGAGTTATGTTAACCATTATTTTGTTAAGATGCGAATGGGAGGGATGAGTACTAATGCAAAACGTGCTTTTGAAGTTTTGCAGGAGGATTATAAAATCTATAAGTACCATGGTTTATCTGCTTTGCGCGTCGTATTTCTTAAAAAAACAATTGCTTTAAAACAATATTTAGTTCGTTAAAACATTCAAAAACAATATATAATAGATTCTTTAATTTCTTAAAGATAGATTATATACATTTGTACGTATTGTTCTTTATATTTCGAAAGAAATAACGTAAACCTAAACCAAAATACAATTATAAACTATGATAACCATGAAAAAAATCCCGATTTCGTTACTTTTATTACTTTTAGTAGTGATGCAGTCTTGCGGTAGTAAGAAAAAGATTTTGTACTTGCAAGATTTAGATGAATACGCTAATACATCTTTAGTCTACACTACAACAAAGATACAACCCAACGATATACTAAAAGTAGAAGTGAGCGATTTGAATCCTATAGTAGCGGCACCTTTTAATATAATGGGATCTGGAGCAGGACAAACATCTGCAGATATGATGAAGTTAAGTGGCTACTTAGTGACTCCTCAAGGAACAATTATGATGCCTATTTTAAATGAAATGGGCGTTGGGGGATTGACTCCGTCTCAAGCAGAGATAAAAATTAAACAAACCTTAATTGATGAAGGATACTTAGTAAATCCAACGGTACAAGTTCGTGTTCTAAATAATAAGTTTACTATTTTGGGGGAGGTAAATAGTCCAGGTGTTATTAATTTTACAGAACAATCAATCAGCTTATTAGACGCGATAGGTATGGCTGGTGATTTAACTTATTCAGGACTTAGAAAAGATGTAACGCTAATTCGAGAAATAGATGGTAAACGTTTGGTATATCATATTGATTTAACGACGGCTTCGTGGATGTCTAATCCAGATTATCGCATTAGGCAAAATGATGTTATTATGGTAACGCCTAATAAGCTAAAAATAAACAGTGGTCGTACCATAAAAGATCCATTGCAGATATTGGGTGTTTTGAGTACTGTATTAGCAATATTTTTAATTATTAGAAATTAGTACTATGGATTTTAAGAAAGAGTTTTTAAAATATGTAAAGTATTGGCCTTTGTTTTTAATTTGCTTAATAATAAGTTTGGTTGCGGCCTATTATTATTTAGAGGCAGTATCTCCTTCTTATGAAACATCTGCCTTAATCAATATTGATAAAGAGAAAGAAAGAGACTCACAGATAATCACCGCTACTAATACTCAAAAAGACAAAGAGGTAGGTCTCGAAGAAGAAAAGATGATGATCACTTCTAATAATTTTTTGGCTCAGATCGTCACTGATTTAAAACTGAACATTAATTATTATGAGAAGGGTTATCTACAAAATAAATTCATAGATGACATTCCTTTTATAGTTAAGGCAGCTAGATCCAATGATTCATTACCACAAAAAGGCTATGACGTTCAGGTTGTGAGCGAAGGTTTTTTGGTACGTGATCAAACTACTGAAAAGCAATATTTGTTACATGGATATAAAACTAGTCGAGTTATTACAGGTTTGCCTTTCACTATTGAATTGACAGAAAAAGCTAAAAGTGAAGTGGGTTCTTACATAAATAAAGAATATGTTGTAACGATTGAGCCAACTGCGACAGCAGTAAATAATTTAAAAGCAACGCTAGAAATTGAGTCATTTGATAGTCCTAATAATAACTTGGTTTTGAGCTATAGAGGAATAAATCCGGAGCTTTCAACAAAAATTCTAAAGAAAATTATTGAGTCGCTTGATAAAAACATTGTTGTTAATAAACAAAAATCATTTTCCAAGTCAATTGCTTATTTAAACGAACGTATAGCTATTTTTGCAAAACAAAAAGACTCTATTCAAAGTGTCAAAGAGAGTTATTTGCGCGATAATAATATCTATGTTTTAGATCAATTTATTACTGCTAAAACAAGTAAAAAAAGTACAACAGCAGCTAATTCAGCGCTCAATGAAAGACAAATCTATTTGACCAAATTGGCTATAAATGACATTAGAAGAAGTAATAGTACTTCCGCTTTGGGGACAGATTATAATTTAGAATCTCCATCAGTCAATCAAATGCTTATAAGTTACAATTCAAGTCTTATGGAAAGTGAGTTACTCTTGCAAAGAGCACAAAAAAATAATCCTGCTTACCTGAGTTTAATGGCACAATTGAAAGGTCGAAAACAAGCAATATTAAATGCCTTAGGCGATTATTTAAACTATTTGAACCAAACGAATGCTGTTAATAGGACAGAGAAAAATATCGCCGCTTCTGCAGCAAAAAGTATTCCTACAAAAGACAAAGTGTTAGGAAATATTAATAATAACTTGAGCTTGAAGGAGGAGACCTATTTGTCTTTATTGCAAAAGAGGGAAGAAATGTTGTTAAATGGCGCCGTTTTAGAATCCAATCTAAGGATTCTCGATTCTCCACAAACTAATTATTCAGACACTTTTCCAAAAAGGAAAACTTTTATGCTAGGTGGTGTTTTATTTGGTTTTATTTTGGCATTTGGTATTGTTTATTTAATGCTTCAGATGGATTCTACCATTCATAGCGAGGAGGATTTCCTAGGAGAACTAGCTGATGTTCCATTTTTAGGAACGATTCCTAAAGTAGATGATAATGAAAAACTAGATAACTCAGCAAATTCTCGCTCTGTAATTGCAGAAGCAACGCGTACCTTGTTTTCTAATATTTCCTATTTATTACCCAATAAAGACGAAAAGAAAGGAAACGTAGTATTGTTTTGTTCTTCTGTTCAGGGAGAGGGAAAATCTTTTTGTGCCTTTCATAATGCCATAACAATTAGTAATTTAAATAAAAAAGTTTTACTAATTGGTGCCGATTTAAGAAATCCTCAACTACACGATTATTTTAATAAAGACAAAGACGTACCAGGACTTACCAGTTTTTTATCTAATAGAAGTGAAGACTGGAAGAGCTCTCTGGTGAAAGAAGGAAGTTTTTCTGAAAACCTTGATGTTTTACTTTCAGGTGAAATTCCACCTAATCCTACTCAATTGTTAACGAATTCTAATTTTGAACTTTTAATCGAAGAAGCTAAAAGTTTATATGATTTTATTATTATAGATTCGGCTCCTCTTCAATTTGTATCTGATACTTTTAATTTTAGTGCTTTAGCTGATGTTACTGTTTACATTACAAGAGCTGATTATTCAGATAAGAAAACGCTAACATATCTCAATAACTTTATAAAGAAAGGACAATTAAAGAATGTTGGTATTGCTATCAATGGAATGAGCAGAAACATGGGTTACGGCTATGATAACGCTTACACTTATAAAGACCAGAAAGAAAAGAAACCTTGGTTCAAAAAAGCTTAATAAAGACTTGGTTAAAAAAAATGAAGTTGAATACAATTAAAAAGTTTTTATTTGATTGGTGGGCTAACATTCTACTCTTTCTATTTAACTTTTTTACAGAGAGAATTAGAGCTAAAATGCAACATTATGATTTGCATCTGTAGAACATACATTTTTTAGATAAGGGTGTTTTTTGATGGAATTATTTTTCATGTAGTTTTCTGTTTTAAATGAGATTATGCGAAAAAAATGGTAGAAAAGAGCGAGCCAAAAGGGTTTTATTTAAGTTAAATAGCATAAAATGTCAAAAAAAATAATTCGATTTTTATTACTACTTGTTATTGTTGCTGTTTTTTACTATTCTTGGTTGCCTGATCCTAATATGAGGTCTGAGAACTATTTGCCTCAATGGTTATTGAATTGGAGTAATGAAAACTTTAATGTACGGACTGCTATTCCATTTGTTGTTTTTGGTTACTTACTAGAGGCTTATTCCTTTAAGAAGAATTCACAGAATAAAAATGTAGATAGAAAGTTTGTTTTTATTCGAAATTTGGGAGTATCAGCAGTTGTTGTTATTATTGCCGAATGTGGTCAATTTCTAATTAAAAATAGGAGCCCCGATTTTATGGATATTTATTTTGGAATTATAGGAAGTTTAGTAGGAGCCTTTGGGTACAATTTATTTAATAAAAAATTGAGAAATGCGTAATAGACATAAATTTACTTTTATGATGTGCTGTCTAATAATAGACATGCTCGCTATGGTCGTTGGTACATTAATATTTTTGAAGTTTGTAAGTAATGAAGATGTTAGGTGGGAGGAATTGTTCCTTAACACATTGATGCCTATTACAATACTAAGTTGGTTTTTTTCAGTTACCTATTTTCGTCTTTATCGTGTTGATTCTCTTTTTGATTTAGAGCAATTTTACGGTGATAGTTGGCGGGCCTTTTTAACACAAAGGATTCTTTGGCACACTTATATTTTCTTTTTTCATGATGATATATTTTATGTTGTTTTGAGTACAGCTAGTTTGTTTCAACTATGCTTTTTGATGTTGTATTTTTTATTTTCTAGAGTTTTATTCACACTAGTAATAGTGAAAATTAAAAGATGGATTACTAAGCGATACACCGTTGCAATATGGGGGTTTAATTCAACGAGTATTGAACTAGCATCACAATTAGAAACCAATGCCTATTTTATTGATTTTATAGGAATCCTGAACGAAAACTCATCTGTAAATTATAAGACTAAAGAAGCTTTTAGTTTTGCACTTGCTAATGCAATTCACAGTGCATCTGAAGAGAATATTGATGAATTATATATTGTAACAAAGCCTGATTTTATTATTGATTTAAACTACTTTTTTGAACTTGGAGACAAGCATTGTATGCGCTTGAAATTTATACCTGACTTTTCAACAATTTCAAGAGCTCATTTTAGTGTTAGTCACGTAAATAATTTTCACGTAATAAAACCTCGTAATGAACCGCTGCAAGATGCTAATAATAGATTATTTAAAAGAATATTTGATCTTGTTTTTAGTGTGTTAGTCATTGTCTTTATTATGTCATGGTTGTATCCTATCTTGGCAATTATAATTAAAAAACAAAGTAAAGGACCTGTTTTGTTCAAACAATTACGAACGGGTAAGAAAAATGAGCCTTTCTGGTGTTATAAATTTAGAAGCATGTATATAAATGTAGGCGACGAAAGCGAACAAGCTAAGAAGGGAGATTCTCGAACAACTCCAATTGGAAAATTCATTCGCCGAACTAGTCTGGATGAGATGCCTCAATTCTTTAACGTACTGTTAGGAAGTATGAGTGTTGTAGGGCCACGTCCTCACATGATTAAACATACTACTGATTACAATGATCATATCAATAATTTTATGGTTCGACATTTTGTTAAACCAGGTATTACTGGTCTTGCTCAAATTTCAGGGCTTAGAGGTGAAACTAAAAAAGTATCGGATATGAAACGCAGGGTTACAACAGACATCAAGTATGTTCAAACTTGGAGCATAATCACTGATATTAAAATTTGTTTTATGACGATTATTGTAACTCTAAAAGGAGATGATAATGCATTTTAAATTAAAAAAATAGTACTTATGAATATTACCTATTATTTTATTGGCTTACTTACAGGAGCATCATTATCTTCATACTTCGTAGGTAAAGAATTGTACAAGTATTATATAAAATACAAGGTACAACGAAAACAATTAGATCGTATAATAAAACTTAATGATAAGATACTGAAAATGAACGATGTGGATTATGGAAAAACTCCTAATCCTGATCTATAGATTTATTTTCTTCGTTATTTTTTTTCACTGATACTCATGCTGTCTCGTCCTAAATTATCTATACAGATTATTAGACAAAAATATTTAATTAAACACTTGCAAAACGTTTTTGTAAGTGTTTTTTGTTTTATGTGATCTTATTTTAATTCTGCTTTTTAAGTATAATTTATTTATAGTCAGTGTATTATTAAAATAAGGAGGTTGTAGTTTATCGTGTATTATGATTGATTTTTTTTAAAATCTACTGCAGTTTTTAAAACAGTAACCGTACAGTTGGAAAATAAAAAGTGTTTTCTTATCGAAGTTAAGAATTGCAACAAAGACATTTTTTTACATAAAATTAGCATGGTTTACATCCTTTTTCAGATCGTCTAGTACCGCTCAAACATTCTCTTGTTCGAAATGGTCTTTTTATTCCTGTTTTCTAACCATAGCAATAAGCCTGTAATTTTTAGATTCTTTTAATAAATTAATAATGATTCTTCCCATGGTGCCGTTTGCAACGGCTACTACTATATTTTTTTTCGTTAGTTGTATTTTCTTTGTTTATAAAAAAAATAGTAATCTGGTCTATCGTTTTAAACTATTTAGGACATGCTTATAATTACTTTCCCTTTGGCTCTGCCGGCATCTAGATATAAATAAGCATCGATTTCGTCTTCGAAGGAATAAATCAAATCGATTATAGGCTTAATATCCCCATCTTCAACCATTCTGCTGATAGTATTTAACTGCTTAGCATTAGGCTGCATTCATGTTAGTTTATAAACAGCAGATTTTTTTTCAATCAGTGTTGATAATTTTTCGGGTAATTTATAATTAGTCATACCCATTTGCTTTGCAGTTTCTTCGTCGGGAGGCCCTGTTATTGTGGTCACTTTCCCACCTTCTTTAATGATTTCAAAAGCATCAAAGATGTAGTAATTCCCTAAAGTGTCAAAAACAATATCCAAATCGTTTGCAACCTCTTTATAATCCTCCGTTTTATAATCGATAACATGGTCAGCTCCCAAAGCTTTGACCCTGTCTACATTTTTGGTGCTGGTGGTCGTATAAACAATAGCTCCTTTAGCTTTGGCATACTGAATGGCAAAAGTACCTACGCCACCAGATCCTGCATGAATCAGAATGCGATCATTTTCTTTCAGATCAACACTCTCCAGTGCCTGGATCGCTGTGAGTCCTATTAATGGTAAGCCGGCTGCTTCTTCGAAAGAACTATTTTTGGTTTTTTTAGCAACTAGGTCACTATTGACACTTACAAATTCTGCTACTGTACCCATTTGTTCTTGTGGCACTCTGGAATATACTTCATCTCCTATTTCGAAATTCTTTACATCTACACCTTTCTCAACCACCACAACACTTACGTCAAAGCCTATTGTACTAGGTAAGTTTAAAGAAATCATATCTTTCAGTTTACCTTCGACCATTTTGTAATCAATGGGATTTAACGAAGCTGCTTTAACTTCAACTAGAATGTCATTTGGTTTTAAAGAAGGTTTTTCGATCTCATTGGTGGATATACTGTCTTTAATTTTACCCTATTTTACTATTTTAGTGCTTTCATATCTAGAATTGCTCTTTATTCAAATAGTTGAATTTTAATAAGTTAAGAAAGATAATTTTACTTTTTGTTTTTTTATGGAAGAATATCGATTCGCTTATTCAACAGCTCTTTTAATTGCAGAGCATCAGAGAGTTCAACATCATCAGTCGGCAATGTGTTGAGGAGCTTTTCCGGGACAGGAATAGCGTTTTTTAAGTTGTTTTCCTTGTTGGGTTATTTAATTTTAACTGATCATCCATTATGCTTCGTTTTTTGACGCTCTCCATGCTTTCCATGATCCGGCGGACCATAGCGCCCAGGCGATAAGTACCGGCTGGAATAAAAGCCTGATTAAGCGTGCCCTATCTGAATTTAAAGCTCCAAAAGCATCTTTTCCATCAAGGTATTGGGCTACATTACCTGGGAAAACCAGAATAAAAAATAGGGCTAAGGCCCACCCGATATGGGCACGCTGCTTTTTCCATAACAATAAAGTCAGTCCCAATCCCATTTCAACTATGCCGGATAAAATAACGACAAGGTCTTTGCTCAAAGGAACCCAGTCCGGGACCTGAGCTTGGAAATCGATTCTATTAAAGGTAAGATGACTAAATCCGGCATAAACCATAAATAGCGCTAATAGTACTCTGAAAATATTTTGCGTTAGCGAAATGTCAACTTCTTTTTTCAAAGCTGTGTTTTATAGATTAAACAATTAAAACAGATCATTCAGTCCGCTTACTCGAATCAGTTTCTTATTAACAAATTCCTGAATTCCCAACTCTGATAATTCCCGACCAAAGCCTAAACAGCCAGTCGTCACTAAAGGAGAGCGTAGCTTACTGTTGTTCTGTAGGCATGATGTAGACATCATTTATGTTCACACGGCTCGGTTGTGTTAGAGCATAATAAATCGCTTCCGCAATATCCTCTGGTTCGAGCATAGTCATTTTCTGCATGTCTGATAGTTTACCTAAAATATCTTCGTCTGTTATGGTATCCATTAAGTTTGTAGCTACAGCTCCAGGTTCAATGGAGGTAACGCAAATACCATACTTTGGAGCTAACTCCTGTCGTAAGCCTTCGGAAAACATTTTTACCGCTGCCTTCGTTGCACAGTACACTGCACCACCCGGGAAGTATCTATAGGCTGCTACCGATGAAATATTGATAATATGCCCTTGTTTGTTTTTAATAAGGGTCGGAAGTACAGCGGCTACACCGTTTAATACTCCTTTGATATTCACGTCCACCATTTTCTCCCACTCATCGGTCTTTAGATTCTCCACAAAAGACAACGGCATCAAGCCTGCATTATTAATTATTGCGTGTACAGTACCATATTCTTCCAGTGTTTTATCGACTAACTTTTCCATATCAACCTTCTTGGTAACATCAGCAATGACTACTAGCGCCTCGCCTCCTTTATCCTCAATGATCTTCTTAAGCTCGTTCAGTTTATCTTTTCTACGTGCGGAAAGCACTACTTTGGCACCATTCATTGATAGTTTTAAGGCTGCTGCTTCGCCAATACCACTTGAGGCTCCCGTTATTATTATTACTTTACTTTTAATGTCCATTTTACAATTAATTTTAGATTGAGTTGAAATATTTAATAGCAGTATTAATGCCACAAAAGGATTATTTTTTTAGCATTTACTAGAAGGAATCATTCAGATTACTTACCCGAATCAGTTTCTTATTCACAAACTCGTGAATCCCCAACTCCGATAGTTCACGGCCAAAACCTGATTGTTTTGTTCCGCCAAAAGGAAAATCGGCTTGTGTCCAGGTAGGATGATTAATGAATAACATGCCCGAATCTATTTGGTCAGCTATTCTTTTTCCGCGTTCAATATCTTGTGTGAATATAGAACCTCCCAAACCAAAATCAGAATCATTGGCCAGATCAATGGCAGCCTGTTCGTCTTTTACCACATAGAAGGTAGCTACGGGACCAAATAATTCTTCGTGATAAGCAGCAATACCTGGCTTCAAATCAGTAAGTATGGTAGGTTCCATAAATGCACCTTCACGGTCTGCGCGTTTACCGCCCAATAGCACTTTTGCACCTCCTTCAACTGAACGATTGACCTGATCTGCCAAATGCTCGGCTGCTCCTTCACTGCTTAAGGGACCTAATTGAGTAGCAGGATCCATCGGATCACCTAATTTCAATTTTGATAATGCATCCTTGAACTTTTGAATAAACTCATCGGCTATTGCTTCCACTGCAACAAACCGCTTAGAGGCAATACAACTTTGACCATTATTATTCATCCTTCCTACAACTGCCCATTCTACTGTTTTTGCCAAATCAGCATCTTCCAGTATAATGAACACATCGTTACCACCCAGTTCTAATACCACCTTTTTCAAGTGTTTTCCGGCTTCCATAGCAACACTTGCACCGGCTTCCTCACTACCTGTTAAGGAAACGCCTTTTATCCTTTTATCAGAAACCAATGCTGATGCACGTTTGCCGGAGATGAATAGATTCGTATACAATCCTTTAGGAGCCTCTGCTTCTTCGAAGATTTCTTCAATGGCAATAGCACATTGTGGAACGTTGGAGGCGTGTTTAAGTAAAATAGTATTACCTACCATAATGTTAGGTGCTGCAAATCGCACTACTTGATAGAAAGGGAAATTCCAAGGCATCACACCTAATAAAGTACCAATGGGACTGTTACGAATGATCGCCGTTCCATACTCTGGGTCGAGTACTTTATCGGCAAGAAACGCTTCTGCATTATCCGCATAATAATCAAGGATATTAGCGCTCAAATCGATTTCTGCCTCTGCTTGGGCAAGGAGTTTGCCCATTTCTAATGTAATGGTTTTTGCTAATGCTGTTTTTTTAGCTCGCATAAGGGTGGCTACTTTATGCAATAAATCAGCCCGCTGTTGGTAGCTAGTTTCCTTCCATTTCACAAAAGCTTCTTGCGCTTTTGCAACCTTGGCATCAACTGATTTTTCCGTCATTTCTTCGAACGATTTTACTGTCTTATTTGTGTTTGGATTAACTGTTTGAATGGACATATTGATTTAGTTTTTAATTATTTAATTATGAGTAAATATTTCTTTACAGTTTTGAAGGCATTCAACTGTAAATTTTATTTGTCTGATTTTCTCTTAAAAGAATAAGGGGCTACAACAAGAATACTAATCAAACATTAAAATAAGTGCTTATGAAAATTAAATGATTTTGGGTAATCAATTATTAATCAAATTGTTATGCTGTGTAAATGTAGTGAATAATTTTTACATTTTCAATTAAAATTAATTCTGATACATGACACTTGTAACAATAACCCAGGAACTGATGTGTTATTTTTATACGAACGCACCGCTTAAATAAATTAGTAAAAAAAAAGCAATTGCCCTAAAACTACTTTTATAAACGAAAAAAGCTCCGTCCCGAAACGTCGGGGACGGAGCTTTAGCTATTTTTTACAATAAATATCATGGATTGATCCTGGGTTCTTCTTCAGTTTTCACTCCAGTTTGATGCACAGCAGAAATGATACCGCCTCCCAGGACTAAATAACCTGCTACTGATACTAATCTAATTGGCACAGCAACTGGAGAAGCAAGGATAATACCACAAACAGATGCCAAAGGAATTCCAACAGTTCTAAGAATTTTATACCATTTCGGAGTTGGGGCCATTGTTCTTTCAACAATATTCAAATTGTTATTTTTCATGATTTGCTTTTTTTAAAATTGAAGATTCGATGTTGTTTACTCTTTTTTCTAAATACTCTACTTTTTGGTGTAACAAATCATTACCACTTTTAAATTCTGTTTTGATGATTAAAGCCATTGCTTTGACTTCAAACAAATCTTTTTCCATGCTTTCAAAATCGGCGTGTAATTACTTAATAAAATAAGCCACAACAGAGAGCAATAGCGAAATCAGTGTTCCAAAAAGTACCCTGATGTTGTTTATTTTTTCCGTTTTGTAGGTACTTTATAATTGAAAATTATGTTCAATGGTGATTCTATTCGAATTATCTTTGGCCAGTGCGACTAATTTTGGATAGATTATTTTGTAGGCTGCAATACTTTGAGAAACTTGAAAATCACCATCTAAAAATTGAAAACCAAATCCACACAAGGGACAAACCGCAGTGTCTTTTATGGTATTTCCAGTATGGGTGTAGACAAAACTAAAATTAGGTAATCCGATAATTTCAATCATTTCTTCATGCAGCTATCCAAGCAATTTGCGTTAAAACTGGAAGGCGAACTCAAGAACCAAACCGCAACCCAAATTATCGATTTTGAACATGATTTCCTGGGAGTGGAAAAAAGACGCTGGGTATTGGTCAATAATGAAAGTATTCCCATCGCCACCAGCAAGCAAGGGTCGTTTGGGGTCGAATTCAACAAAAACAAACGGAATATCGAGCGTGCTTATTGATGTTAGCTAAAATAGCATCTGAAATCTCCGCCAACATTGTCAAAATAGATATCTACTCCTTTTGGGCAGGCACTTTTGACAGCTTCTTTTAAATAAGGTGTTGTTTTATAATTTATAGCGTGATCAAAATTGAACTTTGATGTAAGTACGTCAACTTTTTCATCTGAACCAGTAAGTCCAACCACTTTACAACCTAGCGATTTTCCAACCTGACCCACTCCAGCTCCATACACTACAAGTGTTTCGCCTTTTTTCGGCAATCCTATTTCCGTTAAACGCAAATAAGCGGTAAGGCCAGTCATTCCTAAAATCCCTAAATAACTTGATAATTTAGCTTCATGTTGATTTGCTTGATGTAAACCTTTTCCGTTCGAGGTTTGATATTCCTTCCATTCTAAATTTCCAGAAACAAAATCCCCTTTTTTGAAATCTGCCTGTTTGCTTTCTATCACTTAGGCTATGATTCCTGATTGTATGGGTTTATTTAATTCGAACGGAGTAACATAGGATTTAGCGTCATTCATCCTACCACGTAAATAGGGATCGACTGAGACATAGACTGTCTTTAATAAAACCTCACCGTCTTTGGTAGCAGGAAGTTCTTCGTTGGTAATTTTAAAATCGCTCACTGCCGGTTTTCCGTGTGGACGTTTGTTCAAGATGATTACTTTATTCATGTTTTAAAATTTTTATAGCCGCGCTTTAATCTCAAATAAAAAGCTAACCACGGATTTTATATTTTTCATGCCCTTAAGTTTAATAATTCTTTAAACGACGTTCTATGGTTTCTAAGGAAGCCAGTACTACTTTTCATGATTAATAAATTTCATAGTATTGATGTTCTACCATAGTCGTCTGTCCAGTTTCGACGCATGCCTCTTATCCTAAAGCACCTTGTCGAAATATTCGTCGCTATCGCCGTTCCCGTTTCTTTTGTTGACAGCTATTCGCATTGCTCTCTTTTTTTAACAGACCGCCCTAAATTACCTTAGGTATTAGTGCTTAAAACCTTTTGCCCACTCCTTAAGCTTCTCTAACGGCTCATTAAAAAAAGAGTCGTGGTGATCTTCATCCTCTTCACCTACAGGTAAAATGTGCTCAAAATAGGTGTTCTTTAGAATTCGTTTTAAAACACTTTCTCCTGGGAATGGTTTGTAATCGTTTAAGGCCTTGGTAGCTTTTAGTAGTTGACGAATATCATACTGGCCAGCAGCAATATCTGGCACCTGCTTGTTAAGATTTAGTAATTTGTAAACAGCTATTCTAGCAGTTCTTACCGAAGTTTCTACGGTAAATACAACATCGTTATGGGTCTCGACAAACTGTCCTACAAGTCCTAAGTTCTTGGAGCCACTAGGCACTATGTGTGGTCTGTCTCCTGCCGCTCTAGGCATAAACTGAGAGGTTATGTAAGGCATGAAGCTGGTTTTGACAATTGTATTTTCAATAATAGTATCTATTTGATCTTCTAAACCAATATGAAAACATAATTCAGATAAAATTTCATTTCCTGTACTTTGTGGCATTGTTTTTTTATTATAATTACCGTCTTTATCCATAAATAAAGCATATACCCATATAACCAAAACATCATCGGGTTGCTCTGGGAAGTGTGGTTGACGATTAATTGTAAAACTCATTAGCCAGTTAGAATCGGTGATGGACACTATTCCTCCAGTAGCTGCTTTTCCAGAATAGGGATTGTTTACACAGTATTCTTTGATTTTTTCAGTTAAAGCTGAAGGGCGACAAGTTAATGTAGCAGATTCCCAAGAAGATTTTTCAATAGAGCTGCAGAATTTTTCAGGTTTGCCAAATTCAGTAGATTTGGTTGCTAAGTTTTTCCATAATTGCCATCCTGAACTCAGACCACTTTCGTTATTATTAATAGCTTTAATAGGAGCATTCGTGTTATCTCCATAAGAGGTATCTTCTGTCATGGACGCTGTAGTAACAATTACATAGTCGTTTTCAGTTACTGGAATTGTTACTTCTTTATCTTTTTGTTGGGTAATTATGCCTTTAACAACTTTACCTTCTGTATTGATCTGCATATCTAGATCTTTAACCAAGGTGTCAAACTGAATTTTAATGCCTTTAGATTTTAGATGCTCTATTAAAGGTTTTACGAAGGAATCGTACTGATTGTATTTTGGAAATACCAAGCAGGAAAGATCTTTAAATCCATCGGTAAGATGTAAAAAGCGGTGTAGATATAATTTACATTCTAGGACACTATGCCAGTTTTCAAAAGCAAACATGGTACGAAAGAAAGTCCAAAAATTACTTTTCAAAAAGGAGCTACTAAAATAATCTTCAACGGTCACATCATCTAAGTCTTCCTTCTTTTTTAATAAAAGCTTTACAACTGCTAATTGATCTAATTTGTCTAAGCCAAATTTGCTAAAATCTTTTATTTCTCCATTATTATGAATTAATCTAGCTTTTGAATAATTAGGATCATTATCATTTAGTAAACGAAATTCATCTAAAACACTATAAGGTGAAGGCATTTCTATAGCAGGAATATCCTGTAAAATATCCCACAGGTTCTCATAAGTCATTTCCATTTCTCTACCACCTCTAACAAGGTAGCCGTCTTTAGCATTTCCAGCGCCATCAAGAGAGCCACCTTCTACGGAGAGTTTGTCAAGAAAAACAATGTTTTCACCTGGGATGTGACCATCTCGTATAAAGTAATATGCAGCAGATAGACCAGCGATACCAGTTCCCACAATATAAACTTTACTGTCTTTAAAAGATTTAGGAGGAATACCTTTATTACGTTGGTAGTTTCCTGTAAGATCAGCAAAAGGCATTGGTTGATCTTTAGAATTTCTTACTACTTCCTTGCTTGCATCTGGATCGTGTTCTACATTTCCTGGGAATGGAGATGCATTTAATACTTTATCGAATTTTGATGTTATTTTTTCCATTTTTTTTGATTTTAATATGATTTTTCCTTATTAGTAAAGCTTTTAGTCTTCCGCTACTTCAAATCTTCTAATAAAGCCATTATCTTACTTTAAAAAGTCAGCGTCTTTGAACGAAGGATTCGGATAGGTATAAAAACCTTCGCCGGTAGCGACACCCAATTTCCCTTTATCAATGAAATGCTCTTTTAGGTACTCAACTACCTTTTGTTTATCTGAGTCCTCTGTTTTTTCAGCCTCCATTTTATTGATATTATATGCGGTGGTAATTCCAACGACATCTAAAATCGCAAAAGGTCCCGTGGGAGCTCCTGTTGCCACCATCCATGTTTTATCGATCGTATCAACATCTGCAACACCTCTTACCAATAGGTCTAGCCCTGCACTTAATAAGGGAACAAGCAGTGAGTTGACGATATAGCCTGGTTGTTCTTTTTTTAATGGCAGAGCTACCATTCCGATAGATTTGGCAAACGCAACAAGGGTGTCAAATACGTCCGCATCCGTCCCGGGATGTCCCATAATTTCAGCTGTGTTATGTTTCCATATCTCGTTGGCAAAATGCAGCGCTGCAAATTGAGCTGGTCTACCTGTTGATTCGGCAAACTGGCTAGGCAGCATTGTAGAAGAATTACTAGCGAAAATGGTTTTTTCGGGAGCTACAGCTGCTAGCTTTTTATAAAAATCTTTTTTAATTGAAGGATCTTCAGGTACGGATTCTATAACCAGATCAGCATTGGCTACAGCTTTTGCCAAATCTGAAGAAAAACTCAATCGGTCCATTGTCTCATCGATCTGTTTTTGTGAGGCATTCAAATCATCCTTGTAAGAATCTCCCAATTTCTTAAAAGTAGTTTTTGATTTTTCTAAAATATCATCACTAATATCATAAACCATTACAGCGTATCCGTGAAAAGCGGTTTGAAATGCAATCTGTGATCCTAAAACGCCGCTGCCCGCTAATGTTACTTTTGTAATATTCATTGTTTTATGTTTTTAATTATTTGTTACAGTTTTACTTTCATGTTGCCTCGAGTAGCTTTGAATATCCGTTATGCCTGTTAAGCATTTATTTTATTTCGCAACAAATAGTTTAAGTGTGAGCTCGGACTTTAAACTATTTAGGATAAGCTTATAATTACTTTTCCTTGTGCTCTACCGGTAGCTAGGTATTCATAGGCGTCTATTGCATCATCAAAGGGATAAATCAGATCCACTATTGGCTTAATATCCCCATTTTCAACCATTTTTGTTATGGCATTCAGCTGCTCACCATTAGGCTGCATCCAGGTTAGTTTATAAACTGCTGATTTCTCAATGATCAGTTTGGATAATTGTTCGGGTAATTTATAATCAGTCATACCCATTTGCTTTGCAGTTTCTTCGTCAGGAGGTCCTGTTATTGTGGTCACTTTTCCACCTTCTTTAATGATTTCAAAAGCATCAAAGGTGTAGTCATTCCCTAAAGTGTCAAAAACAATATCCAAATTGTTTGCAACCTCTTTATAATCCTCCGTTTTATAATCAATTACTCGGTCAGCACCCAAAGCTTTGACCCAGTCTACATTTTTGCTGCTGGTAGTCGTATATACGATAGCTCCTTTAGCTTTAGCATACTGAATTGCAAAGCTACCTACACCACCAGACCCTGCATGAATAAGAATTCTATCGTTCTCTTTAATGCCAACACTCTCCAAGGCTTGTATTGCTGTAAGTCCTGTTAATGGCAATCCAGCTGCTTCTTCAAAAGAACTATTTTTGGGTTTTTTAGCAACTAGGTCACTATTGACACTTACAAATTCTGCTACTGTACCCATTTGTTCTTGTGGCACTCTGGAATATACTTCATCTCCTATTTCGAAATTGTTTACATCTGAACCTTTTTCGACCACCACACCACTTACGTCAAAACCTATTGTACTGGGTAAGTTTAAAGAAATCATATCCTTCAGTTTACCTTCCACCATTTTGTAATCAATGGGATTTAACGAAGCTGCTTTAACTTCAACTAAAATATCATTTGGTTTTAAAGAAGGTTTTTCGATCTCATTGATGGATATACTGTCTTTAATTTCACCGTATTTTACTATTTGTAATGCTTTCATATCAATTATATTTTATTGTTAATTATCTTTTATTATCTAGCCTTTTACTTTTGTAAAAAACTATCGATTAGCTAACTTAACATCTTTATTTAGCTAATTATTGACAAGCTGTTCCCAAATATCAACGGTACTGTTTATCTAATCTTTATCTTTTCAATTAGATCTAATAGTGTTTTTTTTATATTGTGAAATCTCTCTATGATTGCTAGACGTTTGATGGCAAAGGATCCAAGCTATTAGAACCGTTCGAAAGAAAAGCCAGATTAATCGTGCCTTATCGGAATCTAAAGCACCAAAAGCATCTTTTCTATCGAGATATTAACCAATATTTCCAGAAAAAAATAAAACAAAAAGTAGCGCTAGTACGAGACGAAATAGGTTTTGAGTTAGTGTCATTTTTATGTTTTTTTCATGATTTATTGCTATCGGATGCGTTTGTATCGTGCGCAATATAATTTTAAGGAAATTTTTTTATAATTCTAAATTCGAGAAAAGAACAAGCAAATCGTTAAAGCAGTTTTAACAAATCTCACAGATTATTTTTCAAAAATTACGGTATCAGTTTTCGCTCCTAATTGGGTGAGTGCTTCTGAAATGGCGGTTACAAATTGTGGTGGACCACAAACATAGAAGTGCTGTTTAAAGTTGTCTATTTTTTCTTTTAGAAAAGTATAGTCAATCCTGTCATTTTCGTACCCCTCTTTTTTTTCATTAGTGAGCGTGTTGATGAAATTCTTGCCGAGCATTTCATTAAATTCTTTTTTCAGAATTATATCTTTTTCGGTTTTATTGGTGAAAATTAGTTTGTTGTTAGCAATTTTGTCATCCGCTTGTAACTGCCGCAGAATTGCAATGAATGGTGTAACACCAGCACCACCAGCAATGAATACGCCTTCGCCTTTATATTCAATTGCGCCCCAGACATCACGGATGATAAGTTCGTCACCCTGCTTTAATTTCCCTAATTCTTTTGTAACTCCGTTGTGACTATCATAAATTTTAATTGTAAATTCCAGATGCTTATTATCATTTAAACTTGTAAATGTAAAAGGTCGCTTTTCATTTTTAAGTGCAGGAGTATTGACGGACACTTCGGTTGCCTGTCCCGGTATGAATTTGAAACCTTCTGGCTTTTGAATTGTAAATCGCTTTACATCATGCGTTACCAGTTCCACTGAAATTATTTTTACAATATGATTTTCCATGGTTTTTGTTTATTAAGGGTTAGCAGTATACTCAAGAATTAGGTCTTCCTTTCAATCGAAGATCTATTCTTTTTTTCTTAATGGTTAACCGCTTCATTACATCCATTAAGGTTGCTTCTTTTGTCTTCTTATAAATTTTGTTGATTGCTAATACAAGTCGTTTTGCTTCTCTTGAAGCTGTCACTCTATCACTATTAGACATATGACTCATTTTGGCTTTTTCAAATACTTCTGCTTCTTGTAAAATTTCCATAATTATTATTTTATTTTTCGTAATACTCATTGAGTGAATGCTCATATGAATCATTTATCGGTTGCGAAGAATCATATTCGGGACTGTTTTTCACTTCTTCCTTTGAGTGATTAATAGTAACTGTCTGCTCCTGCCATTTTACATCTTTAATCCAACGTGGAGAAATAATCACTTTTTTTCCCGAAAACCAGTTGCCGGTTTCCACAATAAGAAAATGGATTTTCCAGCTTACGTCATCAATTATAAAATCTTGGACTTCGCCTATGTCGCCGTCCGTTGCATGAATATCATACCCTGTAACTTCTTGTGTGCTTCGTAGATGCGGTTTGTCATTAGTATGCTTTTCCGTTTTCCTTTGTATCATTTCCTTTTCTGTTTCTCTTACTTCAACTAACGGATATCCCCACATGCCTAAGCCCATGTGTCCATACATTCTGTTTCCGTAATAGCCGGGCCAAGAGTAGTATCCACGAATCAAGTCTTCCTGTTGCTCTGAAACAGGTTTGTCTGTTTTAATATCGGGACTGTTTTTTATTTTTTCCTGCGTAAGATTTACAGATAGTGTTTTTGATTCGCAATCCAGTTTTTGAAATGCTTCGGGCGAAATCAAAACTTTTTTTTCGGAAAGCCATCCTCCCGTTTTTACCACCATATACCGTATAGTTGAGGTCTGATCATCAAAATAGAACTCTTCTACTTTTCCAATTTCACCATCAGTTCCTTTAATGGTGTAGCCTAATAAACTGTTTATACTTCGTTTCATATTATTATTTTATATTGCTTTAATTATTTAGTTCATTACTACAATTAAGCAGGTTTCATTCGAACATTGATTCAAATTATCAATAGAAAACCCAAGCCTTTAACTAATCCTATAGAATGTTTCTTAGGGATTAGTAGTGGTAGCATCTTGAGCCAAACTTATCTCACCTGACCTTTTTTCTAAATCTTTATCTAATAGGTATAGTGCATCACCGTTTGCTTTTTCACCGCCTACAATTTTAATTTTATCCAGTAAAAGGCTTGCAAGATTTTCTTCTTCAATTTGTTCTTTCACGAACCATTGTAAGAAATTCCATGAAGCCCAATCTTCTTCATCGAGTGCCATTTTTACCACTTTATAAATGGATTTTGTATTATCCACTTCATGCTCAAATACTTTTTCAAAACAATTATTTACACTGACGGGATCGGTTGTAGGTGCAGGAATTGCAGTAACTATGGCCTTTGCACCTCTGTTTAATATGTATTCCAGTATTTTCATCATATGGTTTCGTTCCTCTGCTGCATGTCGGAAAAGAAAATTTGCGATGCCGCCGAATCCATTGTTATCTGCCCATGCACCATATGATAAGTATATTTGGGAAGCATGTGCTTCTTTAGTCATTTGCTCATTTAATGCGGTTGTAAGCTTATCTGAAAGTCTATTCGTTTTCATAATATTTTTTTTAATAATTTGGCTTTTCTAAGTAATACTTAGGAGAACTGTAATGTTTTTCAATTTTTTTTATCGATTTCTAGTTTCTTTTCATACATTTTTTTTTGAACCTTTATCAATATCTTTTATTGTACTGAGTTTCTCATTCTCTGACTTTTGTGTTATTTAGAGATTTTTAGTGTCATTTTATTAAAATAAATCGATAGTAATTATAATGAATGCTATGAAGCAAACAACTATTACAGTTGCAAGAATATAGACGGTAGTTTTTGTCAATTTATCTTTTTTAAAAATATAGTTTCGTGTTTTATCCTTCTCTTCTTTTACAAATTTGAAATCTTCTTTTCCTTGTTTCATTGGTTCCTGTTTTTAATTAGTATAATTTGACTTTTTAGTTTAAAGTTGTAAGCTTGTTTTGAAAAAAACTTCAAATAATTTATGACCCTATTTTTCAAAAATGGGTTGCTTGATTCGACGACAAAAAACTATTTTACTGAATTGTCATTTTGTACAAATGAGCAAAGGTCTATGAGTTTGTCCTTGTTTAGTTTTATAGGTCAACCTCTTTTTTTAGTTTTTACGGTCGTTTTGTAATTACTTTTTCGCTTAAACTTCTGGCGAAAATTTTATGCTAATGTCACTAATTTCGTAAGCGACACATTACAGTGTCAAGATCCGTCTTCATTTTGTCTATGTTCTTCATCCAAAACGTTTTCAGCGGTATCTCTATGACATGTAGCCATTAAAAGGGGCTTTATGGCTTGTAATGGCTAAAGGTTGCATCCCTTTTAGGCGCGCTTCTCGTACACTTCTTCTATCATTTTTACTATATTGATAGCTGCTTTCATCTCTGAATTTTACTTCTAATCTAGTAATATGTTCACTGAACCTATTGAAAGCATCTTTTATTACAGCTTTCAAAGTTTCTCTCATTTCTTCACTTCCTGATATATTATAATCTGTATTTAGTAAGATTTTCATTTCTAGTATTTTTTAGTTGTTTGAATTATCATTATTTGCTTGATTTTTAATAACGAAACAGACCGGCAATCCCTGTTTTTGTAGGCATTTTTTCATGTGGAATAATCATCACTTTGCCGCCCATTTTTGTTACCAGTTCGCCCAAGTCATCCAGTAAATCATCCACTTCAGGATTAGCTAAATCGCCTTTTTCAATACTGCCTGCGTCGTTTATTATCATGCCCGGAATTTGGAGTGCGGCTTCAATCAATAGGGTATCTACTTTGCCTGCTGCTGCTGCCGTAGCTACTTCGCTTATATTATCACTTCCTGTACCCTGTGATTTTGCTTGGTGGTAGTCATCACAAATTTTGTCGATGGTGTTATTATAATAGGGCTCCATAACTCCCCAGGCACCTTTCACCAGCTCATCGAGTTCTATAGACTTTGGATTTACATTAATTCCGTTTGGAAGTAGTGAGAGATTGTTGCTTACCTTATGAAAAAGATGCTGGTGCTCTGGTAATGCAGCCAGTATAAGTGGCAAACCAGAAGCACTGGAATAGTTGTCATTAATCGTTTTTGCGACAAAGCGAAAAAACTTTTCGGTATCGATATCCGCTTCATCTGATTTTCCACCTTGGCCGTGATGCATGTCACTGGTTTGATTCCCTACACCACCATAAGATGCAACAGTGGTATGCTTATCGGTTAAATCATAACCCAATGCTTCATTTATATTTTTTGGAATGTCTGAGGGAAGCTCCAGTTCTGTGAGCGAATGCCTGTTTCCTTCATAAATTTGATAATCATGTAGGTTTAAACCTAACACATTGTAACGCTCCACCGACTGTAAATATCTGCGGAGCGGTTTTGTATGAAAGCTATTAGCAACAACGGTTAATTCTTCTATTGATACTGGTAAGCTTATGGTTTTGAACATATCAACTGTACCAAGCACAGCCAGTCCCTCTAACGTATGTCTCCAAAATTCTTTATTACTTTCAAGCGCTACAAATGGCTCCAGGAGTGTTGTAACTTCTGACTCTGAATGTTTTTGGAGTAGGGATTGTTTTAACTTTTTTAAAAGGTTTTTAAATAGTATCGGATCCCCAAGATTGTCAGGGTGAGTACGATGCGTTGGCATATATAATGATATGCAGGTTCCTTCATTGACACTTAATAATTCTGGCATCATGTCTTTAGTAAGTAAATTCATATAGTTTTGATTTATTAGTTATTAAATAATTATTTACATTGTTTTATTTTCATGAGGTTAATTCATTTTCTTTCTTTGAGGATAGAGAGAAAAATATACAAACTATCTAAATTATACTTACTATCTATTTAGTAGCAATGGAGTTACATATTTAATATTAGGTTACCAAATTGAATGCTGCTCTCGTATTACTATTGACTATAACTTGTAAGTAAGTCTGATAAATTGGGACCGTTCCAGACTGACAGTAGTAAATGGGTCTGAAAAATGGCATTTTATTATCCTTATCAAATATAACGATTATTCTAATATTAATTGCTAATATGCTGATTTTGTGAAGTTAACGGTGTGTCTAAAATGGATTTTAATGTGCTCTATAGTAGTTTTTTTACAAATCGTGCTATAAGTTACCGCTTCAGGTAACAATTTAACTTCAGTTTTATCTAATTCAATAGCAGCAGCACATTGAGGAACTATGGAGGGATGCTTAAGCAGTATGGTATTGCCCACCATAATATTGGGAGCCGTAAAGAGAGCTACTTGATAATAAGGGGAATTCCAAGGCATCACACCTAGCAATACACCAATTGGACTATTTCGAATTATTGCTTCTCCATATTCAAGATCAAGTACTTTATCGGCAAGAAAACCTTCTTCGTTATCGGCATAGTAATCAATCATATCAGCACTCAAGTCGATTTCTCCTTCCGCTTCGGAAAAGAGTTTACCCATTTCTAAGGTGATAGTTTTTGCAAGTTCAGATTTATTGATTCGCATGAGTTTAGCTACTTTACTTAGCAAATAAGCCCGTTGCTGGTAGTTCGTTTCTTTCCAGTTGGCATAAGCTAGATGGGATTTCGCCACTTTAGCATCAACTGTTTTCTCTGTCATTTTTTTGAATGACTTCACTGTCTTGTTTGTGTTTGGATTAACTGTTTGTATGGAAATATTGACTCGTATTTAATTACATAGTCTGCGGAAATATTCCGCAACCGTTTTGAAATCATTTCCAAAAGAATACATCAATTTGATTGCTCTAAATGGATACGCTACAATTTCATGTATGACTTTAATGCGATTTTAGTGAAGATACAAACTAAATCTGTTAATGCTATTACACAATTACGGGGAATAGTTACATAATTACCATAACAAGAAAATTGGGGGCGGTAAAAATGAATACGACGCAGGGTTACTTGTGAAAATGGTTTATGCTTTTCTCATTTCTAGCAATCTGTTTGTGAGTGGAGACTCTCTTCACTTGATAATAAATTTTGGTATTTGCTGGTTTATTTTCCAATCCAGTTTCAACAACAAAAAAATAGAATCAAATAGAATCAAATTGTATTCCATTAACTTTCTTGCTATTTCTTGTCTAAAAAAGAACAGGTCTACGACTAAAGTTCAGATGCGTATACCTATATTATTATAAATTTTAATTACTCCAGTTTTTTTCTAATTCAAGAGTCAAGGCGATAGTGTTAAGAGAATGAACCGTATTGATCCAGTGATGAAATTTTTTTACTATGACTCTGGTCATTTTAGGTTTTTCAATAGAGAGATGTATTCGTTTTTAAAAACAACATACCTATAGACGTACTATATGCAAGATTTTCTTAGAAGCTGTCGCAAGATGAGGACCTCGTGGAAGTAAAATAGATAGTAATAAAATGGTAAATTATATAGCCAATAGAACTAAGTTAGGAATAGATTTGAGTAATTTTACAAAAAAGGACTAGAACAATACCCCTTATCAAATCAATTTTATGCGAACTCAGAATTCAAATATACAAATTAGGCAAGAACTCGTAAACAGTATCGTACATGGTTTTGGAATTATTTTTGGTATTGTAAGTATTCCTATCCTAATAGCGTTTGCCATTAAAAGTGATAACACTTCTGGCATTATTGGCGCGGCTATATATGGCTTTTGTTTTTTACAACTTTTTACTTTTTCTACACTCTACCACGGAATCCAGCATGCTCAGGCAAAACGCACACTTGAAATTCTTGATCACATCAGTATTTATTTCTTGATAGCGGGTACTTACACTCCGTTTTTACTTATGTATATGCCTAATTCTTTTGGTACAACCTTGCTATCGGTTTTATGGGGCCTCACAGTATTAGGAATAATCTACAAGATTTTTTTTATAGGAAAGTGGAAGGTTTTTTCAACGCTAATTTACATAGGAATGGGCTGTATTATGGTTGTTGGCGGACGGACATTCTTTGAGAGTATTCCTTCTAATATCCTCACAATGATTCTAATTGGAGCCGCACTTTACCTTATGGGTGTTGTTTTTTACTTATGGAAGAAATATCCTTACAACCATGCTGTCTGGCATTTTTTTGTGCTCGCAGCTGCTGTTTGTCATTACGTTGCTATCTTATTGGCGGTTGTGTCGAATTGATTCTAAAATGAATTGGGTTTGTCAGAAAACAAAAGAGGCAACCTTAATGGAGGCAATGAAGAGGTTAACTGTAAAGAAAAACAATTCATATTCAATTAAAAGGAAGTTCGAATTCCGGAATAGGATAAACCAAATAGTAGAAAGCGGCAGTTATAAGAGGTAACTACTTAATAATTAATGAGTTATTTATTTTTTCGTCTTTAGGCAATTTAAGTTATCAAATAGGGTGAGGACTGAATATGGTACTAAAGTAGATAAAAGATGATATTGACAAGTGCCAAATTCAGTTCGTGAGTAAGTGCTGTGGTAGTACTCAAAATCACTTTGGGGTTATTGACTAAAACCCAATAAAATTGCTACTAGTCCTCTACAATAGCTGAACGATAACGTTCCGTTGCCTTTTGTAGGTTTTCTGAAAGGGATTTTAACCAGGTCATGTGATTGGCAATCAAATAAGCTTCCTGAAGGCCATGAAGCGTTTCTGTATCTAATTCGGTGTGGCCTAGTCTGATATTTTCATCTCGCAAATTTGATAATTGCTGGTATTTACCCAACAACTTTTCCTCTGCATCTTCAGCAGTTTCTTTAGTGACTTTTTTCTCTATTTGCGTATCATCTAAACTATCGAACGACATTTGTAGGGTATTGGAAATCTTTTTGATGAGTATATTAAATTCTATAGAAGCAGGAGTGGTTTGATGATTACTGATAAAATTACCGATGGACGCAATGGCAGAAACCATCGTCTGGTTAAGCGTCACAATTTCATAAATGAGTTGAAATTCTTTCTGTTTCGATTTTGGGTCTTGGGTCAATCGCTGGAAGGCAGTATTTAAATTACTGATGGCAAGAAATGCTTCTTTCCTTGCTAAACTATAGGAGAGTTTGTGTTTAGAAGGATATTGATACAACTCTTGTGTTGCTAAAAGATATTCTTTGTTCATTTTTAAAGCGTTCAGAAGTACCTGTTTTAGATTATTGGCTTCCCAACTTGGCAAAAGTATATAATTGGCAACGACAGCGATAGTGGCTCCAATGATAGTGTCGATGACGCGGTACTGAATCACTTCAAAGGCATTAGGATTGATGAAGGAATACACAAAGATGATACTAATGGTGATCAATGCGGCGGCAAACTTATAATTCTGCTGAATCAATGCAAATGCGAATACCAATGAAACAAATGCCAATACGGCATAAACCACTACATTTTGAGTAAGCAGCACAATACCAACAGCAATAGCCGCACCAATGAGTGTGCCGATGATACGATCTTTCGATCGCTCTTTGGTTAGACCATAGCTAGGTCGCATAATAACAATGACGGTCAGCAAAATCCAATAGGTGTTTTGGATGTCAAAAAGAAAGCCTAACAGATAGGCAAATACTATCGCAATGGTTAGGCGCAATGAATGTCTAAACATGGTGGAATCCAAACTGAAATTTTGAACAAGGACATTCAGTCTGTATTCCTGGAGCGTTAAAAACTGACTCGAATCTTGTCTTTTTAGGGATACTTTGGAAGCCTCTTTGACATTGGCCATTACACGTCTAATAACTCTGATTTCTTGTAGCAGTTGCTCTTGGTAATCGTATAGATTTCTCAATACTAAAGCACCTTCACGCGCTTCAGGTAATTTGACGGTATCGACGTAATTTTTGATAGATTCGTTGGCTTCTGCTAATGCACTTAATAGAATATCTTTATTTGGTATTTTATCATTTTGAATCAATAATTCAGACAAACGGATGAGGTGGTTGCCCATGATATTGCTCAGATTTTTTGAAGCATTTAGAAATTCTTTACGCTTGCCAAAAATAGTATCGATCATTTTATAATCCAAATGTTTTGCTTCTATCAATTCGAAGATATTAATAGAAGAGAGTAAGATTAATAGTTGCTTTTCTTCATAATGCGAACGTCCAGAACGTTTGCGTATGGTAAGCAGTGTTTCTCGGAGTGTTTCCTGCTTTTCGTTGATTTGATGTTGCAGGACGAAGCTTTGTTTAAGGTGTTCGTCACGCTTGCTTTTCTTTGTTAATAATTTGGCTCGTATTTTTAGGTATTCACCAATAAGGAGAAGCGTATCTGACAATAGCTGATTCTGATCTTTTATAGGCGCAAGTTTTTGAAAAACAAAGGATACAACCAAATACCAAAGACCTCCAACTCCCATTAAGGCAACTTGAACTAAAATATCATACGCTGTTTCTTTTTGAATGGCAATTGCTATTATCATTGCCAACAAGCCAGAAAAGGATACTAAAGACGCTCTAAAACCATAAACCGAAAGCAGCGACACAACAAACGTAATGACTGTAATTGCCAACAATAAAAGGGGTAGGAAAGGTTTTGAAAATAGAATTATAGCTGTAATAACCATCGTTAATCCAATACTGACTAAAATGGCATTGACTTTACGTTTAGTGCTGCCCGGAATGTCGCCTGGCGCATTTAAAAAAGCACCGACAACAACAGCTGGAGCATATTCAAAATACCCTAAAAGATGCAGCACTGCAAGGGGTACAGCAATCCCAAATCCAATCCGAATTCCTCGGTCAAAGCTGGAACTTTTTAGAAATAATTCTAGTTGTTTGAGTTTTTCTTTCAAGCAGGTATATATTTTGAATCTAAAGATAGAATAATTGAGGTGAAGTATTGTCTGGTAAGGTTTTTTTTTAGTTGTTGTTTGATAGGTGTATTTAAAAGAATTGTTTCGAATGAAATAGTTGTATCAAGCTTTTTAGGTGTCTGCTGATTTCCCTCAGTAGTGCCACATACTAATTTGGCGTGGTAATCGTTTTCGAAAGAGTTCACTCCCGAAAGGCTATGGTTCCAATGGTTTCCTTGTTAGATTAAAGACAGCAAAAAGAAACAAAAGAGTAGGGAATTGGACAGGATTTCCGATATAATTTTTAGATACTATGAATTAAAGACATTGTTTGGATTAGTTTTTTATATTCCGTGATTGACTAAAGGTGATGCTTTCCTTTTCAATGTTATTCCTCTTTATAAAATTAATATCCGTCTTATTTGCTTGTTCAGATTCCTTTAAATAAATAGAATTTAGCTTTAATAGCCTCTAATTTAGAGGGACTTGTAAATTTACTAAGGAGTACCCACTAATTGCAGCTTCAAGGCCTCTTGAAATGAATGAGATGTAAACCGCTTTTCCTGCAATTGCTCTGGCCTGTCCCATAAGGGCAAATGTTCCCGCACCAATCATGGTTCCAATGCCAATTCCAACTGCCGACCATAAACTTATTTTTTTGTAGAATTACTCATTTTTATAAACTGTTTAATCTATTTTTTTAACACGGTCGCTGTGCTTTTTTTTTATTCTTATTTGAGACTCACGGTATAATTTTTCATTAATCTGTTGCTTTGTCCCTTTTTTTACACTTATTGCCGACTTCAGTTCTTCTAAAAACCTGTTTATTTATTTTTTATTTTCGGACACCCTTCTTAAAGAAAATATCAAATATGCAACTCTTAGAGACTTGATTTAGGTTTTTAGACAGTTTGACACCTTGAGAAGGTGTGTGCATCGCAACCTCTAGTTTTTTGGATGAATGATGAGGGATACAAAATGGTTACTTAGAGTGTCTAATGGTATTTCTTTTTTTACCTGTTTTTTTTAATTCATATAGGATTATTAGAATCCATAGAAGTAATTCTTTGCATCTTATAAAAGGGGCATAGGATTGCAGTGGTAATCGTTGTGATTCATTCAGTTATTATTCTTTTAACTACGAATTTAAAAAGCAGGCCATTTTTCCGTTTTTTTTTAGAGGGACTTTTATAGAATTACTCGTGCCTAAATAAGGGAACTGATTCACAAGCGATTTTATGCGTTCACGCAAAATCGTGAGGATACTCTCGCACTTTACAAACAGCTCTTTGATAAATCCTTTGCTGTTATTTTTAGTTAGGATGGGATAAGCTTAAATAAGCACTAAAAATTGCTAGTGCATAATGATCAATAAGGAGGATACGTTTAGCAGAATTGTCTAGTGCTAAAATGTACTTCAAAGAATTTACGCTAATCCTAACACTATGAGTCGTAAATATTCATAGTGCATTTTTTCTTTTTATATAAATTACAGTTTTTACATAGCAAAGCTCTCGCTAGAAAGTTCGCCAATTCTTTTCAATCGAGTGCTCTATTTCCTATATGTGTTCACCTAATTTTATCTTTCATGATTTTGTATCCTTCCAAGAATGGTCTCTAGAGATGTTTTTAGTTTATCTATGGCACCTGACACAGCATTTTTGGCAGTATCGGCGTCACAGGTAACCGCTATTGGATCTCTGCCTTCTATTCTAGCTTCCAGTATGCATTGTATATCATTATATCCTTCTTTTTTCCCATTTTCGTCTGATAAATGCACTTCTATTCGGGTGATATGGGATTGGAATCGGTTTAGCTTTTCGGCGATCAAGGACGTAAAATAGTCTTCTTGATTTTCGTCACCAGAGATTGTTTTGTCTGTGTTGAATTGAATTTTCATAATTGTTTTATTTTATATATTATTCTTTGTCTTCGTCTAAATCATTATGGTTGTCTCCGCCGAGACTGTAATAATTGTTTTCTTCGTCTTCGCTTCCCACATTTTCTTGTTGGTCGTCTAGCTCTGAACCTGGAACATCTAAATCAGCACCTGTTTTTACATGTTTAAAGTCCTTTTCGTTCCAAGTTCGTTCCTTTTCGTTTGGTGCTTTCTTTTTTGTAATATCTTCTGGATTCAAATCCTTTTCTTCCTTTAATTGTTGATAAATATCTTCAGAAGGCGGATAGATTTGTAAGTCTGCATATTCAGGTGTTTTAGGAATTTCTTTGATTTCCGTTTCATTATGCGTTTTTGCATATTTATTCAGAAGATCTTCTAAAGAATCATAGTACTCTTCAAGGCTTTTGATGGTTACTTCCTCACTCTCCGAATTGTTATCGGGCATTTCAATAATAAATTTTGATAGCTCTGGATATTCTTGTTTAATTGTAGTAGTAATCTTTATGATGCTTTGTTCTAATTGCATTTTAGTTTTCATTATTTTTCTTTTATGATTATACTCATTCAAGTTACGTAAATTTAAAATGTTTTATAGCTCTGCTTTACTTCTAGTAAGCGGTCGTTAAATTTCTTCACTTTTGATAGACAACGGTTCTTTACCATTACTTTAAAGATACAAAACTTTACATAGAGAATGTTATACAATTGTTTTTAATATTATATAATTAGCGGTTTATGATATCTTTTTTGAGTCGGCTTGGGCTACTTTAAGCAGTTTTGGCAGAAACAAAGAAAGAAAGAAAGAAAGAAAGAAAGAAAGAAAGAAAGAAAGAAAGAAAGAATTCCAAATTGGTATGAGTGCCGTTTTGCACACTTGGGGCCAATATTTGATAATGTATCGGTGCATTGCATTTTACCTGGCCTTGGCGCATCTGTCTGTAAGGAAGGGACTAGAACGGCAATTGGACAAACTGATGCCCGCAAATATAAAGGCGCCCTAAAGATAAATTCGGAATCATATTATATACTATAAAGGGGGTAGGGCTGATTTGAGAGTCCTTATTTTGCCTATTGTAGACATCTTGATAGCCTACTCCTTAATAAAGATAGTACTTACTCCTGTGCTATTATATTCTTAGCTAAGTAAGCTCTTAAAGTAGACCTTTTTCAACATTTAGTAGGAAGTTTTACCACAATATTAAGCTGGCACTAGTGGTTTCTAGCCTTAAAATTTGCTTTTTAAGTAGTCAAATAAAAATAGGAGAGATATAAAAGCAGTGATGTACTATGGTAGAAAGCCCCCGTCAAATTATAGGGAAAAATGAAAATGGTAGTCAATTTTTCTTAAATGATATTTAATTCTATGTAAAATTAGTGCTGCAGCGAAAAGATGCTAAAAGAAGACTTTACGATGTCTTACAGCAACGTTTCTATATTTTATTAAAAAATGCTTTATAAAACTACTTTTTTATCGAGAACGATGCAAGAAAACAACAAAAAATGGCGCTAAAAATGAACGGGTTAAGTGGACTATTTGAATAGCTGACCGTTCAAAATTTGATAGCTTAAAAAATAATTTCTAAACAATTATCAAAAGTTCGACCTGTTCCATTTTTAGACTGGTGTATTGGAAGAATTCCTCTACTGACACAAATTCGTTTTGGAGCTTATTAAGCTCCTTTCTGATGTTTTGCAACAGTCTATGCTTTGACGATAACTCTTCCCAGTTATGCGCTGTATGTCTTTCGGGTAGATGCATAATCTTTTGGTTTCTGTTCTCATACTTTATCTATTACTTTGATCAGGCTTTGGTTGATTCTAAAATTCTATTTGTCAGACTGTAGTGGAGTAAAATTAATCAAAAAAAAATGATTGGAACTTATTGTTTATTGTGTAGGATTGTCTGTTTTTAATAATTCTCTTGTATTGGCTGCTGCCAAGGTACGTCCGAACATTTTTAGTACTTGGTTTACCTTTTCGAGATTCAGGTTTTCTTTACCTTGTTCTATTTTACGAACAACAGTTAGTGCCACTCCAGCGCGTTCCGCAAAAGCTTCTTGGGTAAGGTTTACTTCATTTCCTTTTTTCTTTTACAAAACTGGCTAATGTCTTCATCGTCATATGCTTTTGCATTGATTTTTAGCAAACATAGTGTTTTATATGTAAAAGCATATAGTTGTAGTATATGGTTTATTCTGAATACCAACTGACATTTAGATCGATTTCTACCATTTTTACCGCTGTCCGCCATATGGAGCAGCACTTATAATTTCGTATTGAAATTCAATTCATCTTTGTTAGTAATCAATCAATACATGTTGCAACAGGAAGATCATTGTAAGAATTTGAAACATTTATTAATTTAAAATTTGAGGAATTATAGCAAGACAGAACGGCATAATTAAATTTAAAGGTACTATCGGGGATATTACCTTTTACAAAACCAAAGACGGGCATTTGGCCCGTGAAAAAGGAGGACTCGCTGCGAAAAGAATTGCAACTGATCCTGCGTTCCAGAGAATGCGTGAAAACGGAGCCGAATTCGGTAGAGCAGGGAAGACTGGGAAAATGTTGAGAACAGCATTTAGAACCTTACTTATCAATTCTGCCGAAAGTAGAATGGTGAGTCGATTGACCCAATCCATGGTCAAAGTGATCCAAGCAGATTTAGTGAACGAAAGAGGATCACGTAATGTAATTGATGGCGAAGTAGAATTGCTTGTGGGTTTTGATTTCAATATTACTGGAAAATTAGGTAGGACTTTGTTTGTTCCATTTGTGGGGCCAATTGATAGAGCTATTGGTGAAATTTCAGCTTCCGTTGATCCTTTTGTTCCTGCCAATATGATTGCTACTCCAAGTGAGACAACTCATTATAAAATCATTTCTGCGGCAACCGAAATTAATTTTGAGGAGGAAACTTTCATTGTTTCCAGTTTAGAGACAGCTATCCAGCCATGGCATTCCACTCCAGTAATTGCCATCAATCATTTTAATTCAGTGACTCCAAATAGTGTAAGTCCTTTGTTTTTGGCTTTGGGAGTGGAGTTTTATCAGGAAGTAAATGGTAGAATGTATCCATTGAAAAATGGGGCGTAAAATCCATTGGCATTGGTAAAAGTAAGCGGTCTGTAAGATGGTTTTGGTATTAAATAAGACCTGTTTTCCCGAGGGAACACAAGGAGCTTTAGAATGGAACGGCACTATAGTTTGTGATACCATCGAGTTGCCTTAGTTGCAAAACCAAAGGTGGATTTCTTGTATTCCCGAAGGAGAATACGTTTTGCAGAAGTGGTTTAGTCCTAAATTCAAATGGCATATACATTTACAAAATGTTCCAAGACGAGATTTTATATTAATCCATCCTGCCAATGATGCCAAAAAAGAACTTTTGGGCTGTATCGCTCCCGTAACCATATACACTAGAATAGGGAAGGGGCAGTGCCTCCCGAATAGCATAAGAAAAGCTCACGACATTGGTCTACGCTGCCGTGGGACGCAACGAAGAAGTGAAAATAAGGATTCAATCTAATCTTTCGACTCCGCGCAGGATGATAGGGCTGAAATAAAAGCAGATAAATTATGAATGTAGTAGAAAGAACAAAATCGCCCACTCCGAATTTTTTCAGGGTATTGCGAAGTATTGGTTTGGTCTTATTGGCCCTAATTGGCAGTGTTATTGCCGCACCGGTGGTTTTACCAACAGTTGTTGTAAGTGTTGCGGGTTATCTAGCAGGTGCTGGAGGTGTGCTTTCTGCAGTGAGTCAAATGACAGTTGATGATGATGCGAAATCAGAAGAGGATCTCCTAAATAGAATGCGGAAAGACAATGAAAATTTACCTAGAGATGGAATCAAATAATGCCTTACAAATCGGAACTGCATCCTGGACTTTATTGAGTGTAATCTCCAATATTGTTTCTGAAGATGTTGTAAAAACTATTACTCTGGCAATTGTAGGAGCCATTATCAGTTTTACGGTTTCGCTCCTTTTAAAAGGATTAACAAAGTCAAAAAAGAAATAATACTGAATCGAGTTCAGCATAAAATCGAGTTCGGCTTGCCCCGATACCTATCAGGGTTTTCCCGAATTTATACGAAAGCCTGATGGTGAGGCCAGGCTTTTATCTGTCTCACAACTTGAAAAATATAATATTTTTATGTTTTGCTTCGATTTCAGAGAGTTATAATTTCTATTAAGTCCAGATATTTAAAATCCAAAATAAATTATTCAAAAGTTGTAATTTAAATATTTGAGTTTTCCAATTATGAATTAAACTAAGAATATCAACTATTAGCTAATTTAATACGGTCAAGAAATGCCTTATTGATAGGCTTTACTTGGAAGCGAACTACATTTTTATCGCTGGTTGCTCGAGCGATGTCAAGATCATCGATGGTTGATGAAATAATGAATGTCTTGCAATAATTCTTTAAATTGGATGGTAATTTATCATAGGCTTCCAAAAATTCAAATCCCGACATAAGTGGCATGTATATATCTATAAAAATTATCTGTGGTAGAATAGAAATGTTGTCATGATTGTCCTGCAAAAACTTTAGGGCTTCTTGTGCAGCTGAATATTTCAGCACATTTTTTCCGAAATTATTTTTAATAATTATTCGTGATGCAATATAGAGATCAATAATATTGTCATCTATAATCATTACTCTCTCAAATTTTGGATGTAATTCGTTTTTCATTTTTTTAAATTTTTTAAAGTAATAGTAAAAGCTGTTCCAACACCTTCTTCCGAGTGAATTTTTATAGTACCCTGCAGGATTCCAAGAGTATCCTTCACTATATATAAACCTATGCCGGATCCATCCTTGGTACCAGAAAGGCGAAAAAACATCTCGAATATTTTTGAGTGATATGCTGGAGCTATCCCAATCCCGTTATCTTCTATGGTAATTTGTAATATTTCATGGTCTGACTGACCTACTATTTTTATATATCTGTTTGATTTTTCATCTTTGTGGTATTTTATTGCGTTGGAAATAAGATTAACCAGTATGGTGTTAAAACGGAGTTTATCGGAATGAAATGGCTGTTGTTCCTCGATATCAATTATAAAATTAATCCCTTTTCCTTCTTTCATACTTTGAAGTGAATGTGCAATATCAATAACAGTTTTCTGTAACGGAATCTGTTCTATTTCCAGACCAGTGCGGTTATTTCGAGAATAGCTAAGAATTTTTTTTATAAATTCATCCAGACGATTTATACTGTTCCGAATCATGTTTGCATGTTCAAGAGTATCTGCTTCCTCGCTTTCTTCTTCAATAAAAGAAATCAGCCCAAGGATGGACGTAAGAGGTGAACGTAAATCGTGGGATACACTGTAGACAAAACGATCCAGCTCTATATTTGTTTTGATGAGGTCTCTATTGGTAATTATTAATTCATTTGCACGATCCTCTTTCTCCGAGTTTTGGAAGGCAAGTTCTCTATTGGCAATTAATAATTCATTTGCACGGGATTCTTTTTCAAAGTTTTGGTAGGCAAGTTCTTTATTTTGCTGCTCTAGTTGTAATTTCGCTAATTTTATTTCGGTTACATCATTTGATATACCAAATAGTTTGATCGGTTTTCCGTTTTGGTCGAATTCAAACTTAGATTCTGAAGCGATATGTTTTATTGTCCCGTCTTTTAAAACGATTCTGTAATTTAAAACAATATTGCACAATGTTCCTTGTGATTCATTCAATATAGTCGTCATTACTTGATTGATATCGTCAGGATGGATAAAGGATAACATGCTGGAATATGAATGTTTGTTATCTTCGGGTGAAAGCCCATATATATAGCATTTTTCATCAGACCATAGAAATATTCCTGTTTTGAGATTAAGTTCCCAACTTCCAAAATGAGCTATTGTCTGGGCTTCTTTTAACCTGGATTCACTTTGTAGAAGACTGTCTTCTGCTATTTTGCGCTCGCTGATGTTGCTCGAAAGAATAAGTCGTGCTGAGGATCCTTCAAATATTATTTCTTGGCCGACGATTTCAACTACTATAATAGTTCCGTCTTTCTTCCGATGATTCCATATTTGCTCACTATTAATTGCTCCGTTACTTTCAAAAGATTTATTAGCTTGTCGTCTGAAACGCTCTTTATCTTCCTCTGGTCTTATGTCTAGGGCGGTCATGGAAAGGAATTCCTCGCGGCTATATCCATATTGGAGGATTGCCATTTCATTTACATCTAAGAATCTAAACGTATTTGAATCTATGACCCACATTGGCATCGGGTTGTTTTCAAAGAGAAGGCGGTATTTTTTTTCACTTTCCTTAAGGGCGTGCTGTGCTTGATTTTGTTCGGTGATATCACGAGCAATGAGGATCGTGTTTCCATCTTCCATTATTTTTGCGGATAATTCCACCTCAATTAAAGTATTGTCTTTTCTTTTAAATCTTCGTTCGCTTCGGATAATTTTTTCTTTTTTTAATTCATCCTTTTTCAAAGGATTTGCCATAAGGTCTTCTTTTAAAAAAAGATCATCAATTGAAAGTGCTATAAACTCTTCTTTGGAATAGCCTAACTTATCACACGCGTACTGATTAACTTCAATAATTTTACTGAATGGGTCAATAATAGAAATTGCATCACTTGCTTGTTCTATAAGGGAAGTATAGCGCATTAGGCTCTCCTCAATTTTTTTTCTTGATAGGACCTGCTCCGTCACATCATTGACAAAGAAAAGAATACCGTCAATATTATTGTCCGTATCTCTATGTGCCTGATAAATGAAATTTAAATAGGTATCTACTAGTTTTCCGTTTCCATGTGGATCAAATTTCACTAGCATTTCATTGGCTGAAAAGGTTTCGCCCGTTTGATAAACGATATCTAAAAATTTAAAAATCCCTTGTGATTCCAGTTCAGGCAATACTTCTTTTATGGTCTTGCCAATGATGTTTTTTTTATTGATTAATTGTAAATAAAGTTCATTTGCCAATTCATAGACATGATTGGCCCCTTTTAAAACACCTATACATGAAGGAGCCTGCGAATACAAATCATAGCACCGCTGTCTTTCAATTTCAAACGCTTTTTCTAAGTTTTTTTTCTCAGTAGTATCTTTGCCGATATAATAGCTCAATTTGGACTCATCATCCCATACGGCAGACCAGAGCAAAGAAACAACACTCCCGTTTTTCTGTATAAACCGGTTTTCAAACATAGTTAACGGCATGCCACTTCTAATGTCAATATCTGCATTTATTGCGTCTTTAACATCATCATGAAATATGTAATTCAAATAGTTTTGGCCTATTAACTCTTCGGCTTGGTACCCCAAAATAAGTTCTGACGCTTTATTTATACGTACAATCTTTCCATCTTCATTATAGGAGAGAATCAGATCTAGTGAGAAATCTAAGGTTTTATTAAGATCATTTAATGCCTGCTGTAAAAAATTAGTAGTGTTACTAATTTTTTCGGCTGCCTGTTTGTGTTTTGTTATATCACGTATAATCATGGACGTTCTTTCTTCGCCATTACTATCTTTATATACTGCTGAAGTTAATTCAGCAGGGAACTTAGTGCCATCTTTATGAATGAGTGTAAGTTCTCCTGTTACCCTTCCTGTGCGTTGGAGTTCTTTTATCATTGGTTCTAACCGAGGGTCGCTATTATCTGCAATGCCGTATCTTCCGGCATCAATAATTTCTTGTTCGGTCTTTTGAAAAATTTCACAGGCTGCAGGGTTTGCTGCTAGAATTTGCCCATCAGTTACAGTAAGGAGGATTCCATCTATACTATTTTCAAACAAAGCCTTAAATTTGGCTTCATCTTTACATAATTCTTCCGTGCGTTTTTTTTTGGATTGATTCAATAGGATCTGCTTAGCCGCTGTTAGTGCGCAGTTCACTTTATCAATTAAGGTGCTGAGGTTCTCTTTTAACACTAGATCGGTAACTCCGTTTTTGATAAGTTCAATAGCCTTTTCTTCACCAATGGATTCGGTAACAAAAATAAAAGGCGTTTGTGGCGCTAGCTTTTCTTTTAACTCAAATGCGATAATGCCGCCAAAAGACGGGAGAATATAATTTGAAAGGATGATGTCTGGTTTGAAATCATGAAGTGCATTTTCATATTCGTTTCCTGTCCGCACTATTTTTGGTGTATAATTGACCCCACCCTTTTTCAATTCGTGTTGAATCAATTCAATATCAGTATCGTCGTGTTCTAAAATTAATATTTTAGTTTTCATAAGTATTATTACTTTTTAAAATAATTTTTGGAAGTATAAACTCAAAAATCTGATAGGTTTGTTTTTTTATTATTCTTTAAGCTTTATAAATTTATTAAAATCATCCTGCCGTCTTTTGGCCACTGGTAAAACAGTTCCATTTGAAAATTCACAGAAATAACCGTCTTTCTTTGAAATGTTAACGATATGTCGAAGATTAATAATGTAAGAATGATGGATTCTAAAAAAGTAGTTATTATCTAGAATTTTACTGTATTCCCCTAAATTTCTAGTAGATAATATTTTTTTTCCATTAAGCAGAATAAAATAAGTGTATTTTCCATCTGCTTTACAATAAATTATTTCTGACATGTTGATCAGTTCAACTTTATCTAATGATGAAACAGCTAAATATTCATTAGTTTGATTAAAGGAGTTCAAAATGTTGATATCATTAATTTTTTGATTTTGATAAGAGCGCTCCATCCCAATTCTTTTGATAGCCTTGTAAACAGCTAAAATAATAGTATTAAAATCGATGGGTTTTAGGATAAAATCAATTGCATTGTACTTAAATGCTTTTAGTGCAAAATGTTCTTGGTCGGAGATGAATATTAATTTTGGAATGCAAAAGTCTAATTGTTCGAGCATTTCAAAAAAAGTATCATCTTTTACTGTAATATCTAAGAAAATGACGTCTGGTTTTGTCAACTTTATTATGTTGATTCCATCAGTTATCGATGTTGCGTCAGCAATGATTTTTATAATCATAAAATTTTCTTCTTCAAATTTTTTTAAAATTATTAAAGTGTCTTTTTGTTCGGATATGATTATTGCATTTATAGGGGTCATTGGCTCGTATCTAGATTTAATGGGTCTTATTCGAAGTTAATTAGATAAGTAAAAAAATGTAAAAATTTGTATTACAGTGCTTTATTTAAATAAAAAGTAGTGAAATGTAGGGGGGTAAGTTAAAGGTTTAATTTGTAAAACGGTAATTAGATGATTTATTTAAAGACAAAAGTAATAGTCGAATGTTATTCAAGTATAATCGATGTTTAACGGATATAACTGTGATTGTATTGATTTTGAATAAGCACTACTTCAATTTAAATAAAATCGATTGTTGAGATATGCTAGTTGATCTTCATTAATTAATTGTTGGATATGTTTTTTTTAATTTATTAGATTAAGTCTAGCTTATCATAAGGGCGTTGAACCCTTAATCTGTGATAATATATACTCTGTGAGGTTACTATTAGTGGGAGTGAGTTTTTTTAGAATTCTTTGTTTTTTTTATTTCTCCAATTATTATGCCATAGACCATTAATGTATTCATATTATTGTTTATTAATAACTGCAATTGAAGTGTTGAGTTTAGAGATCTCGAATAATGATTTTTTGGTAGTGGTTGTAAAGTGAGTATCGGTGTTGTTTTTGTTAATTTCTTTGGCTACTGATTCTTTTGTTATCATAAAAACACACTACAAAAGCATCGTAATATCCTTCTGAGCGTAACTTGTTTTTAATTTTGTTTGCTTCGGTGTGTGAGCTGCTTGAGCCCCAAGTATATTTGTAGACGCCATGATGTTGGTATTCAACTATTTCTTTTTTATTTTTAAACCAAAAATAGTTTAGCGGGAGTCGTATTGTAGATGACAGCAGTTGCACTCTATAAACAACTTGTTGACTATGTTGTATTTTATCAGCTGTTTTTTCAGAAACTGGAACAGCTGCTGTTTTACCTGGATTATTCAGCGGAATCGTTTCAGTTTCCGATTTTTCAATTTTTTCTTTATGCAGCACAAATTCAATATTGTCCACGATGGCTCCATCCGCTGCGTTGTCAATTTCAAATGGGGCGTTAGCGGGCTCTGCCTTCATTTGTAAATTTTGTAATTGCAGCGAATCTATTTTTGCTGAATAGTTGCCCGATTTTAACCCCAGGAAACTAAAATACCCGTCAGGTTCTGAAAGAATGGTTGTGGTAAGAATATGGTCACTATCATAAATATTGATTTTCAAACCACCAGTTCCAATGAGTCTGCCATTCTTATTTATGCTAACAGTTCCTCCAACTTCTCCTACCACAACAACAGGTATTTCAATTATTTTTAATTGATTGGGGTTTAATGTGACATTTAACGTTTTGTTGATTACCCGCCACGCAATAGTATTGATATTGGTGGTGTTGAGTTGCACATGGTTTTTTATGTATGGTTCTAATTCTGTAATTACTGTGGTTCCGTCTTTGGCGTTAATCTGTCTGCCATCATTCAATTTAATTTGCAAGCCTATTACTAGAGGTTCGTTTGTATCTCGTTTTCCATTGCCGTTAATATCTAAAAAAGGAATGAATTTCATGCTTGCCCTTCCTACACTTGTCTTATTGTTAAAATATATAAAATCTGCTGTGGGCTCATAAATCAGGCTGCCGCTAGCCGACTGAGAAAACGAAGCCTGGTTTTTGGTAAAACTGTTTGAAAATCCAGTTCTTATCGTCTCGAAATCATATCGAAAACCTATTTGCAGGTAACTGCCGCCGATCTTGAAATTACGATCAAAAGAAGCCTGAACAAAGCCTTTCTTGAATACTTGTTTTTTTAGTTCTGCTCTTAATGAAGTGATGCCGTCAGCGTTGTATTCGTATCTTAGCTGAGGGATAAAAACAAAGCCTTTAGGGAGCCGGAGAGAAGTGGACAGATTACTGTAAAGGAACGGTTTATTGGAATCGGTAAAAAAGGAATTGGTGGTAAAATTAAAATTTAAACCATAGGCCGACCCGGACAATAAAAGCTCTGCAGTAGTGTGTTTCCGGGTGTTAAACAAATTTTGCTGCACGGACAATCGGGAATTACCCGAAAAATGAGCGGTATGTATGGGGTAGGAAAGGGTGGCCTTGCGCATTTCGGAATAATTGAAACGAACGGCGTGTTGTTTTTTGTCATACTTTGTATAATTCAACTCCAACCGGAGGTTGTTGACAGCGGTATAGTTCAGTAATCCGTTGTACATAACTTTAGGGTAGTAGGCTCCCGAAATAAATAATTGAGACGATACACGCACCGACGAATTGAAAAACGGGATGGTTTTATTATTTTTTAAAGAAGAAACGTATTCCATCCCGCCTCCTAAGGTGATATAATTAGAAAGACCGTAGTTTACTTTTGCATTAGCAAAAGGACTGTTCTTGCCATCTTGTATGATTCCAGAACTCAGGACGTATTCGAATTCTTTTTTGGGAAGAAATTGAAAAGGAATCACAAATTTTTTGCCTGAAACCTGTTCTTCACCCCAGGGGCCGTAATACCGTAGCGAAATTTCGGTGCGGCCATACATCAGCGGAACATTAAAGGAAAAAAAGCCATCAGCATCCGCTTTTACGTAATCGACCAAAACATTGTTTATATAGAGTTCCACCATCCAATCGGCTTGGGTGTGGTCGCTTAAGGTATAGGTGCCAAAAGATTTTCTGATTCGGGTGGGCGCATTGGTGATTTGCCCACCTACAACCGGATGCAAAATAGTGGCTGTTGACGGTGCCGCTATTTTTCCAAGCGTAATCTGGTTTATGTATTTATTGTCGTCGTTGACATAACGCCATCGGTACTGTTGGTTTTTTAAAACAAAAGGCTGGTTGCTGCCGTAATTAAGGGAACTTGTCAATTCCCCTCCGGCTAGCATGCCACCCAAATTTAAAAGCAGTCTTTCAGAACGGAAGCCATTCGCCTGCTGATTGGCATTCACAGACCAGTTGGCTGTTCCAAAATGAAACAGGGGTGTGTCCCTGACTAGGGTGGTATCTGCAGTAACTTCGTTTTTGATTTTGTTGATATTGGTCCGCAGCTGTGCGATACGCGCTTCCTTGACGGCCGGAAGTTCCATTTTCGAGGACATCGAAACGGACAAACTACTAAAACTGAAGTTGTTTTCGAGCTCAAAAACCGTATTAAAATAGACGGATCTCAGGAATAAATTGGTATTGGTACGGAACAAATCGCCCGGGTTCAGCAGAATTATCTGATCTTTATAGGTTATCTGATTGGTGTTTTCATCAATTTTGAAAGTGTTCTTCTGTTGGATAAAAAAACCTTCAATGCTGCTGTAACTGGCATTAGTGGTATTTTTAATCTTTAAAAAATCAAAAATATCGGGTACCGAAAGAAACACTTCCCCGCCACAGATTATCGAGGGCAGCTCAGTACTACCCATGTATTTCATCTGAAGGGTCAGCAGTACTTCATCGCAGGCGGGTTCTTGTGCGCTGGCAGAAGAAGGTACACATGCTAATAGGATAATGAATAGAAATAAAAGGACAGCGGAATTTTGCCTAAACAATCCGTAGTAATAAATCCACTTGCTGAGTGGAATACGTTTTTTAGGGATACACTCACCCATTATATTCTGCCTTTCAACAGACCGTCTTCATTAAGACATACTGCAGCAATTAAGGGATCCGTTTCAGGAAGAGCTATTGTGACGGGCGGTAAAACAAATAAACGTATCTGTAAGGAATACATGGCTTATGTATTTTTGGATGTTATAAACGCAGGCTAGCTTCAGCATATTTCACGCCTTTGTCTTGTGTGGAATAAATGACCTTAAGCTGTCCTTTGGTGTAATCAATATTTGAGGTAGCAATGAGTTTTATTTTTGTTCTGCGCAAATTTCCAGGAGCGTACACGGCAAAACCTTTGATAGTGGCTGCGCTGGTGGTGATTCCTGCAGCAGAAATATGGTTGATCTGTATGTCGCCATAGCAGGAGTTGTTGCCGCTGCGATTAAAATCTAAGGAAAGGATAATTTCCTCTTCGGACTGTTGCACTGCCAAATTTGATAGCGCTACGGTTGTGGTGGCTTCTCCGATGGTAATGATATTAGCAATCGAAATTCCAAAAACCGGCTTTATACTGATGCTTAAGTTTTCTGGCTTATGGGTGAGCCCTTCTTTCTCTAAAATCTTGTTTTTAGGGACGCCACGAAAATATAGATGGGAACGGTATTCTCCCTGTTCCAGTCCATTAGTTTTGATCAGCTGTATTTTTACCGTTTGCGATGCATTAGGAGCAAGAGTAATCGTGCGGGGGTAAAACCGAAGATAGGGAGACGCAAAGCGCTGATTGGGTTCCGGTTCTTCGATAGAAATAAATTTGCCGTCCTCATCCATTTTTATCTGGCTGTACGACATTTTATAGGTGGTGGTATCTTTCCCGACATTAGACAGGTTGATAATTTGCATCCTGTTTTGGATGCCGTCAAAGCTGATGCGTTTTGGGAAAATCATCAAATTCCCTTGCGCCATTACCGGACAGCTAAAGAATAAAAATAATAGTAACAATAGTAAAACTTTCTCTTTCATGGGGAGTCATTGATTATTTTAGCTTTCAATTTTAGTATTGACAGCAATGGTTTATAAGGAGTAAAAAGAAATGTGCGAAACACTGACAGCCTTCTCGTAGTACTAGTTGTAATTCACTATCACTTCAAGACCAGCGGCATTGGTATATGAACCTGCAGTTTGGGAGGCTCCGGCATTTACCGTCGCTCCAACAAAGACAGTTTCTGTGCCAGCTGTCAAAGAACCAGTGGCAGAAGGTATACTGGTAAAAGCATTAACAATCATGGATGCAGGGCCAACTCCAGATTCATAAAGTAAGAAATCTGTAGGTAACGTAATTGCATAGGTGTAATTAGGCTCGCCTGATACTATAAATTGAGCCGCAGAAACAGTTCCGGTAAAGGCCGGCAGGAATATCCCGCCTGAAGACGTTCTTGACCCGGAAGTTGACAAAACGACACTACCAGCACGGGATGAAACCGATATGGTGCCAAAATTCATGTCCGTATTTTTCAAAATGGAGACTGGAACTTGCGCCATTAAGGAGCCGGAAAATGGTAAAAAAAATAGCAACAGCAGTAAAGTTTTCTCTTTCATATGGGGTCTTGCTTCATTCATTCCGCCTTTAAAGAAGGGATAGCAATAAAAAAAAGGGCACTGCATAACTGGCAGTACCCTTTTAACAGTCTTAGTTATAGTTTACTGTCACATCAAAACCTGTTGCGTTTTCATATAAACCGGCAACTTGATTTGCGCCAACGTTTAAAGTTGCCCCAACAAGAATAATCTCAGAACCACCTCCTATTGTAGGAGTTGTAGTTGCATCTGGGGTGCTGCTGAAAGCATTTACAGTCATCGTTTCAAGAGTTGTAGCTTTAGTAATAGTAAAGTCCTCAGTAGGCAATGTAATGATATAAGTGTAACCAGCCTCACCACCTACTGTAAATTGAGCTGCAGTCACTGTGCCTGGTGTTGCAGGTAATGTAGCTCCAAGTGTTTTAGTACGACCACTATCAGGTGCTAAAATTACCGTACCAGCAGTAGACGAAACGGCTAAGTTTCCAAAATTCATGTCTGTGTCTAGTGCAATGGAAATTGGAGCAACAACAGTTGCATGAGTAGGTGCAGAAGCTGTTACTTGTGCAAAAGCTGTTGATGAAAAACCGACACATAGGGTGATCATCGAAGCAATAAGGGTAATTTTTTTCATAATAGAAAATGATTTAGGGATTAATTATTCTACAAAATAAAAGGAATCATTTTTAAGTGCAAAACGAGAAGTAATAACTGAATGGCAACAGGAATAAGCGGTAACTGTATTAATTTGATGAAAAAATATAGTAAGCATGCTAGAGGTTAAAAAACTGTATTTTAATTGATGTAAGGCTTTAAATTTGAATTAATAGTTAATTAACTTGTTAACTTAATCTGAATGTTTAATAAAGGAAAGAGTGTAGATTTAACGGTAAGAAAAGAATAAAAATGTAAGTTATGCATCATTATTCAAGGACTTTAATAATTATTTAGAAGCGACCAAAATTCAAGGTTTTAATTGGAAGAAACTGAAATTCGAATTTGGAGAAGGCAATAGTAAAGTAGTAATGGAAATGTTATTTGATGAAAGTATCTACCTAATATTAGCCCTTCGTTACAAGGAATTGTTCAATTCTAGTGGCGGTGGTGGATTAGCAGATATACCGTTTAAAATTGAAGGGTATTTAACTGAAATAAAAACCGATAAAATTGATGCAGATTACATGAATTCTCACTTTGATAAGTATCTAAAAAACATTAAAAAAGAAGGTGTTGATGCTGCCGAATTACAAAACACACTTGATGAGTTACATAAAGCATTTGCTTTCCTAACACAAGAGGAACAGAAATATGCAAATATTTTCATTCACGATGTACAAAGTGGAGTGGCACAAATAGAAAGTGGTAAAACATTCAGAGAATATATCACAGAATATCAATACAAAGCAAAAAATGATCAAATAAAAAAAATCACAAATGTACTTGGTTTAGAGGAATCAAAGCTGCTTAGTTTAATGAATACAGGTATAAATGAGCTTAATATCAATGAATACGGTCGTTTTGATGAACTAAAAATCACAGTGGATAAAATCAAAGCCAAAGAATATTTTAAAAAACTAGAAGACGCATCAATAGCGTCATTTAAAAATAAACATCAAAGTTCACAACCTACTTCAAAAATTTATTATTGAGGGTGGGTTTGAGCTTAAAATTTAAACTATATAGTATTCATTGTTTTTGTAAATTTGTTAAGGTAATAATCTAAAATACAATTGTATGGCACTTAAAACAGGACCTAAAAGAATAGCTAAGTCAACTGGGAAACCAGGGGTCAAGTCTAAATGTTGTGGGGAAATATTAAATTTCGATATTTGTGTTTATAAAATATGTCTCAATGCAAGATTCCTATAGCGAACTTATCAAGTTATTATTACCTGAAATCATAGTTGATTAT
>NZ_JASMRH010000029.1:0-48022 GCF_041431385.1 Flavobacterium sp. Arc2 | reverse complement strand
TTTGAAAAAAGGGTTCAACTTTAATTAAAAAGGCAAACCCCTATTTTTTTAACTTACACACTTTACGGGACAGTGTCCGACCGGAAAAAGAGTTCCGTTTGTTCAACTAGGTTATGCATTTAGCGCCATTTCAAAACCTATGATGGCGGTGTTCGTTTACCCGCTTTGGATTTTCTTTGCTCGAACCATCGACCGTTTTGGAAAAGGAATCCGTACTGGAGCAAGAGACGCAATCCTTTCCGATGAAGCCACTCCGCAAACTAAGGGAAAAATATTTGGTTTTCATCGTTCCATGGATACATTAGGCGCTGTCTTCGGTCCATCATTAGCACTACTCTACCTCTACTTCTACCCTGAAAATTACGTTACCCTATTCTACATTGCGTTCATTCCTGGACTTTTGGCGATAGCAGCCTCTCTATTGTTAAAGGAGAAAAAGAAAACTATTACATCCGAAATAAAAGCAACACCTTTCTTCTCCTTTTTGGGTTACTGGAAAGTAAGCCCACCAATGTACCGCAAAGTCGTTGTAGGCCTTTTAGCTTTCAACTTGTTTAACAGCTCTGACGTTTTCCTTCTACTTAAAGCCAAAGAATCTGGATTAAGTGACTCGCTGGTTATTGGTATTTATATTTTTTACAATCTCGTTTATGCTTTATTTGCTTTTCCAATAGGGATTTTGGCAGATAAAATAGGCTTAAAGAAAATGCTAGTTTTCGGAATAGGCATTTTTTCCATTGTCTATTTTGGTATGGGATTCAGTCAAAATATTTATGTTTTTGCTGGGCTTTTTGCTCTTTATGGAATCTACGCCGCAGCAACGGAAGGCATCTCTAAAGCGTGGATTAGCAATATTTCGAATAAAAAGGACATCGCAACTGCTATTGGCACCTATTCTTCTTTTCAAAGCTTTTTCACTATGTTAGCCAGTTCAATGGCTGGATTGATTTGGTACCAATTTGGAGCCGACGCTACTTTCATAGTTACCGCATGCGCCAGTATTTTAATTGGTTTATATTTTGTTCTCATGACCACCGAAAAAATATAATATGAATACCCTTCCATTAATTATACCCTTTTACCTTATAAACCACTTCCTATAACGCTTATATTATAACTAAAAATCTTATATTTGAGTAGCAGTACTCATTCACAAAACTATGTCAATAAAAATTAATATTCCCGAAAATATCGTAGGCTTAACCGATACACAAGTACAAGCTTCAAGCGACAAATTTGGTCAGAACAAACAAGTTTACAAGCAAAAACACAAATGGTGGTTAGCCCTCGCTGATCTATTCAAAGAGCCAATGTTACTATTATTGATAGCCGTCGCAATTATCTATTTCATCATGGGGCAAAATAACGAGGCGTACTTTATGCTAGCCGCAATAGTAGCTGTCTCGGGAATTTCTTTTTATCAAGATAACCGGAGTCGGATTGCAATTGAATCTTTAGAAAAATTGAATGAGCCACTTACTATGGTCTTACGAAATGGAGAACCTACAAAAATTCCCACGGCAGAAATTGTCATCGATGATCTGGTAATCGCGCAGGAAGGAAACACCATCAATGCAGACGGAGAAATCATACACAGTAATGATTTTTCAGTCAATGAATCCTTGCTAACCGGCGAACCCTATGCTGTTTTCAAGTCAGAAAAAACGGAGTTAAAATCTGTTTTCAGTGGAACACTAGTTGCTTCTGGATTAGCAGTTTATCGAGTAACTAAAATTGGCTCTAATACAGAAGTTGGAAAATTAAGTAGTTCCCTACAAAGCATCAAAGAAACCCCTTCCCCATTACAAGTTCAGATTCAAAATTTTGTAAAAGTGATGGCCATTATTGGCGTTGCTATTTTCTTATTAGTTTGGGGTGTCTATTTTTGGAAAACACAGAACATATTAACCAGTTTATTAAAAGGACTAACCCTCGCGATGTCAATTCTTCCCGAAGAAATTCCCGTGGCGTTTACTACTTTCATGGCCTTAGGGTCATGGAGACTAATGAAAGAAGGCGTTATAGTCAAAAAAATTAGAACCGTAGAAACCTTAGGAGGAGCGACCGTCATTTGTACCGACAAAACAGGAACACTGACAGAAAACAAAATGAGCCTGCAATCTGTTTATGCTTTTAGTAACGACAAATTATACGAAAGAGAGCATTGGAATACAGAAGAGGCTAAAAAAGTCATTGAAATCGCAATGTGGGCGAGCGAACCCGTGCCTTTTGATCCGATGGAAAAGACCTTGCATAAAGAGTATGCAAAAACAACAAACGACGATACCCGCAGAAAGTTTTCTATGGTACATGAATATCCGCTGGACGGGAAACCGCCCATGATGACGCACGTTTTTGAAAATAAGGACGGTAAACGTATTATTGCGGCCAAAGGTGGTCCCGAAACGATTATAAAGATATCCAACCTCAGCACAGATCAAGAAAAAAAAATTAATGATGCAATAACAGTATTGGCTTCGAAGGGGTATCGTATCCTTGGTGTTGGCTACTCTGATTATGCCGAAACCAATTACCCAAAAAACCAACAGGACTTACCTTTCTATTTTGTAGGCTTGGTTGTATTTTACGACCCTCCTAAACCAAATATACAAAGCGTAATTCAACAATTCTATGAAGCCGGTATCAAAGTAAAAGTTATAACGGGAGATAATACCATTACCACAAAAGCCATTGCTAAAAAAGCAGGAATTAAAAATTCTGATAGTGTGATGGAAGGCGAAGAATTCATGAAATTAAACGAAGTCGAAATGCTAAAAGCCATTCACGACACGACGCTTTTAACCCGCATGTTTCCAGAAGCTAAACTAGCCGTGATGAATGCCCTAAAAAAAGACAAGCAAGTGGTAGCCATGGTGGGCGATGGTGTAAATGACGGACCTGCATTGAAAGCTTCCAGTATAGGTGTGGCAATGGGAAAAAAGGGAACTGAAATTGCAAAAGAAGCCGCAGATCTAATTTTGGTTGATGATGATTTATCAAAAATGATTATAGCAATAGCGGCGGGACGTCGCATATATTCGAACCTTAAAAAAGCGGTACGTTATATCGTTTCCATCCATATTCCTATCATACTAACGGTATCTCTACCCTTATTTTTAGGGTGGATTTATCCCGATATTTTCACACCAGTTCACGTAATTTTCTTAGAATTAGTCATGGGGCCTATGTGCTCTATCGTATATGAAAATGAACCTGCAGAAAAAAACAGCATGCAACAAGCTCCAAGATCCATAGGTAGTACATTCCTATCGCTAAAAGAATTAGGAATAAGCATTGTACAAGGAATTGGGATTACAATAGGAATTTTATTTATGTATCAATGGACCGTCCAAAATGGAGCTAACGAACAACTAACACGAACAATGGTATTTACCACTTTAGTTTTTTCGAATGTGATACTGTCACTGGTAAACCGCTCGTTTTACTATTCTGTACTTACCTCGTTAAAAAATAAAAATAATATGATGGTAATTGCCAATTCAGTTACGTTATTTTTCCTAGCCTTGATTATATACGTAAATCCAATTGCCCGTTTCTTTGATGTTCTTCCTTTACAGCTTTCTCAAGTTTTAATTTGTTTGGCGGTAAGCAGCGTTTCAGTGCTTTGGATTGAAATCTGGAAATGGAACAAACGAAAAAATAATATACAACCCAACTAAACATAAAAATCATGAAAAATCCAATCGTATCTGTAGCCTGGCTTCATGAACATCTGCAGGATCCTGAATTAATTATTCTGGATGCTTCTCAAAAAGTAAATCAAAATAAAGACGAATCTCCACTTGAAGATCTCCAAATAAAAGGAGCACGCATTTTTGACATTAAAAATGATTTCAGTGATACTACAAATCCATTACCCAATACGGTACCAAATGCTGATGCTTTTGCAAAAGCAGCCCAAAAACTAGGCATTAATAAAGACAGTAAAATTGTAGTTTATGACAGCTTAGGAATATATACGAGTCCGAGAGCCTGGTGGTTATTCACCATTATGGGACATCATAATGTCTGGGTTCTCGATGGTGGTCTTCCCGCTTGGGCAAAAGAAAATCTTCCGGTCGAAAAACCCGAAAAAAGAACGTATAAAAGTGGCGATTTCGAATCTAAATTCAAACCCGAAATGGTAAAAACCACAGCGCAAATTTTAGGAAATATAGATTCAAAAGAAGCAGTTTTGATTGACGCGCGTTCTAGTGATCGTTACTTGGGAGAAACTAAAGAACCAAGAGCCGGACTACGCAGTGGACATATTCCCGGATCAATTAACATTCCATACTCTAATTTATTAAGTGAAGGAAAATTTCTATCCAAAGAAGAATTGACAAAAATACTGCCAAAACAAAATACTGCTTTATACTTTAGCTGTGGCTCTGGAGTAACGGCTTGTATTGATTTGATAGCCTACGAACTTATTGGAGATACGAACCCAAAAGCTGTTTATGATGGTTCATGGACAGAATGGGGACAAAACGAAAGTTTGCCAATTGAATAATCAAACCAGGAACGAAGAATATAAACTAGACAATCCTGTTTGGTATTCCTTATCAGAAAGCCATGAAAAACAAGCAATAAACTATGAAGACACTCAGTTTTACGATCCTGAATATTGTCCCTTTGGAGCGGCACTAGATACCAAGACGAGTTCCAACGCGATTGCTCACTATTCTAAATTATCTGCTAATTTTTTTATTGTTGGCGAAAAGCCAGAAATCCCCAATACTTTAAAAATAGAAAATGAATTGGTTTGTCTACAAATGATTGTTAGGGAACCAATAACAATTCCGATTAGCGATTCTATTGTAAAGCTAGAAGAAAGTCACAGAGAGGCCCTTCTTGGATTAGTCAAAATAGTGTATCCTGAATATTTCAAATCTAAAACAGCCACATTAGGTAACTATTATGGGATTTTCAAAGACAGTCAACTAGTCGCTGTTACTGGAGAACGAATGCAAATGAATGATTTTATTGAAGTCAGTGCTGTAATTACTCATCCTGATTACATTGGAAAAGGATACGCAAAACAGCTAGTAGCCCATACTGTTAATGCTATTTTGAATCAAAATAAAACAGCATTCTTACATGTATATGAAAAAAATATAGGTGCTATCAAACTATATGAAAAGTTAGGCTTTGAAACGAGGAGAAAAATCAGTTTTTGGAACATTATAAAGAAGGAAGAGTAAAACACTAATTAACCAGTGGTTGCGCCTACTTTTTTTTACAATAACTTGTTTTTTTCTACATTCGATACTGCTAAAATATATGAAACAATAAATACTTTGAAGTTATGAAAAACATAAATGCGTTCCTTTTTCCTTCCTTAATAATTGTCCTTTTTCTTTCTTCTTGCTCTTCAAAGAAAATTCCGATCCACGAACAAGACTATCCTTATATTATAGATGACCAAGTGCTGTACAATGAAATAGTGGATATGGACAGTACTTTTTTTCACGCCTACAACAACTGTGATATGGATACGCAAGCAGCAATCTATGCCGACAGCCTAGAGTTTTATCATGACAAAGGAGGATTGATGACCTCAAAACAAGAACTTCTAGACGCTACAAAAAGAAATATTTGCGGTAAAGTAACCAGAGAATTAGTAAAAGGAAGTGTTGAAGTATATCCTATCAAAGATTACGGTGCTGTAGAAATAGGATTGCATAAATTCTACAATAATCAGGAGCCCGCTGGAACTTCATCCAAAGCAAGTAAATTTATAATAATGTGGCAGTATAAAAACACCAAATGGCACATTACAAAGGTAATAAGCCTACATTAAAAATAAAAAATAGCTACCTTCTTAAAAAGTAGCTATTCCATTTTCTATAAAATTTGGCTTAGTTGTTACACAAGCATACCTAACCTGCATAGAAAGAATAGGTCGCTTAATTACTCCCAAAAGTTCTTTTCTTAATATGGTCGCAAAGTTATTCCGGTTTTATAGCTAAAGTATCAAAGTATCCTCTTTAAAATCACAATGCTACTCTCTATGCGCCACTTCATATTCATGACACATATCTGCACATTTACGACAGGCCTCAGCGCATTTTTTACAGTGTTCCATTTGTGGGTGTTTCTCGCACTCAGAGGCACATCTTTCGCACATTACTAAACAAACTTTTAAAAAGATATCTATATTCTCTGATTTCCGGTCCAATACTTGGGCTGTCAAACGACATAAGTCAGCACAATCCTGATCGTGCATCATACAAGCACTCATATCCATTTCCTTTTCTAATTGGCATGCATCATAACAATGTGTGCATTGTGCAGCACAAAATTGCAGTACCTCAATCATTTTTTGCTTTTCCATTGTAATCAATTTTTAGATTTATTTCCTTGTTTCTATTTTATACTCCAAATGGGAATGTTTCTGGCATTTGACTTCCATCGGGTTTTATGTGAAGTGGATGCAGTGCCGTAGTTTCGTCTAAATAAATGAAGGCGTTATATCGATATGGGATTTTAGACCGAACATAATTACCAAAATGCTCGTATTTAGGGCGATATACAACTCCGATGGCCCGATGGCCAAATTCACGTTCCCCAAGTTTATCTTTCATTTCATCGTTCATAAATACGATTCTGTCTCTAGCCTCGAGTTTGTGCAATTCATATTCCCAACTGTGCTTTACCGCTTCCGGAATTTTCATTACTTGCATCACATCGCCCCATTCCCGGCCCGCGATAACAGTCCCTTGATAAGAACCGAAGCCCACAGAAAACACCTCTTCTGGCTTGTGTTCTTCATTTATGATTTGGCCCACATTTACTGTTCCATCATTTACCATATCCGTAGCTCTTGCATCACCAATATGGGTGTTGTGTTCCCAAATGATACCCTTAGCGCCTGCGCCATAAAACTCCATAAGATTTTCTAAAGTATGAACCATATGACGATCCCGAATATTCCAAGATTTAGGCCCCGCAGTTACCATCGCACGATAATAGCGTTCTGCATTAACAATCACTTCCGCATTTTGTTTAATATTCATGGCATCTTCAGGATCTCCACTATACGTTGCAATTTCTCTTCTTATTTTTGTCAACAGATTAACTACTTCATCTTCGCAAGACAATGATACCATTCGTGCCGCCCGTGCATATTCTTGTCCTTCTCCTCTGTTGTAAGGTTCAAAACATTTTAAGGCAGCCATCGCAGCCTTTTTTGTTGCGGGATCTTTTTCTTCTAAATACTTAATAATCTCATCAAAAGACTCCCAAAGACTATAAACATCTAAACCATAAAACCCCACTTTATCTGCCTTAGAATAATTGTCATTATGTTCCCTTAGCCACTCAGCCAATGCAACAGTTTCCCAATTAGCCCACATCCAAGTTGGCCATCTATTAAAACAGTGGAGAACAGCTAGAGCCGAGTCGCCTGAATCAGGATAATTTTTTACATATCGGTTCAGGTTATAGCAGTCTGGCCAATCCCCTTCTACCGCAATAAATGAAAACCCTTTCTTTTCTATTAATTTTTTACTGATTTTCATCCGCAAAGTATAATATTCGTGGGTGCCATGAGAAGCTTCTCCTAATAGTACATATTTAGCATCACCAATTTTTTCAATCAGTTTATCCAAATCACTTTCTTCATTTAACTCTATTGAATTATCAAGAATTAACTTTCTCACATCTAAAATCCCAGGCGCTGTATACTTTGATTCAATCTTTTCCATACTTTTCTAAATATTTAAATTCCTAATTAGGTGTTTTTTAAATTAATTTAAGAAGCGTAAAAAGTGTAGGTCCTCTAGGCTATGGGTGATAATTAGCACTACATATAAATGCAATATTTTCATAGCCGCCATTTTTATACTAAGTAATAATGTCTTCGCAATCAAAAGTTAATTTGGCGTAAAAAGTCGATGGAGCAAAAAGAATAGGCGCGTAATTAAGTCTAAAGTAAATCTACGATAAATTTTAAATTAAAACACTGATTAATAATACATTAACATTTTAATTATTAAAATGATACGTATTAATTGAGGTCAATAGTATGAGATTTGATACGTATTTTAAAAACATCAATCCGAAGAAAAAAGTATACCTCTTAACCGATTCGAAGTCCATTTTTAATTTTAAAGTCGGGAGCCAGTAGAATAACATCTCCTTCTTCTCCGACTGCCCCAAGCACGAGGCATTCACTCATAAACTTGCCAATTTGCTTTTTTGGAAAATTAATGACGGCAACAATTTGACGGTCGAGTAAATTAGACTTGGCGTAGCGTTTAGTAATTTGTGCCGAAGTTTTTTTGATTCCAATAGCCTCTCCAAAATCAATTGTGAGTTGGTAAGCTGGTTTCCGCGCCTCGGGGAAATCACTAACTTCCAAGATGGTGCCCACATGCATTGCTACTCTTTCAAATTCTTGCCAACTTAAATTATTCTCCATCTTCAATTATGGTTTTATTCCAATGAGTTACGAGAACTAAAAATAATCATTTCAGACTAAAAGCAAACCTTTTTTCTTAACTTTAAGCCTGAAACTTTAAACAAATAAAGTCAATGTCAAGAACTCCATCAAATATGACCCCACTAGGGACGAAAGCTCCAGAATTTTATCTGAAAGACATGAAGTCTACTACGGAGTCATTTTCTTTTGCTGATTTAAAAGGTGAAAAAGGAACCTTAGTACTATTTATATGTAACCATTGTCCGTTTGTACTTCATGTAATCGAAGAAGTCGTTATGATTGCTAATGACTATCAGGTACAAGGACTTGGTATTATTGCCATTTCTAGTAACGACATAGTCAATTATCCACAGGATGCACCAGAACTCATGACAGAATTTGCTTTCGAAAATAATTTTGAATTTCCTTACTTATACGATGAAACACAGGAAGTAGCTAAAGGGTATCATGCTGCCTGTACTCCTGATTTCTTTTTATATGACAGCCAGGACAAATTAGTCTATCGCGGACAAATGGATGACAGCAGACCCGGAAACGGAATTCCTCTTAGTGGTAGCGATTTACGTGGGGCAATTGACAGCGTTGTTTACAACCGTACGATGAATCCAGAACAGAAACCGAGTATTGGGTGTAGTATAAAATGGAAGTAAGGTTAGAGGTTAAAGGTTAGAGAAAAATAAAAATGCATAGTCACTACTTCCATTTTTGACATGGAAATTCTCAAAATAAACGGATTTAAATATATTAGAAAAGTATTGTGATACTTCGTAGCAATTTTGTTTTACAAGCCGTTAATCATTACAAACAGACGAATAAAAATATTATATCGCATAAAAAAATCCCCTCTCGTTTAAAACGAGATGGGATTTTTAATTATATAAACTGATCACTGAAAAAAATGATCATTAAATACTAAATACTATTTAACGTCCATTAATTCAACGTCAAAAATCAAAGTAGCATTTGGTGGAATAACTCCTCCTGCTCCTGCTGGTCCGTATCCTAAATCAGAAGGAATTACAAAACGAGCTTTGTCTCCTACTTTCAATAAAGCAATACCTTCGTCCCATCCTTCGATAACTTGTCCTTGCCCTAATTTGAATTCGATTGGTTTTTTTCTTGGGTAAGAAGAATCAAAAACTTTTCCGTTTTCTAACGATCCTTCGTAGTGAACAGCAACTGTTTTACCAGCTTCAGCTTGTTTTCCATCCCCTCTTTGGATGAATTGGTAACGCAATCCACTTTCTGTTTTTTCAAAACCTGCCGCTAATGTTTCCATTTTTGCTTCTGATTCTGCTTTTAAAGCTGCTTGTTTTTTCAAACGAGCTCCTTTTAAACCTACAAACGCTTCGATAGCATTCCAGTTTTTAGCTTCTTCACCTACTCTAATGATTTCAACTGAATCTAAAGCATCACCTTGAGCGATAGCATCTACCACGTCTTGTCCTTCGATTACATTTCCAAAAACGGTGTGTTTATCATCTAACCAAGGTGTTGCAACGTGAGTGATAAAAAACTGAGATCCATTTGAACCGGGACCAGAATTTGCCATAGACAATACACCAGGTGCATTGTGACGTAAATCTTTGTGAAATTCATCATCAAATTTGTACCCTGGATCTCCTGTTCCAGTTCCTTGAGGACATCCTCCTTGAACCATAAAATCAGGGATTACTCTATGAAAATTTAAACCATCATAGAATTTTTGTCCTTGAGGCTTAATTTTATTTTCCATATTTCCTTCAGCAAGAGCAACAAAATTCCCTACTGTTCCTGGAGTTAATTCATGCTGTAATTTTACTAAAATCGCTCCTTTTGCAGTGTTGAATTTAGCGTATATTCCGTTTTCCATCTTTATTTATTTTTATTGAATTGCAAATTTACGAATTAATTTTTTATTCATTGATTCTTTCTAAAGCTTTCCCTTTTGATTTATAGGTATAGGCATACACTGACAACGCTAATCCTGACAACAGTAAACATCCTAATGCTACCGCATGCCAGCCACCCAATTGCCATAAAAACAATCCAAAGGCAGATCCTGCTGCTGTTCCTAAAAAGCTAAAAGACATAAATACGGTATTCATACGATTTCTAGCTTCGGGAACTATGGAATACACACGGGTTTGATTTGAAATATGCACGCCTTGCAAACCAATATCAATTAGAACTATACCTATAACTATCCCAACAACACTCGCTCCTGAGAAGTAGAAAACGATAAAACTCAAAGCGATTAGCAGACATCCATACCCTACCGCTACTCTGGAACTTCCTTTATCGCCAAGTTTCCCCACCAAAGGTGCTGCCAAAGCTCCTGAAGCACCTACAATACCAAATAATCCAATTGTAGCACTATTAAAATTGAAAGGTTCTGCCGAAAGTAATAAAACCATTGTCGTCCAGAAAGCACCAAATTGTGCAAAACTAAATACATTAATTAAAGTAGCTTCACGCAGTAAAGGTTGCTCTTTAATTAAAGTAAAAAGCGAACCAATAAGTTGGCCATACGAACCATTGAAAACAGGTTTGTTATAAGGAAATTGTTTTTTAATCATAAAAAATAAAAGGAGACAAAGTCCTGATGCAATCCAAAACATGGCGCGCCATCCTAGCACTTCGCCAATAAAACCACTTAATGTTCTTGATAACAAGATCCCAACTAAGAGTCCGCTCATGATGGTTCCTACCACTTTACCGCGTTCTTCGGGTGCGCTTAATGACGCTGCCAGAGGCAAGATAAGTTGCGGAACAATAGATGTGATTCCGATTAATAGTGAAGCAATTTCTAATATCAGGTAACTTTGTGCTGTAGCCGCAATAATCAAAGCAATTACAGAAGCAAAAGTGGTGTATAATATTTGAGTCTTTCGTTCTATTTTATCTCCTAGCGGAACCATAAAAAACAACCCAATAGCATACCCAGCTTGCGTAAGATAGGTTATTGTTCCTGCATCGGCGTGAGGTATTTTAAACTCATCTGCGATTAAAACGATTAAGGGTTGGCAATAATATAAATTAGCTACTATAAGTCCCGTGGCCGCCGCCATAAACAAGACATTCTTTTTTGATAAATTCATCGCGCAAAAATACGTTGGGTTTCTAGATTATTGTTTTAAACAAAAGCTAAATTTCAAACAAAAAATAAAGCTATTAATTAAAAATACCCTCAGAAGATTTTCTCTTTTGAGGGTATTAAATAAAGGCTTGCTTTAACTATTTTTGAATAGCATCAAGTGCCGCCAAAATATCATCGGCTTCAGCTCTGTTTCTATATTCAGCATCTAAAAAAGTGTAAACAATTTTCCCTTCTTGATCAATTACATAAGTAGCCGCCAAAGGTAATTCATCTGATTCATCACCGTTATAACCATGTAAATCAAATCCTTTTTGATAAGATTCAGCTACATCATCAGTTAATTTAAAAACGATACCATATTCCTTAGCCACTTTGTTTCCTACATCACTTAACACTTCAAATTTTAGTTGGTGTTTTTCAGTAGTAGACATTGATTTGTCAGGCAACTCAGGTGTTAATGCCAATAAATTAGCTCCTTTTAATTGAATATTGGGCAATTGCTCTTGTAAATAATGTAACGTCATGTTGCAATAAGGACACCATCCACCGCGATACCATGTTAAAACAACAGGTCCTTTTTTTAGATAATCACTTAATTGCACTTCTTTTCCTGTAGCGTTGGTAAGGCTAAAGTTAGGTGCTATATCATCATTTTTCTTGGCGTTTAAAACAATATTCTGGCGTGTTACATCAGCAATTCCTTCTGCATATATTTCTTTAGTTCTCTCAGGTGCTTTTGCTTCCCATGCGTTTTTTGCGTTATCTAAAGTGGCTTGTAAACCTATTGTATTATTTTCTGTACTCATTTTTATATTTGTTTATTAATTGTACAAATGTACTATTACATCTGCCTTTATTGTTTATCAATTTTTAGCGAAAATGTTACAACATTTCCCGATTCTGGTCGTAAGGCTGCTGTTTTTTATTTTTCTAAAAACGCTGTTAGTGGTTGTATAAATTTATCAAAACTTTCAATATGTGGCATGTGTCCAATATTCGGAATTTCGACTAGTTTTGAATTTGGTATTTTCTTTTGCGTTTCTTTTCCCAGAACAGCGTATAATCCCATTGTACTTTGCACCTCTTTGCTTACTAATGGTTTCCCTAAAGCGGTTCTATCTCTTGTTCCAATGATTAAAAGTGTTGGAGCTTTTATGTTTTGGAATTCATAAACGACCGGCTGTGTAAAAATCATATCATACGTTAGAGCCGAATTCCAAGCTATTTTCTTAAAATCAGAATTTAGAGTCCAACCTGCTAATAGATTTACCCATTCATCATATTCTGGTTTCCATTTCCCATCGTAATAACTGTCTAATTGGTATTTTTTAATTCCAGCATAACTCTGTTTCAATTCATTTTGATACCACCAATCCACTGTTTGATAAGGCACTTTAAGTTTCCAATCTTCTAAACCTATTGGATTTTCTAGAATCAATTTCTCCGTAATCTCAGGATACATCAATGCAAAACGCGTGGCTACCATTCCGCCCATAGAATGTCCTAAAACGGCTGTTTTTTGAATTCCAAGAGAATCTAGAATCTGTTTTGTGTTTTGTGCCAGTTGCTGAAAAGTATATTGAAAATTATCTGGTTTTGTAGATTTCCCAAAACCTATTTGGTCAGGAACAATAACACGAAATCCTTTTTTCGTCAAAGCGTCAATGGTTGTTTTCCAATAGGCACCGTTGAAATTTTTCCCATGAAGGAGCAGTACATTTTTTCCATTATAATTATCGGGTTTCACATCCATGTACTCCATTTTGAGTTCTTGTTGCTGCACATTTAAAGTGATAAAATGCACCGGATAAGGATATTCATAATTACTTAAATTAATATCTAACCATTTTAGTTCTTCTTGTTGTGCAAAAGACCCTAGCGTTATAAAAAAGAGTCCTATCAAAAGTTTGAATTTCATTTTAAGTGTTTTTTTATTAGAATTGTAAATTTAGGTATAAAGAGTTTTGTATGAAAAATATTAAGGAAACTTTACAATTTGGAAAGTAAAACTTAAACGTAATTACATACGCTAGCCCAGATGGAAACGGCATCCTATTGTGCCGGTGTTCGGCACAATAGATAGAGTGGACAGCTGGAAATTGCTCCAAAAAAAAATGACATCCTTTACGAATGTCATTTTTTAGTATAATAATAGTTATTCTTTTTCTAAAAGTCCGGCGTTTCTTAAGTACGGTTCGATTTCCATATCGTGACCTATAAATTCTTTGAAAGCTTCGTTTAAATCTACACTATTCCCTACTGATAAAATGTATTTTCTAAAACGCTCAGAGTTCTCTCTAGTTAAACCACCGTTAGCATTCATCCAGTCATATACATTGTAATCTAACGTTTTTGACCAAGTATAAGCGTAATATCCAGCAGAGTAACCGCCAGACCAAATGTGTGCAAAATAAGGAGTATGGTATCTTGTAGGTACTTCGTTAACTAAAAGTCCGTATTTTTCAAGCGCTTCTTTTTCGAAAATTAAAGTAGGTTTAAAATTGGCTTCGTTCTCTACACTATGCCAATTCATATCTAAGGTCGATGCTGCTAAAAGTTCCGTTACATCATATCCTTTATTGAAGGTTTCTGCTTTTTTAATTTTGTCAATTAATTCCTGAGGAATCACTTCTTTTGTTTTGTAGTGAATCGCGTAATTTTTCAATACTTCAGGATCTAAAGCAGCGTGCTCATTGATTTGAGAAGGGAACTCAACAAAATCACGAGGCACTGATGTTCCAGAAAGGCTGGTGTAATTTTGATTAGCAAATAAGCCATGTAAAGTATGACCAAATTCATGGAACATAGTCGTTACATCGTCAAAACTAATCAAAGATGGGTTTCCGTTTACTGGTTTTGCAAAGTTATACACGTTTACAATAACTGGTTTTTGTTTTAAATAATGTGATTGATCCACAAAATTATTCATCCAGGCACCACCATTTTTATTGTCTCTAGTGTAGAAATCTAAATAGTAGATTGCGATTGATGTACCGTCATTATCAAAAACTTCGTAAGCCACTACATCTGGATGATAAACTGGTAAATCTTTTCGTTGTTTAAATGTGATTCCGTACATTTTTTTGGCTGCAAAAAACACTCCTTTTTCAAGAACTGTAGTCAATTCAAAGTATGGCTTTACTTGACTTTCGTCCAAATCATATTTGGCTTTACGAACTTGCTCTGAATAAAAATTCCAATCCCATGGCTCTAATTTAAATCCACCATTTTGAGAATCGATCAAATCTTGAATTTCTTTAGCTTCTACTTTTGCTTTAGCAGCTGCTGGCCCAGCGATTTTTGCTAATAAGTTCATTGCTCTCTCTGGCGTTTGTGCCATTTGATCTTGCAATTTCCACTCAGCAAAATTCTTTTTCCCCATCAAGTTGGCTTTTTGCAAACGCAATCTGGCCATTTTTTCTAATACCTCACGAGTATCCCCATCATCATTCTTTTCGGCACGAGTCCAAGACGATTTAAATATTTTTTCTCTAGTTGCTCTGTTAGTTAAACTTTGCAATAAAGGCTGTTGCGTTGTGTTTTGCAATCCTATTAAATACTGTCCGTCATGACCAGCTTCAGTCGCTTTCACTTTTGCAGCAGCAAGATCATTAGCGCTCAATCCATCTAAATCTGCTACATTATCAAAAAGTATAGCCCCGTTTTTACGAGCGGTTAATAATTTGTTTCCAAAAAGAGTTCCTAAACTAGCCAACTCCTCATTGATTTTTTTCATTTTTCCTTTGTCAGAATCAGATAAATTAGCTCCTGCCAATTCAAATTCTTGCAAATAGTACTGCGTTAGTTTTTTATCTTCTCCTTTAAGAGCATTCAAATCAACTGCTTTAAAACGTTTGTACAACTTAGAATTCAAGTACATTTTATCGCTATGCGCTGAAAATACAGGTGCATATTCTGCTTGTAGCGCTTGCAATGTTGGGTTGGTATTAGAACCTGTCAAGTTATAAAAAACGCTAGCTGCTCTTTTTAAATCTACTCCCGAAGTTTCTAAAGCCAATACGGTGTTTTGAAAAGTAGCTTTAGCAGGGTTATCTGCAATTGCTACTATTTCCTTGTCGTGAACCGCTAGACCATATTCAAAAGCAGGTTTAAAATGTGCGTCTTTTATTAAATTAAAAGCGGGAGCTTGGTACTGCAACGCACTTTTTTGTAATAATGGATTGGTCATTTTTACTGATTTATTTTGAGCATTAATCGATTGTAAAGACGTAACCATAACAAGCATAGCGCTTGATAAAATTAAGTTTGATAAAATTTTCATAAATTGATTATTAATTTTGATAAAAGTAAATAAAAAAAAGCACCTCAGAAAGTTAACAGCTGTTAATGTTTTAGTCCGAAAATATTAGTTAAAAGGTTCATTCATTGATAAAATGAAGCCAGATAACTCCTAAAAAACTTTGTACCTTTGCGCTTTCAAACTAAGATATAAAATCATGCGAATTGATATTGTTACCGTTTTACCTGAATTATTAAGAAGTCCGTTTGAGGCTTCCATTATGAAACGTGCTATTGACAAAGGATTAGTGGAGGTACATTTTCATAATCTACGCGACTACACAACCAACAGACAAAAAAGTGTTGATGATTACCCTTATGGCGGTGGTGCCGGCATGGTAATGACAGTTCAACCGATCGACGCTTGTATCACACATTTGAAAAGTGAAAGAACTTACGACGAGATCATTTATATGTCGCCTGATGGAGAAACGTTAAACCAGAAAATGGCAAACACCATGTCCATGTATGAGAATATTATCATCTTATGCGGTCATTATAAAGGAGTGGATCAACGCGTGCGTGACCATTTCATTACTAAAGAAATTTCTATAGGTGATTATGTTTTATCAGGAGGAGAATTAGGTGCGTTAGTGTTATCAGATGCCTTAATCCGATTGATTCCGGGTGTTTTGAGTGATGAAACCTCAGCATTAACAGATAGTTTTCAAGATGGTTTATTATCTGGACCTATATATACACGACCTTCAGACTATAAAGGATGGAAGGTTCCTGAAGTACTAACCAGCGGTAATTTTGCTAAAATTGACAAATGGCGCGAAGACATGGCGTATGAACATACTAAGAATCGTCGTCCAGATTTATTAGAAGAATAATTATTTTAAATGTTGAATTTTAAATTTTAAACGACTCAGAATAAGGCTTTAAATAATTCGAAATTTATAATTTATAATTCAAAATAATTTTCTACTTTTGCGGTCACTTTAGACCAACCTCTGGCGAGATCCGTGAATGTTGATTTGATAAAAAACCATAATTAAAATTATCATGGCAGATTTAATGAAATTCGTTCAAGACGAATTAGTAGCTAGAAAAGATTTCCCTGTATTCGGAGCTGGTGATACTATCACTGTATACTACGAAATTAAAGAGGGTGAAAAAACTAGAACACAGTTTTTCAAAGGAGTTGTTATCCAAAGAAGAGGTTCTGGTAACACAGAAACTTTTACTATTCGTAAAATGTCTGGTGCTGTAGGTGTTGAGCGTATCTTCCCTGTAAACTTGCCAGCTTTACAAAAAGTTGAAATCAACAAAAAAGGTGCAGTTCGTAGAGCTAGAATTTTCTACTTCAGAGAACTTACTGGTAAAAAAGCAAAAATTAAAGACAAAAGAAGATAGTAAAATATCTCTTTATCATAAAAGTCCCATTCCGAATATTCGGAATCGGGACTTTTTTTATGCTTATTTTTTAATAACAAGCCCAGTCACAATCATTAATAAAAATAACATTTTTAGACGAACGCGTTAGTTATCTGAAAAATCATATATTTCTGTATCAAACCGAGCCTCTTTTCAGTCTGATTTCCTTATATTTGCTACGCTTAATTTTAAGCAGACCATACATTTGACATCCTACTTAGGGAGGATACGATTATAAAAATAAAAAAATGACACAGAAATCAAAGATTGTTTACACCTTGACTGATGAGGCGCCTTTGTTGGCAACTTATTCTTTTTTACCAATTGTACAAGCATTCACTGCAACAGCAGGCATTGAAATTGAAACGAAAGACATTTCACTAGCCTCAAGAATTTTAGCTCACTTCCCTGAGTTTTTAAATGAAGACCAAAAAGTGGAAGATGCTTTATCTGAACTTGGAAAACTAGCCAACTCGCCTGAAGCAAACATTATTAAATTACCAAATATTTCTGCATCTGTCCCTCAGTTAAAAGAGGCTATTGCTGAATTACAAAAACATGGTTACAAAATACCAAACTTCCCTGAAGACCCAAAAAGCGACGCAGAAAAGAAAATTAAGGCTAAATATTCAAAAGTATTAGGCTCAGCAGTAAACCCAGTTTTACGTGAAGGAAATTCTGATCGTAGAGCACCAAAAGCGGTTAAAAACTTTGCAAAAGCACATCCTCACTCCATGGGAGCATGGTCTGCAGATTCAAAAACAAAAGTAGAGGCAATGAAAAATGGTGACTTTTACGGAAGTGAAAAATCCATAACAGTTCCAGGAGCTACTGACGTAAAAATTGAATTCGTAGGAAAAGATGGAACGACTACTGTTTTAAAAGCGAGCACTCCATTAAAAGCCGGAGAAATAATCGATAGTTCAGTGATGAACTTAAAGGCATTAAAAAACTTTGTAGCCAATGCAATTGCAGAAGCTAAAAAAGAAAACGTATTGCTTTCTGTACACTTGAAAGCAACAATGATGAAAATTTCAGATCCAATTATTTTTGGAGCCATAGTTGAAGTTTTTTTCAAAGACGTATTTGAAAAATATAAAACTCTATTTACTCAATTAAACATTGATACCAGAAATGGATTAGGAGATGTTTATGCAAAAATTGCAGGTCAGCCGCAACAAGCTGAAGTAGAAGCTGCAATTACTCAAGCAATTGAAAATGGGCCTGGTTTAGCCATGGTAAATTCAGATAAAGGAATTACAAACCTTCACGTTCCCTCAGATGTAATTGTAGACGCTTCTATGCCTGCAATGATTCGTACTTCTGGACAAATGTGGAATGCTGCAGGAAAATTACAAGACACTATTGCTTTGATTCCGGACCGTTGCTATTCTGGTGTTTATGAAGCAACTATTGATTTCTGTAAAAAGAACGGTGCTTTTGACCCAACAACAATGGGAAGTGTTCCAAACGTAGGTTTGATGGCACAAAAAGCAGAAGAGTACGGATCACATGATAAAACATTCCAAATGACTGGAGACGGCGTTGTTCGTGTTACAGATACAAAAGGAAACGTTTTAATGGAACAATCTGTTGAAGAAAAAGACATCTTCAGAATGTGTCAGGCAAAAGACGCTCCGATTCAGGACTGGGTAAAACTAGCTGTAAACAGAGCTCGTGCTACAGACGTACCTACTATATTCTGGTTGGACGAAAACAGAGCACATGATAGAAAAGTAATTGAAAAAGTAGAGAAATATTTAAAAGATCACGATACAACTGGTTTAGATATACGTATTTTAAACCCAATTGAAGCTACTAATTTTACATTAGAAAGAACTAAAGCAGGATTAGATACGATCTCAGTAACTGGAAACGTATTGCGTGATTATCTTACTGATTTATTTCCTATCCTGGAATTAGGAACTTCCGCTAAAATGTTATCAATCGTTCCATTAATGAATGGTGGTGGTTTATTTGAAACAGGTGCTGGTGGATCTGCTCCAAAACACGTTGAACAATTCACATCTGAAGGATATCTACGTTGGGATTCTCTTGGAGAGTTCTTGGCCTTAGCCGTTTCATTAGAACATCTAGGTTCTGTTTATAATAATCCAAAAGCATTGGTTATATCTGAAGCATTAGATCAAGCCACAGAGAAGTTTTTACAAAACGATAAATCTCCAGCTCGTAGAATTGGACAAATAGACAACCGTGGTTCTCATTTCTATTTAGCAATGTATTGGGCAGAGGCTCTAGCAGCTCAAACCAAAGACACTAAATTACAAGCTACATTTGCTCCTATCGCAAAAGAACTGGAAGAAAACGAAACAAAAATTAATTCTGAATTAATTGGAACTCAAGGAAAACCTCAGGATATTGGTGGTTATTACCAGCCTAATCCTGAATTAACAAGCAAAGCAATGCGTCCTAGCGAAACATTTAATGCTATTTTAGCTAAAATTGCTTAATTAATTTTTATTACACTATTTTAAAAGACAACCAGCAACGGTTGTCTTTTTTATTATTAATATTTTTTTAACCTTTGTTTAATAGCATTTTACTTACCGTTAGACCAAATTTGTAACTCTAAATAAACAATATGTTTCACAAGAAAATCATAATCCTAATTGTCGGATTCTTATTTACACTCTCCTGCTATTCCCAAGAGAAATTTACACTTAGTGGTACAGTGACAGATATAAAAAATAACGAAACACTAATAGGTGTAAATATTTACATTCCTGAAATTAAGTCCAGTACCACAACAAATGAATATGGCTTTTATTCGATAACACTTCCTGCCGCTAATTACACGGTCTTAATTAGCTATATTGGATTTCAGACTGTATCTGAACAAATCGAATTATCTGAAAGTACAAAAATGAACTTCGGTCTATCTGAAAGTGGCGAAATGTTGCGAGAAGTAGTCATCAAAGACACGAATAAAAGCAGCAATATTAGATCGCCAGAGATGAGCGTAAATAGACTTTCGATTTCCTCTATAAAAAAGATGCCTGTTGTATTAGGTGAGGTTGATGTAATAAAATCACTTTTACTGCTTCCAGGAGTTACTAATGCTGGCGAAGGCGCTTCAGGATTTAACGTGCGTGGTGGTGGCGCTGATCAAAACTTAATTTTATTAGACGAAGCAACTATTTTTAACTCATCGCATGTTTTTGGTTTTTTCTCTGTCTTTAACCCTGATGCTATCAAAGATTTGAAATTATACAAAGGAGGTATTCCGGCAAATTTTGGAGGTAGAGCTTCGTCCGTTTTAGATATCTATCAAAAAGACGGTAACAGCAAATCTTTTCATGCTAGTGGTGGAATTGGACTGATTTCAAGTCGATTGTTATTAGAAGGCCCAATAGTAAAAGACAAAGGTTCCTTCTTAATTGGTGGTCGCAGTTCATATGCCCATTTATTTTTAAAACTTTCAGAAAGCACAAAAGACAACACCGCTTATTTCTATGATTTGAATGCCAAATTAAGTTATAAACTAAATCCAAATAACAATTTATACTTTTCAGGCTATTTTGGCCGCGATGTTTTTTCTATTAACGATAGCTTCTCTAACATTTACGGAAACACAACGCTTAATTTACGTTGGAATCACTTATTCTCAGATAAACTATTCTCTAATTTCTCAATGATTTACAGTGATTATTATTATGGGCTAGATTTGGATTTCATTGGTTTCAAATGGGATTCAGGTATAAAAAACTACAACATCAAGTATGATTTCAAGAATTACATCTCCGATAAATTCAAACTAAATTACGGTATAAATGCTATTTATTATTCTTTTAACCCTGGAAGAATTAGTCCAACTGATTCAGATTCGGCAATTAACCCTGACCAATTAGACAAAAAATATGCTTTTGAACCTGCTCTATATGTAAGTGCTGAACATGAAATATCTAAAAAAATTGCGGTAACTTACGGATTACGATACAGTATGTTTTATAGACTAGGAGAATCAACGCTAAATCTTTACGCAGATAACAACCCTGTAGTTTTTAATACAGAACAGCAAATCTATGAAAAGGCAACTCCTACAGGAACTCAATTTTATGATAAAAACAAAGTCATTAAAAGTTTCAACAACTTAGAACCTAGATTAGCAGTTTCGTACCAATTCAACGATAATAATGCTCTAAAAGCAAGCTATAATCGTATGACACAGTATTTACAGCTAATCTCTAACACCTCTTCGCCTACTCCTTTAGATATATGGATGCCAAGCGACAAATACATCCAACCGCAACTCGCTGATCAAGTGGCTTTGGGTTATTTTAAAAATTTTAATGATAATATGTATTCTCTAGAAGTAGAGACCTATTACAAAAAAATTAAAAACCGTTTGGATTATATCGACGGCGCTGATTTAATTGCTAACGACGCTATTGAACAAGTAATATTAAATGGTAGAATGCGTTCGTACGGGCTAGAACTTATGCTCCGTAAAAACGAAGGAAGATTAAACGGATGGATTTCTTATACCTTATCAAAATCAGAGCAGCAAACTCCAGGAAGAACTCCAGAAGAATCAGGAATTAACAACGGGGATTGGTACAATTCTGCCTATGACAAAACGCATAATTTAGCGGTAACAGCAGCATATCAAAAGAATGACAAATGGAGTTTTGGAGCTAATTTTGCTTTACAAACGGGGCAACCGGTAACGTATCCTACAGGACAATACACGTACTTAGGTGTCGTTATTCCGAGTTATGGCTTGAGAAACGAAAACAGACTTCCTGCGTATCACCATTTAGATGTTTCAGCAACATTAACTCCCACAGCAAATCAAGGCAGAAACTGGAAAGGAGAATGGGTTTTTAGTATCTACAATTTATACAATAGAAAAAATGCGGCTTCTATTAATTTTAGCCAAAACTTAGACACCGGTGTAAATGAGGCAGTAAAAACTTCCATTTTCGGAATCGTTCCTGCAGTGAGTTATAATTTTAAATTTTAATCGAAATGAAAAAAATAAACCTAGCTATAGTCCTACTCTTTACCTTTTTTATGAGTAGTTGCGAAGAAGTTATCCAAGTTGATCTAGATACCGAAGCGCCTCGTTTAGTTATCGAAGCCAATATAAAATGGCAAAAAGGTACTGATGGAAGCCAGCAAAAAATAAAACTGTCTACAACGACCTCTTTTTTTAGTGATAAAATCCCAACTGTTTCTGGAGCAGAAATAATTGTAAAAAACAGTGCCAATGTTCCTTTTATTTTTACAGAAATCGCTAATTCAGGAGAATACATATGTACTAACTTTATTCCTGTAATTGATGGAATCTACACGCTAACAGTGAAACTAAACAATACTATTTACAGCGCTACAGAGACATTGAAATCAGTTGCTCCTATTGATGAAGTTACCCAAAACAATGAAGGTGGAATTGCTAAAGATGAAATCCAGATCAAAACATTTTTTAATGACCCTGCTGCAATAAATTACTATCTTTTTCAATACACATATAAAGAAGAGCGTTTTCAAAATTTATCAGCCACTGATGATGATTTCTTTCAAGGCAATCGCTTTTTTAGCTTGTCGCAAAAAGATGATTTACAAATTGGTGACGAAGTTAAGATAACGCATTACGGAATATCAAAAACATATTACAACTATCTCGTTATCCTTATAACTATTTCTGGCGGTAATAGCGGTGGTCCTTTCCAGTCGCCACCTGCAACTGTAAGAGGAAACATTGTAAACACAATCGACAAAGACAATTATCCTTTAGGATTTTTCTCCCTTGGCGAAATAGATACAAGAACGATTACGATACAATAGATCGTCGTTTGGATTAGGGCCAGTGCATCCCGAAACTTCGGGAACAGGACGCAAGCAAAGCACGCTGGCGAACTAATAGCTCCTGAAAATCACTATTTTTTAGGTTGTTTTTTATATCTTTGCCCTTTAATTTATACTTCATGTCATCACACCATATTGTTCGCGACGACCAAGAACCCGCATTAATCATAGCAAATGGAGCCGCTTGTAATCCAGAATTATTAGGGCAATTACTAGAATGGTCTCCTTTAGTTATCGTGCTAGATTCGGCCATGGAAAGAGTCATGAAATTAGATATAAAAGTAGATGTTCTACTAGGTGATTTTGACCGCGATTTTGATGCTAATTACTATAAAGAGAAGCAATATCCTATTGAAATTGTGCATACTCCAGATCAAAACAAGACAGACCTTGAAAAAGCCTTTGATTATTTAATCAAAAGAAAAATCCCTGCTGTAAATGTAGTTTGGGCAACTGGAAGACGTACGGATCACACCATTACAAATTTGACTACCATTGTCCAATACAGAGAGCAGCTGAAAATTGTAATTCTAGACGACCATTCAAAAGTTTTTTTATTGTCAAAAAGATTCGAAAAATGGTACACTGCAAATACACCTATTTCTCTAATTCCAATAGGCCATGTAACTGGCATCCATTCTGAAAATTTATTTTATCCTTTGCAAAACGATAGCTTAACCATTGGTTATCGCACCGGTAGTAGTAACCATGTACTACAAGATGGAATCGTCACTATAGAACATGATGCTGGTGATTTATTAATGATGGAGTGCATTGATTAGTTTTTAATCTAAGAAAACTAAAACAAATCTTTAGTAAATCACTAAAGCTATACTTTTTTACATAACTTGCTACAAATCTTGATTTTAAAATAAATCTCTATATTTGCCTTGAAATAAAAAAAATGACACCTAAAAAGAATACTGAGAAAACAAATCTACACCCAAGGAACCAACACCGATTTCGATACGATTTTAAACTTTTAATAGCAAATAGTTCAGAATTAAACACATATGTTTCAATAAATGAACACGATATAGAAACGATTGATTTTAGTGATCCTGAAGCTGTAAAAGCTTTAAATAAAGCGCTATTAGCTACCTATTACGATATTCAAAATTGGGATATTCCCGCAAATTATCTTTGCCCTCCTATTCCGGGAAGAGCAGATTACATCCATTACATCGCTGATTTACTAGCTAGTAGTAACAATGGCATAATCCCAAAAGGCAATGCTATTCAAGGCTTAGATATTGGCGTTGGAGCTAACTGTATCTATCCAGTAATTGGAAATGTAGAATACGGCTGGAGTTTTGTAGGAACTGATATTGATGAAAAAGCGATTGAGAATTGCAGTAAAATAATTGAAGCCAATCCAAAGTTAGTCGATTTTATAAGTCTGCAACAACAAACTGAAGCTCGTTTTATTTTTAAAAATATCATTACACCTGAAGATAAATTTGCATTTACGATTTGCAATCCTCCTTTTCACAAATCACAAGAAGAAGCAACAAAGGGCTCTTTGCGAAAAGTTAATAATTTAGAATCTCGTGATTTTTCAAATAAAGCAACAAAACCCGTTTTAAATTTTGGAGGACATAATGCGGAATTATGGTGTGAAGGTGGAGAATTAGGCTTTATTACACAAATGATATACGAAAGTGCTAAATATCCGATGCAATGTTTTTGGTTCACCACTTTAGTATCAAAACAGTCTCATCTTTCCAGTATTTATAAAACATTAAACAAGGTTAATGTTGTCGAAATAAAAACCATTGATATGGCTCAAGGCCAAAAAACAAGCCGGATAATCGCTTGGACCTTTTTGAGCGAAGGACAACAAAAACAATGGAAGTTTGAATAGTTAAATCATACAGTTACTTATTAAATATAGCCCGTAAAGCGGCGAAAAACAGATAAAAACGACAAAGCCCTTTTTCATTGAGAAAAGGGCTTTGTCGTTTTTATCTGTCTAAAATAAAGCAATAGTTCTTTATTTTTTAAATATTTAAATACTGGTATAATTCTAATTCACAAATTAGTCAAAAAAAAATTGATTTAATTTAAAAAGGGCTTAAGAACAAATAAACACTCAATATCACACCGCATTAACAAGATTTTATTACTTTATTATTAATAATTAACATTTAAATAACATATTATTTTTTTTAATTGTAAATTTGACGCTCAAACTAAACAAACTACACCATGAAAAAACTATTATTTATTTTAACCTTAATTTTTTCGGCAGGATTGACTGCTCAAGAGATTAAAGTTACAGGAGTCGTAACTGACAACACAAAAGGACCCTTACCAGGAACCTCAATCCTCGTGAAAGGAACAACAAAAGGAACATCGACTGATGCTGATGGAAAATATACAATATCTGCTTCCATTGGCGATATTTTACAATTTACTTTTATTGGATTTGAATCAAAAAACATAAAGGTTACTGGAAGCACGGTAAATGTATCATTAGCTGAAAGCGGTGAAACACTTCAAGATGTAGTCATATTAGGATCACGTAGTTCTGCTAGAACAGTTACGGAATCAGCCGTTCCTATCGATGTAATTAACATGAAAGATATTGCGTCACAAGGGCCACAAGCTAACTTAAACCAAATCTTAAATATGGTAGCACCCTCGTTTACATCAAATACTACAACTGTAGCTGATGGAACAGACCATATTGACCCAGCTCAATTAAGAGGTTTAGGTCCAGACCAAGTTTTAGTATTGGTAAACGGAAAAAGAAGACACACTTCTTCCTTAGTAAATATTAATGGTTCTCCAGGAAGAGGGTCTGTAGGAACAGATTTAAATGCTATTCCAGCATTTGCAATTGATAAAATCGAAGTTTTAAGAGACGGCGCTTCTGCACAATACGGTTCAGATGCAATTGCAGGTGTAATTAACGTAAATGTTAAAAAAGCAACCAATAAATTAGACATTAATATCCTAGGAGGAACACAGTTATCTAGTGGTGCTAATGACCATAGAGGTGGTAATGACGGTAACAATTTACAAATAGATTTAAATTACGGTACAAGCCTAGGAAAAGAAAAAAGTTTCATCAACGCTACTGGAAGTTTTCAATTAAGAGGACAAACGAGTAGAGCAAATGATGTAACTGGTGGATTATTCAGTGCTTTTAATGCTATTGAACAAAGAGCTACAGAAGCAGGTACAAACATCAATTCATTATGGGGAAATATTAATAACACTCCAAATACTGCACAAATACTTACTGCTATTAAAGCTTATGCACCGCAAATAAGTTATTTTACGCAGCCACAAAAAGATGCAATATCGAATGCGGGGACTATTGGACAGATGCAAACTGCATTAAACTTTGATGCAACTGCAGGGGAATTAGCTTATAGAAAATTAGAGAGAAGTGCTTTCAACATGAAAGTGGGACAATCTTCACTACAAAGCGCACAGTTCTTTTTGAATGCTGCTTACCCTATTAACGAGAATCTTGAAGTATACGCTTTTGGAGGAACAAGTCATAGAACTGGTGAAGCTGCAGGTTTTTATAGAAAACCAAATCAATCAAGAACATATACCTTCTTATATCCAAATGGTTTCTTACCTGAAATTCACTCTACTATAAATGACGTATCTGCTGCAGCTGGTCTTAGAGGTAAAATCTTTAAAGAATGGAACTTTGATTTGAGTAACACGTTTGGTAGAAACGGTTTCGATTATAATATTGAAAATACTTTAAATTCTTCACTGAGAGAAAAATCTTCAACTGAATTTGATGCTGGTGGATTAGCCTTCTCTCAAAACACAACTAACTTTGATGTGTCTAGAAAAATTGACAAATTGAATGTTGCTTTTGGAGCAGAATATAGACATGAAAATTTCCAAATTACAGCTGGTGAACCAGATTCATACAATCAATATGATATAAATGGAGCAGTTGTTACTGCAACAACTGCTGCTACATTAAAAGCTACCGATTTTTATGGTTCAGTAAGAGCTGGTGGAGCGCAAGTTTTTCCAGGGTTCAAACCGGCAAACACTGTAGACAAAGGCCGTAATAGTGCTGCTGTATATGCAGACTTAGAATACGATGTAACTGAAAAATGGTTGCTAAACGGAGCATTACGTTATGAAAACTATTCTGATTTTGGTGGTACCACTAATTATAAAATAGCTACTCGTTATAAATTAACTGACAACATTAACTTACGTGGTGCAGTATCTACAGGATTTAGAGCGCCATCTTTACACCAAATCTACTTTAACTCAACTGCTACACAATTTGTAGGAGGTGTACCATTTGAAGTAGGAACATTTAGTAACGATTCACCTGCTGCAAAACTATTAGGGATTCCACAATTGAAACAAGAAGAATCAAAAAGTGCTAGTGTTGGTTTCACAGCTAAAGTACCTGAAGCAAAACTGACTATAACAGCTGATGCTTATTTTGTTAAAATTGCTGACAGAGTGGTCCTTACGGATCAATTTTCTAGACCAGGAGGAACTCCTGTTGCTGGAAGTTCAGCAGCACAGTTAAACACTTTATTTGATAATGCTAATGCTACTGCTGCAACATTCTTTGCCAATGCTATTGACACAGAATCTAAAGGTATTGACATCGTAATAAGCCATAAAGCAGAAGTTGGAAATGGATTAACTTTAAAAACAGACTTATCTGGAACTATATCAAACACTAAAAAAGTAGGTGATATACACGGTTCACAGATATTAATTGACAATGGACAAATAAACAGATATTTCTCTGAATCTAGTAGAGTTTACTTGCAAGAAGCTGTACCAAGAGTAAAAGCAAATTTAACAAACTCTATGACAGTTAAAAAATTCGATTTCTTCTTGAGAAATGTATACTTTGGTGAAGTAACTGATCCAAACATAGCTGATGCAAATGGAGACGGAACTATCAATGCTATTGTTGTAAATAACCAAGCAGTTGAAAATGAGCACCCAGTATGGGCTGCAAAAATCATTACTGATTTATCTGTAGGGTATAAAGTTTCTAATTCGACAAAAGTTGTTATAGGAGCTAATAATATTTTTGATATTTATCCAACAGCTAACTTAGGACCACAAACAATTGCTAAAAGAGCCTCTGGAGTTGACACTAGCGGAAATGTTATTTATTCCCCTACTACATCTTCAAACAATTCAATCGATTTATCAAATGCAAATCAATTTACATATTCAAGAAACACATCTCAATTTGGACAAAACGGAAGATTTGTTTTTGCTAGATTAAGTTTCAGTTTCTAATAAAAATTTCTTTGTTTTTAAAAAAACCATCATGCAAAGCATGATGGTTTTTTTTTGGTTTTAACTTTCGATTAGAATAATTATAAACGTTGTAACTTTGTAATTCTAAAACATTGTCCCTAATACAAATGAATTTCCAAGTAGAATCCGATTATCAGCCCAAAGGCGACCAGCCACAAGCCATTGAAAAATTAACTCAAGGTATCATTGACGGAGAAAAATTCCAAACTTTACTAGGAGTTACTGGCTCCGGTAAAACATTTACCGTAGCTAATGTTATTCAGGAAGTACAAAGGCCTACATTAGTTTTAGCACATAATAAAACGTTGGCTGCTCAACTGTATTCAGAATTTAAACAGTTTTTCCCTAATAATGCAGTAGAATATTTTGTATCCTATTACGATTACTATCAACCCGAAGCATTTATGCCGGTTACTGGAGTTTTTATTGAAAAGGATTTATCCATCAATGAAGAGCTTGAAAAAATGCGAATGTCTACTACGGCTTCCTTGCTTTCCGGACGAAGAGATATTTTGGTAGTTGCATCAGTTTCGTGTTTATACGGTATTGGTAATCCCGTGGAATTTCAGAAAAATTTAATCCCAATTGAGAAGGGACAAATCATCTCAAGAACTAAACTGCTACACCAGCTGGTACAAAGTTTATACTCTAGAACAGAAGCCGATTTTAATCCTGGAAGTTTTAGAATAAAAGGCGATACAGTAGATGTTTATCCTAGCTATGCAGATGAAGCGTATCGCATTCATTTCTTTGGTGATGAAATCGAGGAAATTGAAAGTTTCGATACAAAAGATTCTAAAGTTCTCGAAAAATTTGACAAATTGACGATTTACCCAGCTAATATGTTCGTGACTTCTCCAGATGTGCTGCAAGGTGCTATTTGGGAAATCCAGCAAGATCTAGTTAAGCAAGTCGACTATTTCAAAGAAATTGGAAAGCACTTAGAAGCAAAACGATTAGAAGAGCGCACTAATTTTGATTTAGAAATGATTCGAGAACTGGGTTATTGCTCCGGAATTGAGAACTATTCCCGTTATCTGGATGGAAGACTCCCTGGAACAAGACCGTTTTGTTTATTGGATTATTTCCCTAAAGATTATTTAATGGTGGTCGACGAAAGTCACGTGACACTTTCTCAAGTTAGTGCCATGTATGGTGGAGACAGAAGCAGAAAAGAAAACTTAGTGGAATATGGTTTCCGACTTCCTGCTGCGATGGATAATCGTCCGTTGAAGTTTGAAGAGTTTGAAGCGATGCAAAACCAAGTTATTTATGTTTCGGCAACACCAGCCGATTATGAATTGCAAAAAACGGATGGTGTCGTTGTAGAACAAGTCATTCGCCCAACAGGATTGTTAGATCCCATAATTGAAATCCGACCAAGTTTAAACCAAATAGATGATTTAATAGAGGAAATTCATGCGCGTAGTGAAGTTGACGAAAGAGTTTTAGTGACTACTTTAACTAAAAGAATGGCAGAGGAATTAGCAAAATACCTAACAAAGATCAATATTCGTTGTCGTTATATCCACTCAGATATTGATACTTTAGAACGAATTGAAATCATGCAAGACCTACGAAAAGGATTGTTTGACGTTTTGATTGGGGTAAATTTACTTCGTGAAGGACTGGATTTACCAGAAGTGTCACTTGTAGCCATTTTAGATGCCGACAAAGAAGGATTTCTGCGTAGCCACCGTTCGCTCACGCAAACTATCGGTCGAGCCGCCAGAAACCTTAACGGAAAAGCAATTATGTATGCCGATAAAATCACTTCTAGCATGCAAAAAACAATTGACGAAACGAACTACCGCAGAACGAAACAAATTAATTTTAATGTAGAGAACAACCAAGTTCCCCAAGCACTGAACAAAAAAATTGAAAGTGCTTTTACAAAGAATCCTTTGGCAGATTACGAATTAGGACTCACTTTAAATACAGCTGCTGAATCTGAAACAGAATATTTATCAAAAGTAGAAATAGAAAAACGCATTCGCGAAAAACGAAAATCAATGGAGAAAGCGGCAAAAGACCTAGACTTTATGCAAGCTGCTAAATTGCGTGATGAAATTAAGAAATTGCAGGAACAGCTTACCTAGTTGTGCTCTTCTTTAAAAATTTTCAACAATACATCCATTGGAATAGCAGTATTGGGAGCTTTTTCTATTTTTTTCAATACACGTTTGGCGGCATCTGGATTCAACCCCATTCGCATTGCAATTTGCTTGACGGCTGTACTTTCTTTACCGTTCAGGATAGCGTCACTATTCAATAATACTGCTAATCTATAGAATTGTTGAATCCTTTGAGATTCATTCTTCACAGGCAATTTTGGTAATTCTTGATGACACATATCATTGAACCCTCCTTTTTTGATATTCAATTCATTGGCAATTAGAAATAAAAATTCATATTCTTTTTTATCTAAATGACCGTCAACTGTTGAAAAAGCAATCATCTCTAAAAGTAAGCTCTTTTTTTCTTCGTACATGTTCATCAAATTATTTTTTTTAGCTAAAATATAGCTTTTATAATTAAAACCCTAAAACAAGCAGGTATTCAACAATTTATCCTAATTATATTGTTTTTTTTGATGACTATCAACTCATTTGTTTCGTCAAAGTATATTTCATTAAAAAAAGCCAGAGGTCCTAGAGACAGCTATAAAAACATCCCTAGATTCTAAACATTCATATCAGAACAACAATCGAATGATGAGAAACGAACAAATAAAAAAAGAGAACCAAATTAGTTCTCTTTTTACTATTTATTTGAAAGGGGAATTAATCATCATACCTATCATCATGATCTCTTTCTTTATATTTTTTATCTTTATGCCATTTTCCATGATGTTTTTTTTCTTCGCATCTTCTTTCATCATACCATCTATCTTCATCATAATCTCTATTGTCTACGTAAATGACACGCTCCTGCTGATATTCAACAGTCCGCCTTTGTGGTTCGTATCCACGCTCATAATGACCCGATAGAACTATTGAAGGTAATCCAATATTTACACCCACTGAAACTTGTGCATTTATTGTACTTGAGGCAAAAAAGGCAATTCCTAATATTGCGAGTAGTTTTATATTTTTCATTTTTCAAAATTTTAATTATTAGCTATTTGGTTAAAGCCAATAACTGTGCCACTTAATGATTCTGAGCAATGTAAGAATTCCAAAAACAAACTAAAAACTGCAGAATAAAAAAACAAACTATTCAATATCAACTATTTAAACATCAAACTAGCAAACCGAAAAAGAAATAAAAATCAATAGATTAAAAAATAGTATTCGAACTAAATCAAACTAACAAGTAAATCAAGCTCTATAGATTGACTAATTTATTTCTTAGAATTAGCCATCTATATTTATAAAAGACTCCTGATTTAAATAGCAATCAAAATCAAATTATAAAAATAATCACTATTTTTAGCTACGAAATTACTTCTAAATCAAAAATCACCTTAATGACCAAACGACTCTTCCTTCTTCTTGCACTATTTTTTACACTAACTAACACAATAGCTCAAGAAAGCACTGCTTCAAAACAAGTTTCTACCTTTATGATTGAAGCTCCTCAATTACACACATCAAAAAAAATCTGGGTTTACCTTCCCAAGAATTATAAAAACTCCAAAAAAAAATATTCTGTTGTTTACATGCACGACGCGCAGAATTTATTTGATGCAAAAACTTCCTATGCCGGCGAATGGAATGTTGACGAAAAGCTAGACAGTATCAACGCACAGCTCATCGTTATAGGTATCGAGCATGGTAATGATAAACGCATTGAAGAGTTGACGCCTTTTAAAAATGAAAAATATGGAGGAGGAAATGCCGATGCTTATCTTGAATTTATTGTTAAAACATTAAAACCTCAAATTGACCAAAAATACAGGACAAAGACAGAAAAGAAAAACACTCTAATTATGGGAAGCTCCCTCGGTGGATTAGTTTCTTATTACGCTATTTTGAAATACCCACAAGTGTTTGGAAAAGCGGCCGTTTTTAGCCCTTCATTTTGGTTTTCAGATAAAATATATGATTTCGCCGAAAACACAAAAAAAATAAAAAGCAAAATTTATTTTCTATGTGGCGATAAAGAAAGTGAAGATATGGTCACAGAATTGAATAAAATGGAATATCTCTTAAATACAAAGCGGTGTTATTGTTTAAATCTGAATGAAAAGAAAATTATAAAAGGAGGCCAACACAATGAAAAATTATGGCGTGATGGATTTACTGAGGCCATTCTATGGTTGGGATATTAACTTATTCCTTATATTTACAAAACCTAGTTATTACTGATTTATATAAAATTTTACAGCTTCAATCAATTATGGAATTAATAATAAGAGCATACGACCTAAAACTAAAACACACGTTTACCATTTCAAGAGAATCAATCGATTTCCAGCCTTCTTTAATTGTAGAATTAAAAAGTGAAGATTTTTCCGGTTTTGGTGAAGCAACTTCAAATCCGTATTACAACACTACAGTGCCAGTAATGACGGCAGATTTAAACAAAATTCGCAGTATTATCGAATCAAGCGATGGTGAAACCCCCGAAAATTTTTGGGACAAAATGTATCCTTACTTAAAAGAGGATATGTTTGCTCTATGCGCTTTAGACATGGCCTACAATGATTTGTATGCACGGAAAAAAGGAAAAAAATTATATGAATATTGGAACTATACTACAGAGAATAACCCATTAACAGATTATACTATCGGGATTGCGTCGATAGAAAAAATGGTTTCTAAAATGAAGGAACTGCCGTGGCCAATTTATAAAATTAAATTAGGAACCCAAGAAGACCTTGCTATTGTAACTGAACTTCGAAAACATACTGATGCCATTTTTAGAATTGATGCTAACTGCGGCTGGGGAGTTGAGGAGACAATCAACAATGCAATCGCCTTAAAGAAACTTGGTGTCGAATTCTTGGAACAACCTATGAAAGCTGACAACTGGGAAGGACATAAGGAAGTTTTCAAACATTCTGTTCTACCAATAATAGCCGATGAAAGTTGTATTATTGAAGAAGATGTTGCTAAATGTCATAACCATTTTCATGGAGTAAATATCAAATTAGTAAAATGTGGCGGTCTAACTCCAGCCAGACGCATGATTCAAGAAGCAAAGCAACTGGGTTTAAAAACAATGGTAGGATGCATGACTGAGTCCTCAGTAGGTATTTCAGCCATTGCTCAATTGCTTCCACAGTTAGATTATGTTGATATGGACGGCGCACTACTTCTGGCAGAAGATATAGCAAATGGCGTCACCATAAAAAATGGAAAAATTATTTATGCTGAAGGAAATGGTACTGGAGTTGTTTTAAAATAATTAAAATGAAAATCAATCAATTTCCAGACAGAATAATTGAGTTTGAGAAGGAAAGTTATTTATATTTTGGCGGAACAGCCTACCTAGGAATGCCTGCCAACCCAGAATTTCAGCAGCTCATTGTTAAAAACATACTACGCTGGGGCTCTGCTTACGGAAGTTCCAGAAATTCTAACATCCAACTTACAGCATACGAAAAAGGAGAAGATTTTCTAAAAAACTATATTAATGCCGAAGCTACAGTTACTGTTTCCTCAGGAATGCTTGCCGCAAAATTAGTAATAGAAGAGCTTACCCCTCATACAGATGTTTACTTTCACTTTCCAAATACTCACACAGCTCTAAAAGTAGCCAACAGCGTACCGTTTTTTATCGAAAACGAATTAAATCCCCGCTTACTAGACAGTAAAAACGAAAGGATAACAATTTTAACTGATGCAGTTGCCAGCTTTCAGATAAAAGCAGTTGATTTAGCCGCTATAGATTTAATTGCAGCTAACAAGGAAATCACTTTGGTTGTTGATGAATCTCATTCTTTAGGTGTTTTAGGAAATAACGGATGCGGAATTATTTCCTCTATTGATTTTAAAAACATCAAACGAAAAATTATGGTTGCTTCACTGGGAAAAGCAATGGGAGTTACTGGCGGTGTAATTGCATCTGATCAATCCTTCATTAATCAAATAATGAATAATCCCTCTTTTGTTTCAAGTGCAGGAATGAGCCCAGCACTAATTGAAGCATTGGGAGAAGCGGAGACGATCTACAAGAGCCAACATATGAAGTTAAAAAATAATCTTAACTACATTGACAAACATCTGGTAAAAAATGAAGCGTTTGCATTTAATCCTGAATATCCTGTTATCTATCCAGAAATAGAAGGAGTAAACGAACTCTTCAATGCTAATAATATAATCGTTACTAATTTTAAATATCCTACCGGCGGTAAAGATTTGAACAGAATTATATTTACCGCAAATCATACAGAAGATGATTTAAACAAAATAATTACTATTCTGAACCAACACCAATTCTGAACCTAAAATTACAACCACTTACTTTTTAAACGTACCTTTGTAAAAAATATAGAATATGATGACAAATAACGATATCTTCAAAAAGCTACGCGTTGCCTTAATGTTGCGTGATGATCAAATAGTTGAAATATTGGAATTAGTAGACTTTCGAATTACTAAATCAGAATTAGGTGCTTTTTTTCGTGATGAAAAACATGAAAATTATATGGAATGTGGTGACCAAGTGTTACGCAATTTCTTAAATGCTTTAGTTATCCACTTGCGTGGAACAAAAGAAAATCCTAAAAACCCTAATGACGTTTTAGCAAAACATAAAGCACAAATACCTGCAAAAGAAGGATCTAAAGACAGACCTGAATTTAAAGCAAAACCAAAAGATCAAGAAAAGTCAAGAGGTGATGAAGCTCCTTCAAAAACAAAATCTGCGACAAAAAAACCGTCTAAGAAAGATTACCCTAAAGGAAATTCAAAAACTCAAGTAGTAGAAAAAGTGAAATACAATTTCGGAAAAAATAAAAAATAACTCGCCTTTGAAAACTGCATTAATTATTGGTAGCACAGGCTTAATTGGTTCACAATTATTGGATATTCTTTTAGAAAGTCCAGCCTACGATAAAGTAATCGCTTTTGTAAAAAGAGATACTGGAAAAACACATCCCAAATTAACACAACATATTATAGACTTTGATAAACCGGAGACCTATCAAAATTTAGTTGTTGGTGATGATTTTTTCTGTACCATTGGTACCACTATAAAAAAAGCAGGTAGTAAAGAGGCTTTCAGAAAAGTAGACTTTAAATATCCTCAGCATTTTGCAACTTTTGCATTAAAAAATGATGTAAAGCAATTTCTAACTATTTCATCCCTTGGTGCAGATAAAGCTTCTGGGAATTTTTATTTGAAGACTAAAGGAGAACTAGAAGAATTCTTGAAACAATCAAGTTTTGAAAGTGTATCCATCATGAGACCTTCGTTACTTCTAGGAGACCGGAAGGAATTTAGGATGGGAGAAAAAATAGGCGGCATTTTTATGAAACTATTTTCCTTTATATTTATTGGAGGACTAAAAAAATACAAACCCATAGAAAGTGAAACCGTAGCAAAAGCCCTTTTTAGAATTGCACAAAAAAATAAAAAAGGTTTTGACATATATGAATCCGATGAACTCCAACAAATCGGAAACTAATAAAAACAAAAAATCCTATTTGCCATGGCAGATAGGATTTTTTTGTACATTTAATTTATTGTGAAATATTATAGCTGCCTAAATATGAAACCACTACTCACTCTTTTATTACTATTCATTACGACACTATTTTTTGGACAAAATAATAAAACTAAAGAAGCTGCAATGTTTCTTGATTCAACTTTTATTTCTGCTGAATCAATGAAATACATCGATCCTAACGGAATAGAGTCTATAAATATTATTAAAAATGATACAATAATTGATAGCAACCATTATGTTGGACAGATTCATATTACTTCCAAAAATCCAAAAAAATATACTTTTATAAGTTTAGAGCAAGTTAAATCTGAATTTACCAAAATCAAAAGTAACGATGTGATTTATATGGTAAATGGAGCCTTTATTAAAGAAAATAACGAAACGTTTAAAATAGATAAAAACTATATTTTAAAAGTTGAAATCACCAATTCAAACGAGTTTTATAATTTTAGAAATAGTCCAACCCAATTTGATATCATTAATATCTTGGGGAAAACCAAAGAAAATTTAGACAACGAAAATAAGATTCTATTAAGAGGCTATAATGCAATTGGCTCGAAATAGATTTAAAAAGAAAAAATCCTGAGCTTTCACTCAGGATTTTTTTATATCTAACTAATTTTCTAATTAAGAAAGAGCTGCTTTTACTTGGTCAGCTGCTTCTTGGAATTCAACAGCCGATAAAATTGGCATTCCTGAATTATCAATTAATTCTTTTGCAATTGCTGCGTTAGTACCTTGTAAACGAACAATGATTGGCACTTTAATAGCATCTCCCATATTTTTGTAAGCATCAACAACTCCTTGTGCCACACGGTCACAACGAACAATTCCACCAAAAATATTAATCAAGATTGCTTTTACGTTTGGATCTTTTAAGATAATACGGAAAGCAGTTTCAACACGTTTTGCATCTGCAGTTCCACCTACGTCAAGGAAGTTTGCAGGCTCAAAACCGGCATATTTAATTAAATCCATAGTTGCCATTGCTAATCCAGCTCCGTTAACCATACATCCAACTGAACCGTCAAGATCTACATAGTTTAATCCTACTTCTTTTGCTTCTACTTCGATTGGATTCTCTTCAAGAATATCACGCATTTCAGCATAAGCTTTTTGTCTGTACAAAGCATTATCGTCAATATTAACTTTAGCATCTACAGCTAAAATTTTATTGTCAGATGTTTTTAAAACTGGGTTGATTTCAAACATTGATGCATCAGAACCAATATATGCTTTATATAAAGCATCGATGAATTTCACCATTTCTTTAAAAGCATTTCCAGAAAGACCTAAGTTAAAAGCAATTCTTCTTGCTTGAAAACCTTGAAGTCCAACAGAAGGATCAACTTCTTCAGTAAAAATTAAATCTGGAGTATGCTCTGCTACTTCTTCAATATCCATTCCACCTTCAGTAGAATACATGATCATATTACGACCTGTCGCTCTATTCAATAAAACAGATACGTAAAATTCTGAAGTTTCAGTTTCACCAGGATAATAAACATCTTCAGCAACTAAAACCTTGTGTACTTTTTTACCTTCTGCAGAAGTTTGAGGTGTAACCAATTGCATTCCAATAATTTGTTCTGCAACTTCTTCTACTTGTTGTAAATTTTTGGCAAGTTTTACTCCCCCACCTTTTCCACGTCCACCTGCATGAACTTGTGCTTTGATTACATACCAACTTGTTCCTGTTTCAGTAGTTAATTGTTTTGCAGCAGCAACAGCTTCAACTGCATTATTAGCAACGATACCGCGCTGAATGCGAACTCCGTAACTAGCTAAAATCTCTTTTCCTTGATATTCGTGTATGTTCATAATATAGAATTTGTCTGGATCCTGAATTTATTTCAGAATATAAGTGGCACAAAAATAGCAAAATTCATCTTAACAGAAAAATCTTTTACCTATTTAAATTTCTTATATTACGACTTAAACAATAATTTCAAAATAACACAGAAATTTAAATTTTAATAAAAGTACAAGTCTGTTAAAACATTGCAGCAAAAGTCACTATATCGTTTGAAATTTAATGCGTAAATTTGGTAACATCCATTATATATCACGATAAATCGTCTTTAAAACTAAATCAGGTTGCCGATTTTGTAATTCACATACGCTTAAATATGATTATTATCATTTATTAAACGTTATTATAATTTTACTGCAAAAATAACCCGTTTTAAACACATTCTCTACATTATATTTAATGAAAACTCTATTTTTGTATAAAAAAAATTATAAAGCATGAAAATTAAAGAACAAGGCCTTTACTTGCCTGAATTTGAACATGACAACTGTGGCGCAGGATTTATTTGTAATTTAAACGGAATTAAATCTAATGACATTATTCATAAAGCACTCGATATCTTAATAAAATTAGAGCATCGTGGTGCAGTGAGTGCAGATGGACGAACTGGAGATGGAGCAGGAATTCTTTTTGATATTCCTCATGATTTTTTTAAAAAAGTATGTGACTTCACTATTCCAGAAACGAGAGAATATGCAGTGGGAATGGTTTTCTTACCAAAAAAGAAAAACCAAGTTGATTTTTGCAAATCTACTTTTGAAATAGCTATTCGCAATCAAAATTTGAATATTATCGGATGGAGAGATGTTCCTGTAGATGTATCTAATCTTGGACAAATTGCAGCCGAAAAAGAACCAACAGTAAAACAAATATTTATTGGCAAGAATGGATTGGAACTAACCGAACAACAATTCAATGCCAAATTATTTGCAGCTAGAAAAATAGCAGAACACGCTATACTGAATTCTAAGATTTCAGAAAGTCATATGTTTTATTTCTCTAGTCTATCTACTACTACAATAATATACAAAGGGCTATTGATGCCAGAAGACATCAGCAGATACTATACTGATTTAACCGATGATGATTTAGTGACTCGACTAGCATTAGTTCACCAACGATTCTCTACTAATACATTTCCTTCTTGGGAATTAGCACAACCATTTAGATATATGTGTCACAATGGAGAGATTAATACTCTTCGTGGAAATGTAAGCAGAATGCGTGCCCGTGAAGAATTGATGAAAAGTGATGTATTTGGAGATGATATCAAAAAATTGTTCCCCATAATATTAGACGGAAAATCAGATTCGGCTTCTATGGATATGGTTATTGAACTGTTATTAATGACAGGACGTTCATTACCAGAAGTTATGATGATGGTTGTTCCTGAAGCTTGGGAAAAACATCAAACCATGTCTGATGACAAAAAAGCATTTTACGAGTATAACTCTTGTATTATGGAACCTTGGGATGGTCCTGCTTCTATTCCGTTTACGGATGGTAATGTGATAGGTGCCCTTCTTGATAGAAATGGTTTGCGACCTTCTCGTTACACACTTACAAAAGATGGTTTTGTAATCATGGCATCTGAAATAGGTGTTCTGGATATAAAACCAGAAGACGTAGTGCAACATGGGCGATTAGAGCCAGGAAAAATGTTCTTAGTTGATATGAATGAAGGTCGAATCATTGAAGATGATGAAATCAAAAATGCTATTGTAACTAAACGCCCTTATAGAAAATGGTTAGATGACAATTTATTGCATTTAGCTCAAGTACCTTATACTAATAATAGTACGCCTACCGAAAATATAGATTACGAAACAAGATTACGTTTGTTTGGATATACTATTGAGGATTTAAAGACAATAATAATCCCAATGGGAACTAAAGGGACTGAAGTTATCAGTTCAATGGGTAACGATACTCCATTAGCCGTATTATCAGATAGACCACAGCTTTTATATAATTATTTCAAACAATTATTTGCTCAGGTTACTAATCCACCGTTGGATGGGATTCGTGAAGAAATTATTACAGACGTTAGTTTGGCAATAGGTGGAGACTACAATATATTTGATATTGACCAAAAACATTGTAAGAAGTTAAAAATTCAAAATCCGGTTATTTCAAAAGAAGATCTTGATAAAATAAGAAATATCAATCACCCAGATTTCAAGTCTAAAACCATTTCTACCTTATATGAAATAGAAAAAGGAGCAAATGGACTAGAGCGTGCATTAGAAAAATGTGTTCAAGCAACCTATAAGGCAGTGCAAGAAGGACACAATATCATAATACTTTCTGATAGAGGTGTTAGTGAAAAAATGGCACCAATACCAATGCTATTAGCTTGTTCTTACATTCATCATTCGATGAATATCCTAAAAGTTCGTTCTAAATTCGGAATCATTATTGAGTCTGCAGAACCACGCGAACCACATCATTTTGCCTTATTATTTGGATATGGCGCAAGTGCAATCAACCCCTATTTGGTAAACGAAATTATTCGTGATCAAGTGGATAAAGGTTTCATCACAGGAATAGAACCAGATTATGCAATTGCAAATTACAATAAAGCTATCGCAAAAGGGATTCTGAAAATTATGAATAAAATTGGCATCTCTACTTTACATTCGTATCGAGCTGCTCAAATTTTTGAAATTTTAGGTCTAAACAAAACTTTTACTTCTAAATATTTTCCATATACCCCTTCTAGAATCGAAGGAATCGGTTTGATGGAAATTGAAAAAGAGGTTAAGAAAAGATATCAAAAAGCATTTCCTAATTCGACAGTTGCCAGCTTATTATCTCTAGAAATTGGAGGTATTTACAGATGGAGAAGAACTGGTGAGAAACACATGTTTAACCCTACTACTATTGCTAAATTGCAACAGGCAGTACGTTTGAACAGTCCAGAAAGTTATAAAGAATACTCAACTATGGTCAACGACCAAAGTAAGAACCTAATGACAATCAGAGGGTTATTTGAATTCAACAACTTGGACCCTATCTCAATTGACGAAGTGGAGCCTTGGACAGAAATTGTAAAAAAATTCAAAACTGGTGCCATGTCTTACGGATCAATTAGCCAGGAAGCACATGAAAACTTGGCAATTGCCATGAATAGAATCGGTGGAAAAAGTAATTCTGGAGAAGGAGGAGAAGATCCTAAACGTTTCCAAAAAGAATTAAATGGAGATTCAAAAAATAGTGCGATTAAGCAAGTTGCCTCTGGACGTTTTGGTGTATCTATCAATTATTTGACAAGTGCTAAAGAGATTCAGATTAAAATGGCTCAAGGCGCTAAACCAGGAGAAGGTGGACAACTACCTGGTGAAAAAGTAGTGCCGTGGATTGCAAAAGTTAGAAATTCAACTCCCTATGTTGGACTAATTTCTCCGCCTCCACATCACGATATTTACTCTATTGAGGATTTATCACAATTAATATTTGATTTAAAAAATGCCAATCGTGAAGCCCGCGTAAATGTTAAGTTAGTTTCTGAAGTAGGTGTTGGAACAATTGCTGCTGGTGTTGCTAAAGCAAAAGCAGATGTGATTTTGATTTCAGGTTATGATGGAGGAACTGGTGCAGCACCATTAACTTCATTACAACATACAGGTATTCCTTGGGAACTTGGACTTGCCGAAGCACAACAAACTTTAATACTAAATGATTTAAGAAGTCGCGTAGTATTAGAATGTGACGGACAATTAAAAACAGGACGTGATGTTGCAATTGCAGCTTTACTAGGGGCAGAAGAATTTGGTTTTGCCACTGCACCCTTAGTAGCTTCAGGTTGTATCATGATGAGAGCTTGTCATTTAAACACATGTCCAGTTGGTATTGCTACTCAAGATCCTGAGTTAAGAAAAAATTTCAAAGGAACTCCAGAGCACATCATTAACTTCATGTATTTTATTGCTGAAGAACTAAGAGAAATCATGGCTCAGTTAGGCTTTAGAACTTTAAAAGAAATGGTAGGACAATCACAAAAACTGAATGTAAACAAAGCCATTAAGCATTATAAAGCAAGTGGTTTAGATTTATCTACTATTTTGTACAAGCCTGAAAAAGCAAAAACAGTACCGAATCACAATACAACAACTCAAGACCATGCATTAGAAAATGTACTTGATTTTGCAATCATAAAAGAAGCAATTCCTTCTATTTATAGAAAAGAGAAAACAAGAGTAAACTTTAAAATTAAAAATACAGACCGTTCTGTAGGTGCTATTTTAAGTAATGAGATCTCCAAAATATATGGTGCCCAAGGATTACCAGAAGATACTATCCTAGTTGATTTTGAAGGTTCTGCCGGACAAAGTTTTGGTGCTTTTGCCACTAATGGATTATCATTTAAAATTCATGGAAATTGTAATGACTATTTAGGAAAAGGACTATCAGGAGGAAAATTAATTATTAAAGTCCCTCCTACTGCAACGTTTAAACCAGAAGAAAACATAATTATCGGTAACGTAGCATTATATGGTGCCATAACTGGTGAAGCATACATTAACGGTATGGCTGGAGAACGTTTTGGGGTAAGAAATTCTGGAGCAACAGCAGTTGTAGAAGGAATTGGAGATCACGGATGTGAATATATGACCGGAGGTATTGTAGTGGTATTAGGTAAAACAGGAAGAAATTTTGCTGCTGGAATGAGTGGTGGTGTTGCTTACGTTTTTGATGAGAAAAAACAATTCGAAAATGGATTGTGTAATATGGAAATGGTTGCTTTAGAAACATTGGAAGACGATGACTTGAAAAAACTTAGACGTTTAATCAAAAATCACGCAATGTACACCAACAGTCCATTGGCAACAAGAATATTGGAAGATTGGGAAAACCAACAGAAACATTTCATCAAAGTAATGCCTAAAGATTATAAAATAGCATTACAACGATTAGCAGAAGAAAAGAAAATTGAAGAACTAATAGCATAGTCATGGGAAAGATAGGTGGATTTAAAGAATACAATAGAACTGACGAAAGTAATGTAGAAGTAAAGGAACGTGTCTCAAATTATAATGAGTTTACCATTCCTTTAGCAAAAGATAAAATTAAAGAACAAGGATCAAGATGTATGGACTGTGGAATTCCATTTTGCCATAGCGCTTGTCCATTAGGGAATTTAATTCCTGACTTTAATGATATGGTACATCAAGAAGAATGGCAAAGTGCTTTAGAAATTTTGCAATCAACTAATAACTTTCCAGAATTTACAGGTCGCTTATGCCCTGCTCCATGTGAAAAATCATGTGTGCTAGGTATTATCGAAGAGCCTGTAGCAATCGAAAATATTGAAAAAAACATAATAGAAAGAGGGTTTGCAGAGGGATGGATCAAACCACAAATTCCTGCTCAAAGAACAGGAAAAACAGTAGCTGTAATAGGTTCTGGTCCTGCAGGATTAGCCGCTGCTCAACAATTAAACAGAGCAGGTCATACTGTAACAGTTTTTGAAAGAGATAATGCTATCGGAGGATTATTGCGATATGGAATTCCCAACTTTAAATTAGAAAAAGGAATTATTGACCGACGCGTATTAATACTAGAAGCCGAAGGAATTGTTTTTAAAACTAATGTAAATGTTGGTGTAAACTATAGTATAGAAGAATTAAATCAATTCGATTCAATTGTATTATGTGGTGGCGCTACCGAAAGAAGAAGCTTACCAACAAAAGGAATTGAAACAAATGGAGTTGTTCAAGCAATGGATTTTTTAACTCAGCAAACTAAAGTAGTTTATGGAGAGGAAATCCCTAACCAAATCAAAGCTACTGGGAAAGATGTAATTGTAATCGGTGGTGGAGATACGGGTTCAGACTGTGTAGGAACTTCAAACAGACAGGGAGCTAAATCGGTTACCAATTTTGAAATCATGCCTAAACCCCCTGTTGGAAGAAGCGAAACTACACCTTGGCCGTATTGGCCTTTACAATTAAAGACCTCTTCTTCGCACGAGGAAGGTTGTAATAGAAATTGGTTAATCAATACTAAAGAATTTATTGCTGATGAAAAAGGACAACTTGTAGGATTAAAAACTGTAGAAGTAGCTTGGAAAATGACACCAGGACAACGACCTGAATTAATTGAAAAAGAAGGTTCTGAGAAAATATGGCCTTGTGATTTAGCGTTATTGGCTCTTGGTTTTACTGGCCCTGAAAAAACATTAAGCAATCAGTTAGGTTTAGAAACAGACATGCGAAGCAACTATAAAGCGAGTAATTATCAAACAAATGTACCACACATTTTCACCGCTGGTGATATGAGAAGAGGACAATCTTTAATTGTTTGGGCAATATCTGAAGGTCGTGAAGCAGCGAGAGAAGTCGATAATTATTTAATGGGTTATACTAATCTACCTACGAAGGGAAATGGAGACTTACCAGCCTTATAAATCATAATAATACTGAAAAATGGCTGTCAGAATAATTTTTCCGACAGCCATTTTAATTTGGGGCTGACCACGCATACACTATCGTTCCAGCTTGGTCGGGCTATCCGCTACAAGTCCTCGTCGCTTTCGCAAAAGCTTCAGCATCTGCGGGCTATTCGCTTCTATCCCTCACCCAAAAAAGAACAACACTACTAAAAACATATGCATTTGTTTAATTTATAACTTTTTGTTACAAATTGTTAAAAATTAAATATTCCCTTGTCATATCAATAAAGAATAATAAATTTGCTAAAAAATAATAACGATGCAATCAAAAGACCTACTTCAATTGGCCGAACAATTTGGAAGTCCAATATATGTTTACGATGCCGAAAAAATAAAATCTCAATACAATAGATTAACAAAGGCATTTTCTAAGGTAGAGAAGTTGCGTATCAATTATGCAATGAAAGCATTGTCTAACGTTGCCATACTTCAGCTATTAAAAGAAATGGGATCAGGTCTTGATACAGTATCTATACAAGAAGTTCAATTAGGACTTCATGCAGGATATGATCCAGAAAAAATATTTTATACACCAAACGGAGTATCTCTGGAAGAAATTGAAGAAGTACATGCCATGGGAGTACAAATCAATATTGATAATTTATCTATATTAGAACAATTTGGAACAAAACATCCTACCGTTCCAGTTTGTATACGTATCAATCCTCATGTAATGGCAGGTGGAAACACTAACATTTCTGTTGGACATATTGATAGTAAATTTGGAATATCAATCCACCAATTGCCTCATTTAGTTCGAATTGTTGAAAACACAAAAATGAACATCGTAGGTATCCACATGCATACAGGTTCAGACATATTAGATATCGAAGTGTTTTTATATGCTGCCGAAATTTTATTTGATGCTGCAAAAAACTTTAAAAATCTTGAATTCCTAGATTTCGGAAGTGGATTTAAAGTACCATACAAAAAAGACGATATCGAAACCGATATTGAAGAGTTAGGTAAAAAACTATCAAAAAGATTCAACGCGTTCTGCGTTGAATACGGTAAAGATTTAACTTTAATATTCGAACCAGGCAAATTCTTAGTGAGTGAAGCAGGATCTTTTTTAGTAAAAGTTAATGTAATCAAACAAACTACTTCTACTGTTTTTGCAGGAGTTGATAGTGGTTTCAACCATTTAATTCGTCCAATGTTATATGGTTCACAACATCATATTGACAATATCTCAAATCCTAAAGGAAAAGAGCGTTTCTACTCAGTGGTAGGATACATTTGTGAAACAGATACTTTTGCAAATAACAGAAGAATATCAGAAATTAAAGAAGGAGATATACTAAGCTTTAGAAATGCTGGTGCCTATTGCTACTCTATGGCCTCCAATTACAACTCAAGATACAGACCTGCTGAAGTATTATGGATGAATGGAAAAGGTCATTTAATACGAGCACATGAGACGTTTGAAGATCTACTTAAAAATCAAATTCCATTACCGATAGAAGCTACAAAAGCATAACAAAATAAAAATCCCATCTCAATATTTACAGAGATGGGATTTTTTTATTATTCTAAAGCTGTTTTATTTTACTTATCACCTAAAACTTCTTCCAGAACGTTTGCTTCAGTACCATTAGGAAAAGAAATTTTTATTTTCTGAGCGATAGTAGGAGCAATTTGAGTAATCTCCTTTTTATTAAAAGACTCTCCTTTTTTAATATGCCATCCGTAAAAAATTGCCGGAACGTGCGTATCATAAGTATAAGTCGTTCCATGAGAAGTTCCCGTACCTTGATATTCAATATATCCAGGCTTATCAAGAATTATTAAATCACCATTTTGAGTAACATCATATCCTTTAGCAATAAAGTTCAAATAGTAATCATTTCCTGTTGAATGTAAAATTTCTTCTTCAGTATAAACTCTTTTTACATAATCTTGAGTCATTAAATACCCTTTAAAAGCCTCTTTAACTACATTCAAATCCAGGTTTTTTGCTTTTATAGTTTCTTTATTAAAAAATAAATTAAAACTAGAGTAATTCAAAACTAAATCAGCTCCAAAAGTTTTGATAGAAAAATCCTTTAAATTATTCCTAATGTCTTTTGGACTAACGCTATTTACATTATACTTATGATCTTTTAAGTAATTTACGTTTTCTGCACCAGCATGATCCGCAGTCAAAAACAATAAGTAATTGTCTTTTCCTACTGTCTTGTCTAAATAATTTAAGAAATCAGCAATTGTTTGATCTAATCGCAAGTAAGTATCTTGTAATTCCATAGACCTTGGCCCTAATAAATGACCTACATAATCCGTAGAAGAAAAACTAACCGTTAAAAAATCAGTGATATTATCTTTCCCCAATTCTTCTTTTTCTATTGCTTTCATCGCAAATTCAGCTAATAGATTATTACCAAACGGAGTAGAACGTAATACACCAGCATCATTCTTAGCATACATATCCTTTAAATCATAAGGAAAAACTGGAGAAGTACTATTATATAACTTACCCTCATATGGATTATTATCCTCTAAACTTTCATCATAAGTTGCTTTCGGTTTTAATAAATCCCATCCTTTATTGATGTATGGCATATAATGCTTTTCATCATTAAATTTCTGAACCCAATCCGGTAGTTTTTCACCATAAAAAGAACTAGAAATAAAAGAACCCGTTTTGCTATACCAAAAAGCCCAATTTGCAAAATGACCTGCAGGCAAAATGGCGCCGCGATCCTTAAGACTCAAACCGATTACCTTTCCTTTAAAGTTAGTGCCCATTCTCAATTCGTCTGTAATAGTCGTGGTCAGCAAATTTTTAGGAGACATTTCACCTTCTTCTTTTGTTCCGTCTCCCACAGTGCTTACGCTTGTATCATCGGTACAGTACATTTCTTTACCTAACTTTCTACTAAACCATTCATTGCTTACAATTCCATGAGTTGCAGGTGTAGTTCCTGTATAAATAGACGCATGTCCGGGAGCAGTATACGTTGGCATATAATTAAAATGCATGTTTTGAAACGTGTACCCATTACCCATTAATCTTTTAAATCCGTTAGGCGAAAAATCATCTGAAAAACGATACAAGTATTCCATTTTCATTTGATCAACAACGATACCAACAACCAGTTTAGGTCGCTCTTGTGCTTGTAAATTTGACATGATAATAACAGCCAAAAACAAAATTAGTTTTTTCATCTTTAAATTTATTTTTTGAATACAAAAATAAGCATTAAACAACAAACTGATTTACATCTATGGTAATAATGACGAACAACTAAATTGATTTAACATTAAATTAAAGATTTACTTTCTTTTTAGGCTAACTAATATTTATGCCTAATTTTTATCGCTCCACAGGTTTTCGACTTGATCCCAACTTTTGCGCTTGATCCGAGCTTAGCGAACCCGTCGATCCAATTAAAAACAAAAAACCCCGTTCGTTAGAACAGGGTTTTTAAAGACCCTGAAATAAATTCAGGGTAAAGAAAGGCGACGACATACTCTCCCACATAACTGCAGTACCATCTGCGCAGGCGGGCTTAACTACTCTGTTCGGGATGGGAAGAGGTGAGCCCCGCCGCAATAACCACCTTAAGAGGTTACAATTGCTTTGGGCAATTATTGTAATGATACTTATCATATGATAACTAGCAATTACATAATATCTTAACATACTGAGATAAAGATTTATCCTGAATTTATTTCAGGAACCATTAAAAAGATACTGAAACTAGTTCAGTATTAAGAAAGTTTCTCCCTCCCGATTGCTCGGGAGGAAAAGTGTACATAAGCTTACGGGTTATTAGTACTACTCGACTATGACATTACTGCCTTTACATCTATAGCCTATC
>NZ_JASMRH010000028.1:0-56296 GCF_041431385.1 Flavobacterium sp. Arc2 | reverse complement strand
ATAGGGTGGTCAGTTTACTCCGGAACTGGTGGTCAATTTGCACTGGAATTGGGTGGTCAATTTGACCGGTTTTTCCAAATTAGTGGCTATTCTTTTTTCATTCTATAACTTACCGTTATTAAAACCTATTCTTTTACTTTTAGCTTTTATCAACAATCCTGTTAATAGAGCTTGTCAATATTAGATCCGAACAAACTTTTTAGCCGACTTGATTTTACGAAGTCATATCATTCAAACCTCTGATGTTTCACAGAGGCATAGAGCCTGCTTAAAATGAGCTACAGTGTTGATTTAGCAAAATTTAGTACTGGATAGTCGTCATGGTTATTTTAACTGTTAAGAAGCGACCTTTTTAAAACTTTACCTACATATCAAAAAAAATATACCGACCTAAAATTCAAGTCGGTATATCTACTAAAAACAAAACTAATCAACTAATTCTATTTTTGGGGATTATTTTTAACAACCCCTATTTTTGTACTAGTTTCTCTTAAAGAACGATTTGTTTATTACAAACATTTAGCTCTGATTTAATACAATAAACCCAAAGAAAACTAAATTTTTAAAAATTATTTCAACCCTAGTATCCAGGATTCTGAGGCAATAAGTTAGGATTTCTTGTTATCTCATTTGCAAGTATTGGTAGTAAATAATCATCATCAGTAAAACCTGCTTTAGCACCTTCTAATCCAGAAGCACTAAATACGTTATATGGCGCACCGCCCATTTTTCTTCTAACAATGTCATACCATCTTATACCTTCAAAAGCAAGCTCTAATCTACGCTCTTCTAATACATCTGCAACAGTAACTGCTCCAGTAAGGTCTGCCGGTAAAGCATTTGCACCAACTGTAACTTCAACACCACCTTTCTGAGTTGCACCACCTTTTCTAGCTCTAGCTCTTACCTCATTGATATAAGTACGTGCTAATGCATTATTAGTTGTTATAGATGCTTCGGCAGCAATTAATAATACCTCTGCATAGCGAATCATAGAATAGTTATGACTTGTTGCTCTAGCATTTATACGAGCAAATGCTCCTGGATAACGATCGTATTTAGCGATATAAGGTTGATTTTTAGCAAACTTATGGCCACTTATCGTAAAGTTAGTATAAGGCACTAATGTCCCATTAATTGATGCTCCATCAGACATACTTACTGCTCTTCTATAATCGTTTGCATTCCAAGTTGTATATACTTTAAGAGCTGGAACAGCAACAGACCAACCTCCACCTTGATTTCTATCGTCTCCTCTAATACCCGTCATTGGCGCCAATTGATCATAACCATTGTCAGACCCCTCAAAATTATTATAATCTAATGCAAATATTGGTTCTTTAGAAGCATCGATTTTATTGGCATTAAATAAATTTTGAAAATCTCCATCTAAATCTAAGTTATAAAGTGCTTTATTATCAATCACATGTTTAGCTTCACTGAATGCTTTTCCTAAAAGCACAGCATTATCTGTATTCCCTGCCATTGTTAAATACACTAAAGCCAGATAAGAATGTGCTGCTGCTTTTGAGGGTATTGCTCTTGATGTCGTTGTATTGGGTAACCAAGTTATTGCATATTCCAAATCAGCGATAATATTATCATACACTTGTGCTGCTGGTGCTCTACTTATAGTTGCCGATGCTGGTATTGCTGGACTATCCATATAAGGAACAGCTCCAAACTGTCTTACTAGATGAAAATACATAAACGCTCTTAAAAAATGAGCTTGTGCCGTAATTGGATTTTTAACCGCATCAGCTACATCTACATGCGTAGCACCTGCAATAGCCTCGTTACAAGCAGCAATTGCTTGATACGATCTTGGCCAAAAGTTGTCAATCATTTTATTATCAGTCAAAGTAGTAAGATTGTTCATCTCCATTCTTTCTGTTTCTGTAGATGCAAGATCCACCATATCAGAACGTAACATTAATGCTATGGCTTGTTTTCTTCCCCAAAACTGTTCGTTAATCATGTGCCCATAAGTAGCATTCACTGCTGTTTGTATATCTTTTGGAGTGCTAAAAAAACCTTCCGGTGACAACAAACCTACAGGCTCTTCTTCTAAATTTGAGCATCCGACGATTGATAAACCTACCAATAGCAGGATTAAATATTTATATGTTTTCATATTTTATATTTTTAATTATTTGATTAAAATTTCAAATTAAGACTAATATTTACAGATCTAACTGTTGGATAATTTCCAAAATCAAACCCTTGAACGGTATTAGACGATCTGCTATTATCACCACTTCTTCCAAAATAATTCACCTCAGGATCTAAACCAGAATACTTTGTAAAAGTCAATAAATTTTGCGCGCTTACCGTCAATCTTAGGTTTTCTACACCTAAACTTTCAATAATTGTCGATGGAAAATTATACCCTATCGCTATGTTTTTCAATCTAATATAGCTACCATCTTCTACAAAACGAGAAGATATCTCTCTATTACTATTATTTCCAACACGAGGTGTGTTTGTGTCGGTATTGGTAGGAGTCCAAGCATTATTAAAAAAGTCTTGAGTCGTATTTGAATCACCATTAAACAACTGTACATTAGTCATATTAAAAATATCTCCACCTTGAGAACCTTGGAAAAAGATGTTCAAATCAAAATTTTTGTAGCTAAAGTTGTTAGTTATACCAAAAGTATAATCTGCATTAGGATTACCTATTATCGTTTTATCCGCTGCTTCAAGTTTAGTATTACCATCAGTATCTGCAAATAATGGATCTCCTGCTACACCACCTGGTAAAGTAAGTGTTCCTGCAGGTAAAGCACCTCCTTGATAAACCCCTTTATATTCATATCCCCAAAAAAGTCCAACTTCTTCACCTACTCTTAAAATAGAAGTGTTACTAATAGTACCTGACATATAACTTGGAGCGGCATTATCAAACAAATCAATACCTTTTACTAATTTTACTACTTTGTTTTTATTAGAAGACAAATTAAAATCCGTAGTCCAACTAAAATTGTTATTAGTAATATTTTTAGTGTTCAAAGTAATTTCAAATCCTTTATTATTAATCTCTCCTAGATTAGCTAAAATTTTATCATTAAGGTAACCTAAAGTTTGAGGTAAACCCGTGTTTTCTAAAATTAAGTCTTTAGTGTCAATGTTATAATAGTCTAACGAAAGCGATACCTTGTTATTTAGCAACCCTAAATCTACACCAAAATTTGTTTGGTATGAAGATTCCCATTTCAAGTCTGGATTAGCCGGTTGGTATGGCGTAATCGTATTTACAGTTTGTCCATTACTAGAAGCATAAATACTTGAATAACTTGCTAAGGATTGGTACGGGGCAATTGATGGGTTACCCGTAACACCATAACTTGCTCTTAATTTTAAGTTGGAAATAGTTTCATTATCTTTCAAAAAGTCTTCTTTTGATACTTTCCAACCTATTGCACCTGAAGGAAAAATAGCATACTTATTATTGGCTGCAAAATTTGATGCTCCATCTCTTCTTACCGTAGCAGTTAATAGATATTTATCATTATAATCATAATTTGCTCTAGCAAATTGAGATAGAATTTCCCACTCGCTTAAAGAAGAACTTGGTTGTAAATAAGTTGCTCCATTCCCTAGATTGTAAAAAGAAAAACTATCGGAAAGAAAACCACTCGCCCCAGCAGAAAATCTTTCTGTTACATTTTTTTGATAAGAATACCCTGCCAATAGCGTTAAATCTCCTTTACCTATTTCTCTTTTATAAGTCAAATAATTTTCACTCAAAATATTTGAATTTCGGTAATTTTCGATTGTAGCTCTTCCTCCACCGGAACCTGATTTTATTAATGTTGATGGAAGAAAAATTCCTCTAGTTCTATTTTCATTACTTAAACCAAAAGTAGTTTTAAAAGCTAGTCCCTCTATAATATCATAGTTGGCATAAAAATTTGCTCTAAAGTTATCCGTTTTAGTATTGTCTATTCTCTCCGTTGCAACAGCGTACGGGTTATCAACTTCGTCCCCTATTTTATCATTTGTAGAAAAACTTCCGTCTGCCTCTCTTATTGGTTTATCTGGCGCCATTCTCATTGCTAATGTGATCACATCATCTCCACCTCCAGAAACTGACCCGTTTGATTGGGTAGCAACTCCATTTTTAATTGCTCTACTTCCAAAAAGATTAAGCCCTAATTTTAATTTGTCAGTCACTTGTGCATCTACGTTTGTTAAGAACGTTGCTTTTTCAAAATCAGAATTAATTATAATACCATCTTGTTTAAAATAATTACCAGAAGCATAAAAATTAATTTTATCGGAACCTCCAGAAAAAGAAAGTTGATGATTCGCTGTACTACCACCTCTATAAATTAAGTCCTGCCAATCTGTATTTGCAGTTCCTTGAACATATGGAGTACTACCACCACCATTCGTAATTATCCTATTTTGATAAGTCGCAAAATCATCTGCATTTAATAAGTCTATTCTGTTTGCAGTATTTTGAGTAGCATAGGTACTATTCATTTCAACAGTTAATTTTCCATTTCTACCTTTTTTAGTAGTAACCATAACCACCCCATTAGAACCTCTAGAACCATAGATAGCAGTTGCCGAGGCATCTTTTAAAACCTCAATAGATTCAATATCACTAGCCTGTGGCATAGTCGCTCCCACAAAACCATCTACCACAATAAGAGGAGAACTGCTTGCACCAATAGAAGTGTTACCTCTAATTTTTATAGCGATAGGCGCTCCTGGCTCACCACCATTATTAGATTGAACAACTACACCAGCTGCACGTCCTTGAAGAGCTTGAGCTGCGTCTGCTACAGGAAATGCATTTATTTCTTCGGCCTTAATCGAAGATACAGCTCCAGTGATATCACTCTTTTTTCGAGAACCATAACCAACAACGACAACCTCGTCAAGTTGACTTTCATTCTCAACCATAATTATATTAAGTGTCTTTTGATTTGTTATAGTAATAGATTGCTTTACATAACCTAAATACGAAAATTGGAGTACATCTCCACGCTTAACTTCCAATTGGAAATTTCCATCGAAGTCAGTTACCACTCCATTTGTCGTTTTGGCAACAATTACGTTGGCACCAGGAATTGGCATTTTTCCCTCATCTGATACCGTACCAGATATTTTATATCCGTCTTGTGCAAATAATGATACATTGAATATCAATAGTAGCATTAATGTTAGTTTAATTTTTAAATTCATGGTCAATTTGTTTGTGATTAAATTAGTTAACTAAAGGATTAAACAATCCTTTTAAATTAAATTTTGCATTTCATTTAGAAGTAATATTTTATTGGTTAGTAATTAAATAATATTGAATCCTGAAAATTGACGCACCAATCTGGTTTACCAATCTGATTCACCAAATATATGTATTATTTTTTTGTTAAAAAAAATATTTTTGCTGTTTATTCAAAATAATGGGATTAAAAAACCAATAATTAAAAAAAAACGAGTAAAAAATTGCTCTTTTAGCATAAAAAATGAGCTTTTTAGAAATAGACGTAGAAAGCAACTCATCGTAGACTATAAAAGGTTTAAGAATGTTTTTCATTTCTAAAGTCTGGCTAATTTAAAATCGCTTTTTCATCAACTGGTTTACCAGATTTCAAAATTTTAGTAATTTTTAAGATAAATAATTTAATTAACAGTCTATTTCCTATATTACTGTCAATTACAGAGCCTTTTACAGCATGTAAAACGCTTCTATACATAAATTAAAATCAATAAAATCCGTATTTTAAATACAATTATGTAATGGAATTTAATAATAATAACGAATTGTGTTTTTTATTTCATTTTTTTAAATTTTTCTATCCTTTCCTATTTTTTATTGGTTAAAAAAAAGTTAAGTTCGCTTTGTTGATTGGTTAACCAGTTTGGTTGTTTAGTTTTAATTAAAATCAAGACTCAATATTTTAAACATACTCAATCGATGTAGCAATAAAAATTGAAAGGCTATTTCAAACAAAAAAAACTAACAAAAAGGATTAAATTATGAAAAAAACGATTTTAATGTTTCTCCTGGTTTTCTCATCTATTATGAATGCTCAGACTGATAAAATTAAAATATCAGGAAAAGTTGTTGATAATACTGGTCAAGCTATTCCCAATGCCACTGTTTCTGTCGATGGCAATAGTATCGTAACTGATTTAGACGGGAAATATTCAGTAGTAGCAAATAGTGCAAAGTCAGCACTAAGCTTTTCTTATTTAGGATTTGATACAAAATCAGTTCTAGTGGGTAAAAACACAGTCATTAATGTTTCATTACAGGAAGCTAACAATGTCCTTAACGAAATAGTTGTAGTAGGATACGGAACACAAAAACGTTCCAGCGTTACAGGATCTGTAGCTAAATTGAAGAGCGATAAAATTGAGAATGCACCAGTATCACGTTTAGATCAAGCAATTCAAGGAAAAATTGCGGGTGTTAGAGTACAAAACATATCATCAGAAGCAGGAGCTACTTCTCAAATAAACATTAGAGGTATTAGTTCTGTTAATGCTGGTTCTGGACCACTAATCGTGGTAGATGGACAACCTATGGCTGACGGAATGGGATCTGTAAACAACGCTGATGTAGAATCGGTTGAGGTTTTAAAAGATGCTGCATCTGCTGCTATTTACGGATCTAGAGGTGCAGGAGGAGTAATCTTAATTACAACAAAAAAAGGTAAGGAAGGTAAAACTAAATTTAAATTTAGTAACACAACAGGTATCAAAAGCGCTTCTAAAACTTATGATGTTATGAGCACAACAGAATATGTAAATTTATTATATGCTGAATCTGCTTTACGTATTAACGATCCATTATGGACTGGAGGAACTACTCTTGCAAATACTATTGGATCTTTGGGTAAATTTCAATCTCAATATGCTATCGAAAAAGAACTTTTAGATGGTAAAGGAACAGATTGGCAAGATGAAGCATTAAGAACTGCCTTTTACCAAGATTTACAATTCAATGTGTCTGGTGGTAGTAAGAAAAATAGCTTCTACATCTCAACAGGATATCAGAATGATCAAGGTTTGATGTTGAAAAGTAATTACCAAAAATTAAATTTCAGATTTAAATTTGATTCTCAATTAACAGATAAAATTAAATTAAACGTTAATTTGAATCCTTCGAATACTCAAACTGAAAAGCCTGCTGCTAACTTTATAGATTTTGCTAGGTTCCCAAGTTTTATGCCAGTTTATCATACTCAAAAAACTGCCAATTACATTAACGCACAAGACCCTACTAGAAACATAAAAGCAGGAGATTTTGCAGAGGATGATGATTTTTCAGGAATATCATACTCAAGTATAGATCCACAAGGAAACCCTTATACAGTATCTAACAATACAAACAACAGACCTTTTAATACATCGAATACAAATCCTATTCGTAATTTAACTCAGCAAGACGATCACACAAATGATTTCCGTTTTCAAGGAAGTGCTGGATTAACTTTTAACGTATCTAAAGGTTTGTCCTTCAAAACGACTCAAAGTATTTACTTTAGAAATTCAGAAAGAACACAAACTGGTGAAACAAATGCAGCTAGATTTGGAAACCCAAATTATGCGACTTACACAAGTTCCCATTTTTACGATTTCTTAACTGAGAACACTTTAAATTACAACAAAACTGTTGGAAATCATGATTTCACAGCCTTAGCTGGTGCTACCTATGAAACTACAAATACTAAGTCACTAGTAACTGCAGGTACTACATTTTCAAGTGAAAGCATTCGTAATTTAAACTATGCTACAGTTATTTTACAACCTGTTCAATCAAACATCACTACAGGTTTAACATCATTCCTTGGAAGATTAAATTATGCCTACAAAAACAAATATTTACTTAGTGCTAGTTATCGTACTGACGGAAGCTCATTATTTGACGTAGGTAACAAATGGGGAGGTTTCCCAGCGGTCTCTTTAGGATGGGTAGTATCAAAAGAAAACTTTTTAGCAGATGTTACAGCTATCAATAGATTAGCATTTAGAGCTTCTTATGGAGCTACTGGAAACAATGCTATTACACCATTTTTATACCAATCAACATTAAATAGTTCTAACTATGTAAGCGGTATAGGAAACGGTACTGTTTCAACTGGACTTGCAAATTTAGCGAGTGTTTACAGTAACAAAGACATCACTTGGGAAAGAACGTTCTCTACCAACTTAGGATTTGACTTGTCTATGTTTAAAAGTAGAGTAAACTTAAATATTGATGTTTTTCAATCGAATACTGAAAAATTATTACTTGAAAATTCAGCGCTATTAATAACAGGATCAAGCTCTATAATTACAAATGCAGGTAGTTTACAAAATAGAGGATTTGAAGTTGAGCTATCTACTGTAAATATTAAAACAAAAGATTTTACTTGGACTACTGACTTTAACATTTCACAAGCTAAAAATAAAATTACCGAACTAGGAGATAAAACATCTTTAATATCACCTACAATTGATGGTAGAAATGGATTAAACAACTACGCTATCGTAGGACAACCATTAATTAGCTTCTTTGGCTACAAAACAGATGGTGTATGGAATAGTACTGCCGATATTAATGCTGCCAAAGCTGCTGGTTTAACTTCTACCTTAACAGGTGATCTTGTAGAAGGTGGATTGAAAATTGTCGATGTAAACGGGGATAAAGTAATCGACACTAAAGACCGCGTTATTTTAGGAAATCCTTATCCAGATTTGACTTGGGGTTTTACAAACTACTTTAAGTACAAAAACCTAGATTTAAATTTCACATTACAAGGAGTTATTGGAGGAGATTTAATCAATGGTGATGTTAATTATAACGAAATCAAAGAAAGAGTAACAAATTATATGGGGAATAGATGGGTAAGTCCTAGTAATCCAGGAGATGGTAAGACACCTTACTTAACAAATGGAGTTAACCCTTTATTTACTGATGCTGCTGTAGAAGATGCTACCTACTTTACATTAAGAGAAGTTGCTCTTGGGTATAATTTTGATGCGTCAAAACTTAAATTATCTAATTTAAGATTTTCTTTAACAGGACAAAATTTATTATTTGTGAACAACAATAGCTATAAAGGTATTAACATCGAAGCTAGAACATCACAAACAAGTCCGTTAATTGATGGATATCAAAGAGGTGGATTCCCAATACAAAAAACGGTTCTATTTGGTGTAGAAATTGGTTTTTAATAAAATAATTGATAAGAAACGGAATCGTTTTAATGAATTTTTTAGAACTTTTTAAAAATATAAATATGAAAAATTACAACAAAATAAATAAACTCTTTATTTTATTTTCGGTTTTTTCACTAGCAAGTTGTTCAGACAGCCTAGACGTTGAAAACGTAAATACGCCAACTCAATCGGACTTTTACAAATCCACATCTGATTTTACTGTTGGGTTAAATGGTTGCTATAGTACTTTAAGAGCACCTATAGCTTATGAATGGATGTTAACTGAAGTACGCTCAGACAATACCTACCTTAATAACTATGGAACTACTAATCCTCAAAATTTACAAATAATAAGTAATGATGTTTTTGAGGCGCCTTCATTTGATTTGTTTATCGAGCAGTATTGGGCGACAACTTACACAAGCATACGTAGTATTAATGGTTTAGAGGACGCACTTGGTGTTACTTACAATAAATCAGCTGGAACGATTGATTATGGAACGATTAGCGGTACTTTTCCTTTGTCAGTTTCTGAAAGAAAAAGAATTGCCGGGGAAGCTTCCTTTATGCGTGCATATCACTATTTTAATCTAGTAAGAACCTATGGAGGTGTATTTTTGTTAGATAAAATTGTTACACCAGATGAAGCATTATTGCTTTCTAGATCAAGTGTTGCAGATATTTATAAATTCATAATTGCGGATTTAAAAAACGCAAAAGACAACTGTACTACTGCAAAATATGCTGCAACAGCAGGAACTGGTGGAGCTGCAACTAAATGGGCTGCAGAGGCATTGTTAGCTAAGGTATATCTTACTTTAGGTCAAAAGTCAGATGCACTACCTTTATTAACTGATGTAATTTCTGGTAGTGGGCATAGTCTTCTTACAGCCGGCACTACTCCGTATGCCGATGTATTCTCATCTACTAATGAATTAAATGCTGAAATTCTTTTTGCTATTCGCTTTAAATCCGGATCATTAGGGTACGGTAAATCTTTATCGAATTTATTTTCAAGTACAACAGATCAAAAAATAAGTGGTTTAGTATACCCAACTGGAACAAGAGGTGGATACAACAACCCAACTCCAGAACTGTACACCTCTTATGCGAGTACTGATACAAGAAGAGCTTTTAATATAAAAACAAAGACTGCTACACCTGCTACTTCTCAGTTATTCTGGTCAGGAAAACATAATATAGCGGTTGCTAGTCAAAATGACTCTGAATTAGATTGGCCTGTATTAAGATATAGCGACGTATTGTTGATGTATTGTGAAGCTGTAGGTGTTTATAACGCAACTACTTTAGGTTATTTAAACCAAGTGCATACGAGATCAATTACAACCGCTATAACTGCCGCAAACGTAAGCACACAAGCAAACTTTGAAAAAGCGGTTGCAAACGAAAGAAGATGGGAATTTGCTATGGAAGATCAAAGATGGTTTGACTTGTTGCGTTTTACAACGACAATGCCAACAGTAAATGCTAAAGCTGTTATGAAAAATCACTTTTTATTAATGAGTACTTACTACACACAGTTTAACAATCCATATACAACTGCACAACTACAAGCAAAAGTTGATGATCCAAAATTTGAGTTATCACCAATTCCAAATGTTGAAATTGTAACAAACACTAAAAATGCAATTACTCAGAATCCTGGTTACTAAACATAAATGTTTTTATTAAATTTAAATAGAAGTTAGTTTTGGAGTTTTGTTTTTGTAACACTCAATGACCCTTGTTTTCCTCGACAAGAAGTTATTGGGTGTTTTTTTTTATGGCATAAGCTGTCCTGATAATTATTTTTACAGAAGCGAATTAGCTAGAGGCAGATAAAAAAAAATCCCAACTTACAAATACATGTAAGTTGGGATTTTTAGTGAATCAGTCTTTCGACTAAAGGGGTATTCTTAAATAATTTTAGCTTCTAAGGTCACTAATAATTTCGATACACTTTCTTGTTAGAGATTCTATTTTTTCTAAATCAAAATTACCATCCGCATCAGCTTTGATTAATTTCGAACCTAATCCTACGCAAGTCACGCCTGCTTCAAACCAAGCTGTTAAGTTTTCAACTGTTGGCGAAACTCCTCCTGTAGGCATGATAGACGTCCAGGGATGAGGTCCTTTGATTCCTTTTACAAATTCAGGTCCCAAGATATCTCCAGGGAATAATTTTACAATTTCGCAGCCTAATTCTTCTGCTCTTGCAATTTCAGTTAATGTACCGCATCCAGGAGACCATAATACTTTACGACGATTACAAGCAATTGCAATATCTTCCCTAAATACTGGTGTCACAATGAAATTAGCACCTAACTGCATGTATAATGAAGCAGCTGCCGCATCTGTTACAGAACCTACTCCTAAAATCATTCCTGGAAGCTCGGCAATGGCATATTTGCTTAAAGCTCCGAAGGTTTCGAAGGCAAAATCACCTCTGCTAGTAAATTCTAACAAACGGGCACCTCCGTCATAACATGCTTTTAAAACTTTTTTACTTACTTCTACATCTTTATGATAAAACAAAGGAACAATTCCTGTTTGTTTCATTACTTCTGCTACTTCTATTCTTGTAAATTGAGCCATAGTTTTTTATATATTTATCTTGAAACTTTTCCTGAGAAATCACCCGATAGTAATTTTTCAATTTCTGGTTTAGTTACTAAATTATAATCTCCTGAAATAGTGTGTTTCAAACAACAAGCTGCAACAGCAAAGTTCAAAGCTCTTTGTTTGTCCATAGGTTCTTCATTCAAACCATAAATTAACCCACCCATAAATGCATCACCACTACCCACTCTATCCACAACTGGAGTCACCTCTTGAACAGCAGCATTGTACAATTTATTACCATCATACATGACACCACCAATTCTTTGGTGAGAAGCACTTACAGAATAACGCAATGTTGTAGCTACGTATTTCATTTCAGGACAGAGTTCGAAAATTTTATCATACAAAGCGGGTAATGCCTCACTTTTTGTATAATCAGGATCCACTTTATCTAAGCCTAACATAAAATAAGCCGTATCAATATCGCCCAGAATTACATTACTGTACTTTAACATTTCTGGCATTACGTCTTTGGGTTGTTTGCCATAAGTCCACAATTTTGCACGGTAATTCAAATCGGTTGAAATAGTTAAGCCCATTTCATAAGCTATTTCGATTGCTTCTAAACAAGCTTCGGCTGCATTTTGAGATAAAGCTGGTGTAATACCACTCCAATGAAACCAAGTCGCTCCTTTCAGGATTTCTCTCCAGTTAATTTCTCCTTTTTGCAAATTAGCCATAGAACTATTCGCTCTATCGTAGATCACGTTACTAGCACGTGTGCTAGTTCCTGTTTCTAAAAAATAAATTCCCAGTCGGTCACCACCAAACAAAACATTGTCGCAACCTACATTAAGTTTACGCATTTCTTTTAAGGCACTAATTCCTAATTCATTATTAGGTATCTTAGTCACATAATCTGCAGTCATACCATAATTGGCTAATGAAACTGCCACATTAAATTCACCCCCACCATAAGTAGCCTTGAAAGATTCTGCTTGAGAGAATCTCAAATGTCTATCGGTCGATAAACGGAGTAAAATTTCACCGAAAGTGATCACTTTTTTCATCTTTATTAAATTCAAAATTTATTAAAAAACAATTAACTACAAAGATAGAAAGCAAAGTAAAACTTTGCTTTCTATCTTAAATCGGTTTAAAAACAACCGTTTTTTTTTAGGTTGTAACTTAATTTATTTTTAGCTAAAAGCCAAATCTCTATCGATATCAGTCCTTTCCAGTTAATGACGAGAATTCATCAGGAGCCAAATTTGCTACCTCACAAGTATTTCCTCCTCCTCTTAATGGTGTTCCAGCTGCAAAATTTGTACGAAATTGATCTTTTATTATCTCATCGTGAAATCAGTTGCAATCATACCTAGATTCAAAGCATTTACTCAAATCCCTTAAGTCCCTTATTTTATAAAAAATTAATTATATCCCTAGAGCTTGACCTCCACCAATTTGGATCGTTTCTGCTGTTATGAAAGAAGCATCAGTACTCGCTAAGAAAGCAACTACATTAGCTACTTCTTCTGGCTCACCAAGTCTTCCTAATAAAACACTACTTTTCCAAGAAGCAAAAACTTCAGGTTTAGTCGCTTTAATTTGAGCGTGAAACGGAGTATCAATTGTACCAGGAGATACTGCATTTACTCTAATTCCGTATTCAGCTAAATCTTTAGCTAAAGCTCTAGTGATCGATTGTACTCCTCCTTTAGAAACTGCATAAATACCAGCTCCAGGTCCTCCACCATTCCATGCAGCATTTGAAGTATAGTTAATAATTGAAGCATTTTCACCTTTTTTAAGGAAAGGAATAGCAGCTCTTGAAGCATAAAATACAGAATCAAGATTCAAAGCCATAACGAATTTGTATTCTTTAGTTGTCATTTCTTCAAATCTAGCTCTAACACCAATACCACCAGTGTTATTTACAAGAACATCAATTTTTCCATATTTTTCACCAATTTTAGTGATATTAGCAGTTACTTCTTCGTCATTTGTCATGTCAAATCCGTAATATTCAGCTTTGATTCCAGCAGCAGTAAGTTCTGCAACTTTCTCAGCACCAACTTTATCTTCTATACCGTTCAAAATCACAGTATATCCATCTTTACCTAATCTTTTAGCTACTGCAAAACCAATTCCTCCTGTTGCACCAGTAATAACTGCAATTTTTCCTTCTACTTTACCCATTTTACTCTATTTTAATTATTTAAAATCCTTGTTTTTTACTCTATTTTTTATGCTATTTATTTTATGCTACCGGCTGTATTCTTTTTATTAAAAATAGTATTGATCCTATAGTCAACGGAGCTAATACCGCTATAATAATAAATGCTGGAGTATAAGAAACTGTTGTGATTTTTGGTATCAACCAGTTCATGATAATTACTGATACTGCTCCAACACTTCCGGCTAAACCGGCTAATGTTCCCACAGATGGTCCTTTAAACAAATCACTTGATAAGGTTTGTAAGTTTCCAATAGCAAATTGAAAACCAAAAAGTACCACAGCAACAATGTATATGAACGACATAGCGCTTTCTCCATCGACGAAAAAGATAATTCCTAATAATCCCGCTAAAATCAATGCACAACCAATTCCAATCGTAATTTTTCTTGCGGCATCAACTGATTTTGTTTCAATTAATTTTCCGCAATACCATCCACCTACAAGACTTCCTGCCATTCCTCCTAAATAGGATATCCAAATAGTAGAACCAATTTCGACAATACTAAAACCATAAGCAGAATGAAGGTACAATGGCATCCAGCCCACAAACAACCACCAAATAGGCTCTATGAAAAAACTAGCTACTAATACTCCCCAAGCTTCCTTATGTTTTAAAATACTTGCAACGCTTAGACCTTTTTCCTTTACAACAGCAGCACCATGATCCACTTTACTACTATCAGCAATACTACTACCAACAATAAGATTTAATTCTTCTTCAGTAATCCAAGGGTGCTTCGCTGGTGTTGATTTATTAATAAACAACCACGGAATAACCCATAAAACTCCTAAAGCACCAATGATGATATAAGTCATTCTCCAACCGTATGCTCCATATAAAAAGGCAATAAGAACGGGAGCAATAACACTACCTAATGAAGCTCCAGCATTAAAAATACCTTGCGCAATGGCTCGTTGTTTTACTGGAAACCATTCGCCATTACTTTTTACAGCACCAGGCCAGTTACCCGCTTCACCTAATCCTAAAAGTCCTCTAAAAAGAGTTAATGAAAATAATCCTCTGGCAAATGCATGGAAAATGGAAGCTACAGACCACAAAATAATCGATACTGTAAAACCCAAACGAGTTCCAATAATATCATACAATTTCCCTGATAAAAACTTTCCTGCCGCATAGGTTATCATAAAGATATTTAGCATAATCGCATAGTCAGCTTCATCCATTCCTAAATCTTTACCCATCTCTGGCCACATGATTCCAAATGCAGTTCTATCTATATAATTAATTACTGTAGCTAAACATATCAATGCTATAATCCACCATCTTAATCCTTTTACTTTCATATTTTTACCGTTTATTTTAAGCTTTTTTTTCGCTTTAAAAAAAGCCAAAAAATACCTATACCTCTATTTTTCAATAAGGTGAAATTTGTATTAAAATCTAAAAAAGAGTTGTTTTTTAAGTTCTAAATGCACTGTAGCTACTAAGTACATTTTTCACGACTTATTTCATTTATTATTCTTTTACATTATAACAATATTCATATAATGCTTTGAAATGTTCCTTCATTTTTTGTTTAGCTAACTGTGGATTTTGATTAACAATGGCATCATAAACCTCGGTATGTTCCTTAATCCTTTCGAGACCATCACTCTCATTTTTATCACAAACGTGATATTTTTCGAAGTTGGTTAAAATTTCAGGAGTAATGATTAACATTAAACTATTAATCGTACTGTTTCCACTCGCTTTGGCAATAGCCAAATGAAATATTAAATCTTCTTGTACCGCATCTTCACCAGTAACTACTTTGTCTGCATAAGCATCTAAAGCCGCTTTGATGTTTACCAAATCTTCTTCAGTTCTTCTAGTAGCCGCTAGGCGAACGGTTTTCAATTCGATTAAAATCCTTGTTTCTACCAATGATTTAAAATCAGATGTTCCCAATCTCAAAATGTCATCTATTATACCATTGATGGCTATTTTACCAATGTTTGCAACAAAAGTTCCACTTTGAGGAATTGATTTTAGTATACCGTAAAATTCCAATTTCTGGATTGCATCACGAACACTACTTCTACTCGCCCCAAATTTTTCTGATAGCATACGCTCTGACGGAAGCTTATCCTGTGGTTCTAAATTTTTATAATTTATATAATCTCTAATTTTTCCAATGATCTCATTTAAGGATTCCTTATTATCTTTTCTGGCAATTACTTCTAACTTCATACATCCTAATTTTAATTAAAAACTCTGGTTAACCAGATTGGTTGGTAAATTTATAAAAAAAAACAATATAGAAATTAAAAAGTACTATTTTAAAAAACAACCTATTAAAATTCTATTAATGAGATGTTTCTAAAGAATATATTTTCACTTTAGCAAATGAACCTGCATTCTTCGATTGGAAATAATTTCCAGCCTTAAAATAATTCTCAAAAACGCCCCATTTTTTAATATTAATGTCATTATAAACTAAGGATTCAGAATTATTTAGAATCACTTCTAATCTTCCGTCAGAAACTTTAATTTCTAAGGTAAACTTGTTAAAATCAACTTTTTCTTTAAAATTAATCCCTTCATCGTCAGCCCAAGCATCTGCTGAAAGCATTTCTTTTAAAGATGCATTACGATTTTTCAGCACTTTAGTTTTCACTCTAATCTTTCCTTGATCCCAATAAATTTTCAATATTGGAGCTGCATTATTGTCTTTTTGACCTATTAAATCTCGTTGTGCATCTGATAGTCTACCATGAATTTGCGCTATAATAACGCGGCTGTACTTCCCGTCGTCCTCTTTAGAAACTTGATCAATAGCATAAGTCCCTTTCATTCTTCCTCCTTGAGCAAAAGTCCAGTTTACATCTTTATCACCTACTGTCATCGTTTCTCTCAACTCTGATCTTGAAAAATGACTATTAGCCGTTGATGTCCCTGATGGATAAGCATAGAAAACAATGGATCTATCTTTTAAGTCTTCATACATATACTTTTTAATAGCATCATTTGAAGCAAAATCCAATATTTCAGGATAGTCTAAATCTAAGGTTTTACCTGGCTTATTAGGGTCTTCCCCTGGCGTTGTCACTGTCCAGTGCGACAAGTCAATATTTGTCTTATTCTTCTTCTCTTTTCTATCCTGAGCATAACTAACAGTAGCGATAGTTAATGACGTAAGAAGTGCAATTTTTGAAAATTGTAAATTCATTTTTATAATTTTATTTTAAAATTTACTTGCTTAAGAAACTAGTGTTTAATAACCTACCAGTTTGGTAAACCACTTTGGAGAACCAAATATAGAAACTAATTTCAATTAAAAAAAATAAAAGTCTCTTTTATTTATATAAACCTTTAAAATAGTGTTAATTTTTTAATTTTCAGCATATTGAAAGACAACGAACGTGTTACAAACCTAAATATATCCTCTAGCATATAATTAAAAGACAATACTATTTTTGCACTTTAAATAAGCGTATCGATGTTAGCTTTTACAACTTCGAAAAACTTTAAAAAAAAATAACCGCAAAACATTCTAATGAATGCCTTGCGGTTTACCTCCAACCAAATATTTATTTAAACTAATAATGCTCTTTATTCATAAAATCTTCGCGTATTGGACTGAATACATCAATCAAAACACCATCAGCCAAACATAATGCACCATGCAATACATGAGGCGGAATATAAAAACAGTCTCCCCCTTTTAGCAATTTCTTATCATCACCAATACTTACTTCGAATTCACCACTAACTACATACGTTACTTGTGCATGGTAATGCTCGTGCAAAGGCCCGATACTTCCCTTTTTAAAATCCACATTCACTAGCATGATCGTATCATCATAACCCATGATTTTGCGTTTCACTCCTTCACCTACTACTTCCCACTCAATCTCATCTCCTAGTAAAAACTCTTTACTTGCTCCAAAACTTTGCATATTGATTTATTTAATTGTTGAACTATAATGTGCTCCAACCCATGAATGGGTTTTTCCTTTTATTTCTAATGTGTGATTTTGATCTGCAGAATTATTTGCTGTTGCTAAGATAAACAAAGAAATACTTCCATTTTTATTTTCGATAGTTACTGCTACATAATTATTATCTTCATACACTAATTCAACATTAGCAACCGAACTAGAAGCATTCAATGCATTCTCCGTCACAGTACTGTAGCTTCCATGTGTTTCTATAACATTGACAAAAGTGGCTTTTCGACTATTTTTTCTACGAATAATAATTCCTGCATCTCTTCGCAAATTAAAACTAGGATCATTAGCTCCTAAACGAACTAATAACAACTCATCATCAGGCTTTGTTGCCGAAGTCAGTGTGTAAAAACTACCATCATGCATCCAAGAGAATTTAGTGTTTCCTGTTCCAGCTTTTCCTATTCCTTCTTTCCACAAATGCTCGTATCCAAATGATTTCCCTAAAGGCTCCAATGTTTTAGGAGTTTCATACTTGAAATTAGCAGTCATCATTTGTCCTAAATAATAAAACGGTAAATCATACTGATTTGCAGTTTTTGAATCCACTTGAAAAATATCTAATAACAATGGTCTTTGATAACCTTCCGCCTCCAGCATCACCATGGTACGATGCATTTTTGTTCCAGGGTAAGCATTATCTTCTGTCGCACTAATGATTTGAACTTTAGGATTGCTGACATCAAACAAATATTTTTTGGATGAAAACAGAGTCCCCTTTTCAAAATCACCATCAAAATGAGAAGTTTCATTTTGAATAACAGTATTGTGCGCTATAGTTTGCTTTGCCCAAGTAGAATTCTCCTTCAGATAATTTCCGCCGCCTTTTTGTTCAATATTAACAAATCGTGCCAAACCATAATCTTGTAAAATCTCTGAACTATTATTATAATATGAAAATGACAATTTATCAAAATGTCCATGGCTCGATCCCTGAGCGGCATATTTCATGACCAAAGTCAATTCATCATCTTTGGTTTTATTTCGAATAATGGCCACACCACCTTGTTCCCCATCTGATCCATCAGACAAGTCAATCGATTTTTTCACAAATGGCTTTGCCAATTTATTTTTAACTCCTAAAGCCACTGCCATACCTGAATTATCTAACTGCACACGCCCTTGTTTTTCAGCAATAGACAACAAAGAAGCGTCTCTACCACCATATAAATAAGCAATATCCACAGCCGAAACTAATTCTCTTGAATAATACGACATCCCTTTTTGACCGTCATTCAAAGGAAAAAACTCTCCATCTGAATTTGTCAAATTCAACAATGCATAAACAGATTTAACTAAAATTCCGTTCTTGTATTCAAAAATCTTTAAATCAGGTTTAGTATTCTGTAATGCTTCTGCAAAAACCATAAACGGGTACATCGCATACCGTTGATAATAAGGTCCTTCATTATAATATCCATCTGGTGAAAAAGGTTCATCGACATTTGCTAAAAACCCTGTTTTTTGACCTTCTTTTTTTATTAACCCACCATCATTATCTTTCATCCCTACCGGCAAAGTATCTTCTTTAAGGCCATTCAACGCTCTATCTAGTAATTCGGCGTCATCCATTACTAAGGCAATCATACCAACAGCTACATTCCCCCAGGTACTATGATTGTGTACACGGTTAAAAAATTGAGGAGAACCTGTAGAAATAAAATCGGCAAAAGGTTTGAATAAATCTTTCTCAATAAGCGCGCGGTCTTTGGCTCCAATGAAATCATATACACAATCATAAGCTTGACTTACATATACTAACCAGTTAGAATCATTTAATGCCTGCCAAAACAATTTACCACGAGCATAAGAACGCTCCTGAGGATGTAATGGTAAAGTAGGATATAATTTAGTGTATGCCATCAACATATCTTTTACATAAACTGCATATTTTTTATCACCAAGAATTTGGTATAAAACACCTGCTCTTTGCATCATCAACCAGTTCTTTTTATGGCGCTCATGTGTATATCCACCAGAAAAATCTTTAGGCAACGGCACATCAATTCCTAAAGCCATTTCAGCATCTACTTCTTTTTTAACCTCAGCAACCGAAGCATCAAAAAGAGGGACTTTACCTAATTGCGCTTTTATTTCCTGAACTCCTTTTTTAGTTAGCACTAGGCTAGGATGTCCTTGAGCGATTCCGTTTTGAAATACTAATAATAGCAATCCCAAAACGGCCGTTTTTAACCAATTATCTTTAATGCAATTCATTATTATTTTTTTTTATAATTAATACCATATCTGAACTATTCATTTCAAAGTCGAAGTCGCATTTAGCTAGAAAACTTTTTTTCCATCGTCTCTCAAAATCCGTTGTGTTTTTCTGATTTACCTGACTATTATTTATAATGCGAAAACATCGCAATAAGAACAGAAATGTTTAACGTTTGTTTTTTATTATTTTAAACCTTATATTTGGTTTACCAATTTGGTTTGCCAAATATATCTATTTTTTAAGAAAATAAAAAACAATCCCCAATTTATTCCTCTTTTCTTTTACATTAATGTAAAAAAAAGTCATCATATTCTATAAATACAAATAATAAAACCTCAAAAATAATGAGTACTACTAAAACCTTTTATGCAGTAAATCCAGCAACTAACGCCCTACTAGAAGGCATGTTTATCAATGCATCAGTAGAAGAAGTGGATCAAGCAGTTCAAAAAGCAAAAGATACATTTGACACTTATAAAAAAAAGGACTCTAACTCTATTGCACTTTTCTTAGAACAAATTGCAATTGAAATAGTAAATCTAGGGGATGCACTTCTAGAAAGATGCCACCTAGAAACAGCTCTACCACTTGCTAGGTTACAAGGAGAAAGAGGAAGAACAGTAAATCAACTGAAGTTATTTGCAGAGGTAGTACGTGAAGGATCATGGATTGATGCCAGAATCGACACAGCAATTCCAGACCGAATCCCCGCACCTAAACCAGATATTAGACACATGCTAATACCACTTGGGCCAGTTGCCGTATTCGGAGCGAGCAACTTTCCATTAGCCTTTTCGGTTGCCGGAGGAGATACCGTATCTGCTTTAGCAGCTGGTTGTCCAGTAGTAGTTAAAGCACATCCCGCGCATCCGGGCACTTCGCAAATGGTCGCTACTGCGATTCATAAAGCAATTCAGTTTTGTCAAATGCCCGAAGGGATATTCTCCTTAGTACAAGGAAATACAAATGAAGCGGGAGAATCATTAGTAAAACACCCCGATATTAAAGCCGTAGGCTTCACAGGCTCTTTCAAAGGTGGAAAAGCTTTGTTTGACCTTGCTAATGCAAGACCGGAACCCATACCTGTTTTTGCCGAAATGGGAAGCACAAATCCAGTCTTTATCCTACCCCGAATTCTAGAAGAAAAATCAGAAACAATTGCTATAGGTTTAGCCGGTTCAATTACATTAAATGGCGGACAATTTTGCACCGCACCCGGACTTACTTTTATTGAACAATCAGAAAATGCTAGTGCTTTCAATTCCATCTTAATCGACAAAATAAGTGGCGTTTCAGCAGCAACGATGTTAACCTCAGGAATCAGAAATGCTTACAGCACCAAAATAGAGAATACGCTTAGCTTAAGTACAATTCAAGAAATAGGAAAAGGACAAACCAGTAGCGAACCAACTACCGCTGTTGCACAAATCTTAAAAACAAGCGCAAAAGCATTCTTAGAAAACTCAGTTTTAGAAGAAGAAAACTTTGGACCATCTAATATCATTGTCGAAGCACAATCAAAAAAAGAAATTCTTGAAGCGGCTAAAAACCTCAAAGGACATCTTACCGCAACCATTTTTGGTACTGATGCAGATCTTGCTGAATACGGCGAACTGTTTGCAATCTTAGAGAAAAAAGTGGGACGCTTAATCTTAAACGGATATCCTACAGGAGTTGAAGTTTGTCATTCTATGGTACATGGAGGACCTTATCCGGCGACTACAGCGTCACAATCAACATCTGTCGGGACAAATGCAATAAAACGATTTGCCAGACCTATTTGCTTTCAGGATTATCCTGATTTCCTTTTGCCAGAAGCATTAAAAAAAGGCAATCCGTTAACTATTTGGAGACTGCTGAACGGAGAATTTACTAAATAGCAATACCATATAAAATTAAAAAAGGCACAGCAAAACGAATCGTTTTAAGCTTGTGCCTTTTTTCTATTATTTAAAATAGTTTATAAAACCTTTCCGATAAGTACTATTGTCTGTCTTTTTTCCAAGTCTCGAACGTTACTAGATTGCTTTCATCCGTCGCAGGATATAAACCTATTATGGACTTACCACTAGCCACTTGTTCTAAAACGAAGTCTTCATAGAGTGTCATTTTAATACATTCATCAGCAACTTCATCAGCAATCTCAGACGGAATTACCATCACTCCGTCATCATCCCCCACAATTACATCTCCTGGAAAAACAGCAACATCACCACATCCTATTGGCACATTTATGTCAATAGCTTGATGTAAAGTTAAATTAGTAGGCGCACAAGGTCTTTGATGATAAGCCGGCATATCCAGATTAGCAATACCTGCAGAATCTCTAAATCCGCCATCAGTTACAATACCAGCTCCCCCTCGCATCATCAATCTAGTTACCAAAATATCTCCAGCAGAAGCTGCTCTAGCATCTTTACGGCTATCAATAACTAATACAGCGCCTTTTGGACACTCTTCAATCGCGACTCTTTGTGGATGTTTTGGGTCCCTAAACACTTCCATGGGATTCAAATCTTCACGTGCAGGAATGTATCGCAACGTAAAGGCTTCACCAACCATGGTCGGTTTTCCCAATTTTAATGGCTTTACATTTTGAATAAATTGATTTTTTAGTCCTCTTTTAAAAAGACAGCTCGCTATCGTAGGTGTACTAACTTTTTTAAATTTCTCCCTGGTTGCATCTGATAATAAATTCATAAGCGTTTCAAAATTAAATACATTATATATACTACAAATATACGTTATAGTGGATAACCAAATTAAAAAACCAATTATTTTGTTAGATAAATACGCTACAAGTAAGTACTAATTGAAAGGATAATTGACCCTCCAAAAGCTTTTAAGGTCTTTCTGTTTATTTGCACATCGCCGTTAAATAACTAAGCTCTTTTTATCTCATGTCCTACAAATTCTTCAAGAACTGCAAACATATCATCTACCGAAAGCACTTCTAGATCTGGATGAGATTTCAAAAAATCAGCATTTAGGTGCACTAAGTTTTCTTCTATTTCGAAAAAAGTATCACTGTTCATTAAATCTCTTACTGGATTTACTCCTTCTAGTTTTCCTTTAAAGAATTTATCTCTCTTAACGCTACTCATCAATTTGACTTTTTTGCATTGCTGCTGGAATAATTCCAAATGCTTTTCAGCGCCAAGCAATTGTAAACCTTCTTCAATTAATTCGTTTAGCTCTAAATTCCATTGAGAATTGTACACAAACTGTGCAAAATTACCTTCGGTATATTGGGAAGTATAATAATCTAAATAATAACTCATCAACGCATCTTCATGAATTAAATCATCATCTATTTTCTCTTCGCGCATCAAGTTGATTACCGAAATATTAGAGTTGATAACGTCTTGTGGGTTTTCACTAGCTGCTGCAGTTTCTGAAATAATGATTTTACCGAATTCCATGTGGATTTGTTTTTAATAAGTTGGGGACAAATTTCGGATAAAATAATGAGGGATAATAACTCAAGTAAAATTTTATTTGGATTCAGAATCCTCACTATTCTTCTTCTGATTCATTTTTGTAACCAAAGCTTTCAAGCGCAATGCCTTTTCTTTTTTTTCTTCTTGCAATTTTGCGTTTTTTCGATTTAGCAATTTGGTATGCAACGCTTTGTTTTTAGTGTTTTTTTCGGATCCTTTTGCCATAATTTACAAGCTTCATTAATTACGTTTACAAATATAAATAACGATATAACAGGAAAGGGGTAAAATCTCACCGATAACATTACTCTCCTTTAAATTAACTATTAAAAATTACTATCACGAAAGTCTTGTGTTTTTATGCTTTTCACTAAAGTAGAAAATAAATCCGCCTGAAAAATATAAAATTACATCAATCCAGTCTGCAGTATATCTTGGATTCACTTTTGGTAGATAATATTCGAAATAAAAAGAATAATAGCAAGCCAAAAAAATAACAAACCCAATGGAGAACTGAAAGGAATTATCTTTTTTAAGACGTCTGATTAAAAAGGTCATCGCGCCCAGCAATAAGGGAAGACACAGCAAATCATTAACATAATTATTGATCAAAAAAGGTAATGGCAAGCTGAATCGCTGCATGACGTAGATTGTCATAGCGGTCAGCAACATCACAATGTAAACAACTCTTCTAAACATACAAAATACCGGCTGTCCAAGCCGAAATAGCTGCTAGAAGCGCTCCTATTCCCCAAGAGGAACTAAACACTTTAGTGACTGTTCTCAACAATAAATTTTCACTCGTAGCCTGTCTTTTAAAAAAAGTATCCTGGCGATTTTGTTTCGATATCTTCATTTCTATTATTTGTTTAACCTGCTGCAGCTGCTACAACCAATGAAATAAGTGCTCCAATGACTATTGCAAAGAAAATCCAAATTGAATACACGGCTTTAAAAAGAATTCGCACTACGAGGTTAGGGTGTTCTGCACCGTTTTTTAAAAATAGTTCAATTTTACTTGGCTCTTTTTTTGTTTTTTCTTTTCGCTCAATTTTCTCTTTAATTTTTTTTTCGCGTTCAAGTCTGCGCTTGAGAACAACATCCAGTATCGCTCCGCAGTTGCTACAATACTCATTATTTAAGTTAACCGTACCACATTCTGAACATGTTATGTAACTTTTATTCATTCGAATTTATTTTATATTCTGAAGTCACTTAAGTAATTTTAAAGCTTCACTTTGAGTTCTTTGTACTTGAAATATTACTTTGGATATTTAAATACCTTCCTAATCTTTTAAGCTAAATTCAAAGTTACAAAATTTTAATAATTTATTTAGATCTGCACCATCTCATTAACTAATGCTATCCTTTTATTATTTCCAGCTAAGTACTTGTTGAGAAACAATTTTCTGGCCCTGATTGCAATGAAAATCTTTTATGCAGTTTTATTTAACATTCCCAAGAACAAAATAAATACTTTCAAGTTTTTGTATCCAATAACTTAACTCATAATATGAAAATTTCACTGACAAATTCAATAAATTAATCTTAGAAAAATTCATTCATCAACAATCTTTTTAGTAGGTTTACGAAGACAAAAACAAGTGTATAATTCTTTTCTCCAAAAAACAGTCAGCACCTTAAAAAAATGAATTCCATAAATTTAAAATTACTTGAGTTAAATGCTAAAGAAATAAGGGAAATTGATATTGAAGGCTGGACTAATTATACTCTAAAGGCTCTTTAATAATGAGATACAAATTAAGATAATCTCACAAAAAAACTTTAGACAGACATATTTTCACCATTGCCATGGTTGTTAAAAATTAATAACATCGTTACGATTAACCTAACATTATTGAAATATAAAAAATCAAATACTATGCAAATGCTTAGTAATAAATTTCTAAAGAAGGACTGGACCTTCGACTTTATATACCTCTTTTTAATTCTTATTGTAATCAACATTGTTTTTTTAATTTCAACGTATCTGATATTTAATAAGCCATTATTTCAGGCAGATGATTTAAAACTTTTAAGAACGCCTGAAAAATTACTGATGGCTGTAATAATAATCCCTATAATTGAAGAATTTTCAATGAGGGGATTATTTGTTGTAAATAATAAATTAAATATAATACTATGGACATTATGTTTAATTGCTATTTTTTTTACCTTTATTTCACAATCGTGGGTTTTAACACCACTAATGTTAGGGCTAATCACTTTAAGTCTAATATTATTTTTCAATTTTGAATTTAGACGAACTTTCAATCGTTTTATATCAAACTATTTTTTATTCTTTTTATGTTTAACTTCTATCGTGTTTGGACTTCTACATTTAAGCAACTATCCTATACTTGATACGCATACTGTATTAAAGATTTTTCCTAGAATATTAGGTGGTTTTTACCTAGGCTATATTGCTAATAAATACGGAATAAAGTATTCAATATTGATGCACTGTATAAATAATACCATCCCCCTTTTGATGGTAGTTTGTTACCAATATTTCGCAATTAAATAATAATTATAAAAAATTAATGACTTTGATTGACTACTTGTAATATAAGAATTGAACTGCCGATGTAAACATTAATGACTTTATATCATAAATCAATTTACTAAACTCCATACGTTACCTACCATATTATTATGCCAAGAAATCCCCAAAACTTAAAATAAAACTGACATAGAAGTACTAAGTGGGATTGCTTCGTACCTCGCAATGACGTGTATAATCAACACAAAAATTCTGTAAATCTCAAATCCCTAGCCCCGATAGCAGTGGAAATCCTTTTACTTTTTTCTTTAAAAAGTAAAAGATTGCAACGAATAGCGGGAAATAGCTCCTAATCGTTCGACTGTGCTCAGGAAGACAATAAATAATTTCATATTTTTGCACCTCGTTCTGAATTAATTTCAGAATCTAAAAATAATTATATGATACAGAATCCAAAAAGATATACGATTACAGCGGCATTGCCTTATACAAACGGACCTATTCACATTGGCCATTTGGCGGGTGTTTATGTACCATCAGATATTTATTCTCGTTACCTGCGATTGCAAGGTAGAGACGTTTTGTTTGTTTGCGGAAGCGACGAGCACGGTGTGGCAATTTCTATGAAAGCCAAGAAAGAAGGAATTACTCCGCAAGAAGTAATTGATAAGTATGATGGAATTATTCGCAAATCGTTTATTGACTTTGGAATTTCGTTTGATAATTATTCTAGAACATCGGCTAAAATTCATCATGATACGGCATCAGAATTTTTTACAACATTGTATGAAAAAGGCGATTTTATAGAACAAGTAACCGAGCAATTGTATGATGCAAAGGCAGATCAGTTCTTAGCAGATCGTTTCGTTATAGGAACTTGCCCAAAATGTGGTAACGAGGAAGCGTACGGTGATCAATGCGAAAAATGTGGTTCGACTTTGAACGCTACGGATTTAATAAACCCAAAATCTACTATTACGGGAGAAACTCCTATTATGAAGTCAACGAAGCACTGGTTTTTACCTTTGGATCGTTACGAAGATTTCTTAAAAGAATGGATTCTTGTTGGGCATAAAAATGACTGGAAACCCAATGTTTACGGACAAGTAAAATCTTGGATTGATGGCGGACTTGAGCCTCGTGCGGTAACGCGTGACCTTGATTGGGGAATTGATGTTCCCGTTGAAGGTGCCGAAGGAAAAAAATTATATGTATGGTTTGATGCACCGATTGGTTATATTTCATCTTCGAAAGAATGGGCTTTGCGCGAAGGAAAAGAATGGGAGCCGTACTGGAAAGATCAAGACACTAAGTTGGTTCATTTTATAGGGAAAGACAATATTGTTTTCCACTGTATTATTTTCCCTGCGATGTTGAAAGCCGAAGGATCTTATATTTTGCCTGACAATGTTCCTGCAAATGAGTTTCTGAACTTAGAAGGAAATAAACTATCGACTTCTAAAAACTGGGCGGTTTGGCTGCACGAATATTTAGAGGAATTTCCAGGTCAGCAGGATGTTTTGCGCTATGCTCTAACTTCTAATGCACCAGAAACTAAAGACAACGATTTTACTTGGAAAGATTTTCAGGCTAGAAATAATAATGAGTTGGTAGCGATCTTTGGAAATTTCATTAATCGTGTGGTGGTTTTAACCAATAAATATTACAACGGAATTGTTCCTAGTCCGAACACATTCTCAGAAGTAGACGAGGCGACTTTAACAGAGCTGAAAGCCTATCCAGCAGTAATTTCTAGTTCTATTGAACGATATAGATTCCGTGAAGCTTTGGGCGAATTGATGAACGTAGCGCGTTTAGGAAATAAATATTTGGCTGATGAACAGCCTTGGAAAATGATAAAAACCGATGAAGGCCGTGTACAAACACAAATGTATGTAGCCCTTCAAATTGCAGCTGCTTTGAGTGCGCTTTGCGAACCATTCCTACCGTTTACAGCAACTAAGTTATCACGAATATTAAAAATAGAATCTCCATTATCTTGGGCTACAATTTCAGAAACATCTGATTTGATTGAATCTGGACACCAAATTGGTGAAGCTGAATTGCTTTTTGCCAAAATTGAAGACGAGGAAATTCAGAAACAAATAGACAAATTGGAAGCTACAAAAACAGCCAACATTGCCGAAAACAAAAAAGCAGAACCACAGAAAGATGCGATTCAGTTTGATGATTTCTCAAAAATGGATTTGCGTGTTGGAACCATTCTGGAAGCAGAGAAAATGCCTAAAGCAAACAAGCTTTTGATCTTGAAAGTAGATACTGGAATCGACGTTCGCACGATTGTGTCAGGAATTGCAGAGAGTTTTAAACCAGAAGACATCATTGGTAAAAAAGTAACTGTCTTGGTGAACTTGGCTCCAAGAAATCTTCGCGGTGTAGAAAGTCAAGGAATGATCTTAATGACCACTAATACTGAAGGGAAATTAGTTTTTGTAAATCCGGATACTGAAGCAGCGAATGGTGAGACTATAAATTAATTAAAAAATTAAAACACGAATTTCACGAATTGACACTAATAAATTGGTAAAAATTCGTGAAATTCGTGTTTTTAATAGTTAATAGCAGGAAAAATGACCGACGCAAAACCAAGATTAGCTCTCGCTTTTGGAATACTTTGTATTTCTATTTTTCCAATATTAGTTAAACTAAGACTAACTCCCGGCTTGATTTCGGCATTTTATAGAATGGCAATTGCTTTTTCCTTATTACTGCCTTATATTCTTATTACTAAAAAATTTAAGCTTCCTGAGAAAAAATATTTACTACTAGCGATACTTTGTGGCGTATTATTTGCCTCAGATGTGGCCGTTTGGAATATTGCTATTCAAGAATCGAGTGCTACTCAAGCTTCCTTGCTTACTAATTTGTCCCCACTATGGGTGGGTATTATTTCCTATGTTTTTTTAAAAACGAAGCCTGCAACTAATTTCTGGATTGGAACAACAGTGGCATTATTTGGAATGGCAATGTTAGTGGGTTTTAAATTTTTTCTCGAATTGGATTTTGATAACGCTTTTATTCTGGCCGTATTATCAGGGATATTTTACTCTATTTATTTATTAGTGAGTAAAAAAGTACTTTCTCAAATGGACGTACTCTCTTTTATGACCATCAGTTTGCTGGCATCCACGGTCTATTTAGCCATAGTATGCATTTGGATGAACGAACCTTTTTCTGGCTTTTCAGATATGGGTTGGTTCGTTTTACTCATTCAGGCGGTAGTGTGTCAATTGATGGCTTGGCTATCGATTAGTTATGCGACGCAAAGTATGCGCCCCACAAGAGTTTCGCTGAGTTTATTGGCGCAAGCTGTTATTACATCCATTTTAGCTTGGTTGTTTCTAGATGAAAAAATTACCTTAAATATGATTATTGGTGGTCTTATTTTACTTTTAGGTATCCGAATTACCTTTTACACCAAAACACTTTCGATAAAAAACAGTTAACAAATTCTAATGAGGATTCCTCGTTGGAACCAAAAAAAAATAACATGAAAAATTTAAAAGTAATTGCATTTGATGCAGATGACACTTTATTCATTAACGAAACCTATTTTGCCGAAACAGAAGAAAAATTCTGTAGTTTAATGAGTGATTATCTATCACATCAGGGGATTTCAAAAGAATTGTTTAAGATAGAAATTGATAACTTAAAATTATACGGTTACGGTATCAAAGGTTACATTCTTTCAATGATTGAGGCTGCGATGACCATTTCTAATAATACAATCCCTATTGAAGTTGTTGAAAAAATAATACAGTACGGTAAAGAATTAACTGAAAAACCTATCGTATTATTAGAAGGCGTAGAAGATACTCTTGAAGCCTTACACGGAAAATATAAACTAGTTGTTGCCACCAAAGGCGATTTACTAGACCAACGTAGAAAACTACACAACTCAGGATTAGGGCGATATTTCCACCATATCGAAGTGATGTCAGATAAGCAAGAAATCGATTATAGCGACTTAATCCGACGATTGGAAATACAACCTGAGGAGTTTTTCATGATTGGAAACTCTCTAAAATCAGATGTCTTACCGGTTCTGGCCATCGGCGGGCATGCCGTTCATATCCCATTTCATACAACTTGGGCGCACGAAAAAATTGATCACAAAATAGTACATGAAAATTTTATGGCCTACGAAAAAATATCTGATGTGTTAAAACAGCTGTAATAAAGTGCATTTTCCTATTAAAAAACTGGTGCTAAATAATATGAGTCCCAGAATTGAAAATGAAATCGCCCTAAAAAACCCCTTTTACCTTAATAAAAACGCAATATAAAGTTGGTATTTTTACATTTTTTTCCTTTTTTTATGGAATTTACTTTAATTTTTATATAATTTACTGTTCGAAAATTCTTATTAAACAAAATGAGTTACTTTTGCACAAATTCTAATAAATAGAAAAAAATGAAAAAAGTAATACTTACGTTGATTTGTGCTTCGGCATTCGCAACATTATCAGCTCAAACTGAGCCTGTAAAAACGATTAATCCTGAATTTAACAAATGGTCAGTTGAATTAGCTGGCGGACTTAACAAACCAATGAGACCTATGACAGCAGGTTATAGAACTGCAGTAGCAAGCTCATATGTAGCTGACTTAGGAGCTAGATACATGTTTAACAACAAATTTGGTTTAAAAGCTGATTTTGGATACAATAGTTTTAAAGAAGGTGAAGATTCAAGAAGTTTTGATTCAAAATACTATAGAGTAGACCTTCAAGGTGTAGCTAACTTAGGAAGAATCATGAATTTCGAAACTTGGACTAACACAATTGGCTTATTAGGTCATGCTGGTTTTGGTTTATCATTTTTAGAAAACGAAAATCCTACTTATAAAAAAGACAGAATGGGTAATTTCATGGCTGGTGTAACTGGTCAAATTAAATTATCTGACAGAGTTGCTTTAACAGGAGATTTCACAACTATCCTTAACGCTAAGCAACAACTTGCTTTTGACGCTGCAAGCACTGTTGGTTCAAGAGGATTCGGTGGAGTTCTTTTTAATGGTACTGTAGGTGTAACAGTTTACTTAGGTAAAAATGCTAAACATGCTGACTGGATTACTCTTGTAGATAAAGATGTTTCAGCTTTAACAGAAAGAGTTGATAACCTTGAAACTATGTTGATTGATACTGATCAAGATGGTGTTGCTGATTATTTAGATCTTGAAAAAAACACAGTTTCTGGTGTGATGGTTGATTCTAAAGGTAGAGCTATTGATTTAAATAACAATAACGTTCCTGACGAATTAGAAAACTATTTATTAGCAAACTACGTTAACAAAAACGATAAATCTACAGTAACTAATAACGAATTGATTAAAAGCTTAATCAACGGTGGTTATGTAGCTACTTACTTTGATTTTGACAAAACAAACCCAACAACTGTATCTACTGAAGGTATTGATTTTATCTTAACTTACTTAAGAAACAATCCTACTGCATCTGTTGATATTATTGGTCATGCTGACGAAATCGGAAGATCTGCTTACAATGACAAATTGTCTAATACAAGAGCAGCTAACGTTAAAAAGATTTTAATGAAAGCTAATATTGATGCTAATAGATTGAATGTAATCGCTGCTGGTGAAGATACTTCAGTTGAAAAAGATTCAGAAGGTGCTAGAAAATTAGTTAGAAAAGTTACTTTCAGAATAAAATAATTTATTCTTAGATTATACAAAAGCCCTAAAAGGAATTCCTTTTAGGGCTTTTTTTATAATCTTATCTTTCCTTTTACACTCCTCTTTTAACAAACGTAAAAAAGAATGTAATACTATTACCCAAGCTTTAGCTTACTTTATAAATTAAAGGCGTAATTAAAAGAATTGCTGTACTTTTGACTACTAAATAAAGTTAAAAAATTTGAAAACACTTTTAGATCTCGATAATTGGCCCCGTAAGGAACACTTCCATTTTTTTAAACAATTTGAAGAACCTTTCTTTGGCGCTACAATAGCTATTGATTGTACCAATGCCTATACAAAATCGAAAGAACTAGGAGCTTCCTTTTTCATATACTATCTCCACAAAACATTAGTCGCAGTCAATAGCAACGAGCCTTTTCGATACCGTATTTTAGAAGACAAAATATACATTTACGATCGCATTGACGCTTCAGCAACTATAGGTCGTGCAGACGGCACTTTTGGCTTCTCTTTAATACGTTACAACCCTGATTTCAATGTCTTTAAAGAAACTGCATTAGCTGAAATTGAGCGTATTCAGAATACTACCGGACTTTTTACTCGAACGTTTGAAAACGATAACGTAATTCACTTTTCGGCAATACCATGGCTAAACTTTACTTCCTTATCTCATGCGAGAAGTTATACTTTTCCAGATAGTTGCCCCAAGATCTCTTTTGGTAAAATGACAGTTTTAGAAACTGGAAAAAGAAGCATGCCCATGTCAATTCATGTACACCACGGATTAATGGACGGCTTACATTTGTCCCAATTTGTAGCTTTTTTTCAAGAAATCATGAATCAGTAGTACTCGTTTTTTTGTAACTTTACAAGAAACACCTTTATTATGTTATCTAAAACTATTGAAACAGCACTGAACAAACAAGTTCGTATCGAAGCCGAATCTTCGCAAATATATCTTTCTATGGCTTCTTGGTCTGAAACTAATGGGTTAGAAGGAATTTCGAAATTCATGTATGCCCAATCAGATGAAGAACGCATCCATATGCTTAAAGTAATGAAATTCATAAATGAACGTGGCGGTCATGCTCAAGTTACCGAATTAAAAGCGCCAAAAACAAATTATGAAACATTCCAGGAAATGTTTGAAGAACTATACAAACATGAAGTTTTTGTTTCCAATGCTATAAACGAACTGGTTCATATTGCCCTTACTGAAAAGGATTATGCGTCGCACAATTTTTTACAATGGTTCGTCGCAGAACAAATTGAAGAAGAAGCACAAGCTAAAAACATATTAGATAAGATCCACCTGATAGGCGACGACAAAGGAGGCTTGTACTTATTTGACAGGGACATTCAACAACCAAATGTGAAGGGAGTTAAATAATAAAAACGTTTTACAGTATATAAATAAAAGACCTCTTTATTCTGGTTTTAAATTTTTACAAATTGGGTAAAAAGAAAAAAAATAAAGAATCCAAAAAGGATAAAAACAAACTCCTTGAAAACGGCAAGAATGAAAAAGGCCTTAAGTCTGAATGCTGTGAAAAATATAAAAAAGGAGAACACAAAAGATGCAAACGGTGTCCTGGATTTGATTTACTTAATAATCTCCCAAGACTATAAACAACATTTACGTTCCCTAATAAAAACAAAAGTCCCGGCTTACACGTTTAAAAAAACTGTAAACCGGGACTTTTCAATAATCTATAAACGACTACTTCCCTAACAAAAGGACTTCCGTTACGACTACCTCAGTAACATAGCGTTTCTCCCCATTTTTGTCATCATAACTCCTGTGAGCTAACTTCCCTTCTATTGCAATTTCTTTACCCTTAGTAACGAATTTCTCAATAATATCGGCCGTTTTTCCCCAAGCAATTAATCGATGCCACTGCGTTTCCTCTACTTTTTCTCCTTTATCATTTTTATAGCTCTCATTAGTGGCTAATGTAAAAGTGGCTAGTTTTTTTCCTCCCTCAAAATTTTTGATTTCTGGATCATTTCCTAAATGTCCGATCAACTGTACTTTGTTTCTTAATGCATTCATGGCGTGTAAAATTTAAATGTTATAATCTGAACTCATTTCAGATTCTTTTTGTGGTTTATATTATTAAAATCATTGTTGTTTGATTTCGACATTGCAAAGATTAGATACTTTGAAAAATTTATTCGGTTAACGTTCAATTACTTTCGGTTGTAAATACTTGTAACCGTTTGTAAACGGATACTATTTTTCTTATCTTAGCAAAAAATAAACACCATTTATGCCAGCAAATATTAAGTCAATTGAGTTACGTAACTTAAAAACTGAAGATTATAAAGAATTAAAAAAATCCATGATTGAATCTTATCCAGAAATGGCAGAGTCATTTTGGAAAGAAGATCAAATAGAACTTTTATTAAAGAAATTTCCTGAAGGGCAATTGGTAATAGTAGTAGATGGAATAGTCGTTGGTTCAGCACTATCATTATTAGTTACAGAAGATTTCGCTTTTAAAACCCGTTCTTATAAAGCAATTACAGGAAATTTTTCGTTTTCAACGCACAACACTGAAGGAGAAGTTTTATATGGTATTGATGTTTTCATTAATCCTCAATATCGCGGACTTCGATTAGGTCGTCGTTTGTATGATGTTAGAAAAGAACTATGTGAACAATTGAATCTAAAATCTATCATTTTTGCGGGACGAATCCCTAATTACGGAAAATTTAAAAATGAAATTACCCCTAAAATTTATATCGAAAAAGTAAAGAAAAAAGAAATTTACGATCCTGTTTTATCCTTTCAGCTAAGCAATGATTTCCATGAACTTCGTGTCCTTAAAAACTACCTTGAAGGCGATACAGAGTCTTTAGAATATGCTGTTTTATTAGAATGGAACAATATTTATTATGATGATAGCCCAAAGTTAATTAACACTACAAAAAGCGTAGTACGTCTAGGATTAATTCAATGGCAAATGCGTTCGTTAACTAATTTAGATGCTCTTTTTGACCAAGCCGAATTTTTTATTGATACCGTTTCTGGTTACGGCAGTGATTTTGCTTTGTTCCCAGAGTTTTTTACGGCGCCATTAATGGCTGATTTCAACCATTTGTCGGAGGCAGAAGCGATTAGAGAATTAGCCAAGCATACCGAAGCTGTAAAATTAAAATTTCAAGAATTTGCGATTTCCTACAATATCAATATCATCACAGGAAGTATGCCTTTTATAGAAAACGAACACGTATACAACGTAGGTTTTCTTTGCAAACGCGATGGTACAAACGAAATGTACCGTAAAATCCATATTACACCAAATGAAGTTTTTCATTGGGGAATTACAGGCGGCGACACTATTCAGACTTTTGACACTGATTGTGGAAAAATAGGAATCGTAATTTGTTACGATGTGGAGTTCCCAGAACTTTCTCGTCTAATGGCAGATCAAGGTATGAATATTTTATTCGTTCCTTTCTTAACGGACACTCAAAACGGATACACGCGTGTAAAACATTGTGCGCAAGCAAGAGCTATTGAAAACGAATGTTATGTAGCTATTGCCGGTTGTGTTGGGAATTTACCAAAAGTAAATAATATGGATATTCAATATGCACAAGCTGCAGTTTATACGCCTTCTGATTTTGCTTTTCCTAGTAACGGAATCAAAGCAGAGGCAACACCTAATACAGAGATGACTTTAATTGTTGACGTCGACATTAATCTGCTAAAGGAATTACACGAGCATGGAAGTGTAAACACAATGAAAGACAGAAGACACGATTTATATAGTTTGAAAAAATTAAAATCATGAAGAATTGTTTAGAATGTGGTGAGAAAATTGTGGGTCGAGAGGATAAAAAATTCTGCAGCGATGGTTGTCGCAATGCCTATAATAACAAAATCAACAAAGACAGTAACAATTACATGCGCAACATCAATAACAAGTTGCGCAAAAATTATCGCATTCTATCTGAACTTAATCCCGACGGAAAATCCAAAACAACGCGAGCAAAACTCCTTAGCAAAGGTTTTGATTTTGAATTCTTCACTAATATACTGAATACCAAAACAGGGAATACCTACTATTTCCTATATGACTTAGGCTACATGCTACTAGACAATGATTACTATATGTTAGTCAAAAAAGACACTTAATACCACACCCCCCAATTTCCCAAAATATGAAAAAAAGCCTTTCCTCTCTTTTTGCTGTTGTTTTTATTTTAGGCGTTCTAGCAGTGATTTTCCTTACTATGATGCCCCAATGGACCTCAGACAACACGATACCACTTTCCGAATTTTCAACTGAAAGGGCATTAGAAAAAGTAAAAGCAATTTCGAAAAAACCTCATTATGTTGGCTCTCAAAATCACGAGCAAGTTGCTGTTTATCTACAAAAAGAACTACAGAAATTAGGACTGACCACCTCAACCCAGGAAGGCTACACGTTGACAGAATGGGGAAATTTAGTGAAATCAAAAAATATTTTAGCTCGAATCAAAGGCACTTCCAGTAATTCTAAAGCATTGCTGCTGCTTTCTCATTACGACAGTGCACCACATTCCTACTCTCATGGCGCTAGCGACGCCGGATCTGGAGTAGCCACAATACTAGAAAGCGTTCGTGCCTTCTTGTATAATAAAAAGACCCATAAAAATGACATTATCATCCTGTTTACGGATGCAGAAGAATTAGGGTTAAATGGAGCGGCTCTTTTTGTAACCCAACACAACTGGGCAAAGGAAGTAGGCTTAGTCCTTAATTTCGAAGCCCGCGGTACTTCGGGGCCAAGCTATATGTTAATGGAAACAAATGCAGGAAATTCGGGTATGGTAAAAGAATTTTCGGCTGCGAATGCAACTTTTCCAGTATCAAACTCATTAATGTACAGTATTTATAAAATGCTACCTAATGACACTGATCTAACTGTTTTTAGAGAACAAAAAAGTATTCAGGGGTATAACTTTGCGTTTATTGACGATCACTATAATTACCATACTGCCCAAGATGATATCAATCACCTCAACAAAAACACCTTAGCTCATCAGGGAACTTACTTGATGCCTTTGCTGAGTTATTTTTCGAATGCTGATTTGAATACGACAAAATCTGCTGAAGATTATGTCTACTTCACCATCCCATTTACATTTATAAGTTATCCTTTTAGTTGGGTATTACCAATGGTTATTATAGCATTCGTACTCTTTCTATTTTTAGTTTTCATCGGAATTGGCAAAAAAATACTAACCATTCAAAGAATTGCGAGAGGATTTATACCGTTCTTAGGTTCGCTAATTTTTACTGGACTCATTACTTTTTTTGGTTGGAAAGGATTACTACAACTCTATCCGCAGTATAATGACTTATTGAATGGATTCACCTATAATGGCCATGATTACATTGCTGCTTTCGTATTGCTGGCGTTAGCGATAACCCTGTTTTTTTATCACCTTTTCTCATCAAAAAAAGTAACCGTAAATCATTATGTGGCCCCATTATTTATTTGGTTAATTCTTAATGGACTATTGGCTGTTTATTTAAAAGGCGCTGGGTTTCTTATCATTCCTGTTTATTTTGGCATCTTCCTATTTGGTTACTACATTATCACGCAAAAGAGTAACAAAACACTAAACCTTATTTTTAGCATTCCAGCATTGCTGTTATTAGTTCCTTTTATACAAATGTTCCCCATAGGTTTGGGGTTAAAAGTACTGTTTGGAAGCGCTATTCTTACTGTTTTAACCTTTGGATTATTGTTACCTACTTTGGGTAATTTCAACAAAAAAGGATTGTGGTCCTTTCTTTTTCTAGTTCTCTCAATTGGCTTTTTTGCGAAAGCACATTATGAATCCGGTTATGAAGAAGGAAAAGCAAAATCGAACAGTTTGTTGTACATCTACAATGCCGATACTGATACGGCCAATTGGGCGACATATGATGTCAATCTTGACTTCTGGACTAAACAATATTTGGGTGAAAACCCACAACCTGCTACAGCTTTGAATCAAACGCCATTGTTCAGCAAATACAATTCTGGTTTCACATATGCGGCGGCTGCTCCAAAAAAGGAACTACTAAAACCAACTATCCAATTTTTGAAAGACAGTATCGCTGGAAATAAACGATATCTTAAACTTCGCATTTCTCCAAACCGATTGGTAAATCGTTATGATGTTTTTGCTAATAAAAAGATGGAATTCTATAATTTAAAAGCGAATGGCGCCACTCATATGAATCAAAAAGAAAAGCAGTTTAACCGAAAAGGCAAGAAAATATTAAGTTATTATGTAGTGGATAATACCCCGCTTGAAATGGAATTCAACATCAACGCAGGAACTGTTTTTGATATGGAACTGATAGAAAGCTCCTTTGATCTAATGCGAAATCCATTATTTTCGATTACAGAAAGGGCTGATTGGATGATGCCAACTCCTTTCGTCCTCACTGATGCCGTAGTTATCAAGCAAAGAATAAAACCAACACCTAGAGTTACTGAAGTACCTCTTGTTACCATACCTTCTAAATCCGTTAAAAAAGAAAGTAAACTAATTGCAAGTGATACTACCAAAGTCAGATAATTTTATTGAAATTTGCACTAGCGTAGCTTGCTATGCTTCTTAAATTTATTGAAAATTGGATATTACAATGAAAAAAACAAGCGTTTTAGGTTGTGGTTGGTTAGGATTCCCTTTGGCGAAAGCTTTATTAGAAAAAAAATTTCGTGTAAATGGCTCGACAACTTCTGCAGATAAGATTTCGAAATTAGAAAACGTAGGCATTCATCCCTTTTTAATTTCACTTGAAACCGATGGAGTTACTGGCAGGATCACAGATTTTTTGAAAGACAGCTCGATTTTGATAATTGATATTCCTCCCAAGTTAAGGGGAACCAACAAAGAAAACTTTGTTAGTAAAATAGAGGCATTAATCCCATTTATCGAAAAATCAACAATTGAAAATGTCCTTTTTATAAGTTCAACTTCAGTATATGGCGACGCTAATGACCAAGTAACTGAAGAAACTCCATTAAACCCTGATTCTGAAAGCGGAAAACAATTAGCTATAGTGGAAGGTATTTTGCATAACAACAGTCGTTTTAAAACCACCATTCTTCGTTTTGGAGGTTTGATTGGCGAAGATAGAAATCCAATTAAATTTATAGCAGCTAAGGAGAATCTTGAAAATCCTGACGCCCCTATTAATTTAATCCATCAAACGGACTGTATTGGTATTATTCTTAGAATAATCGAAAAGAACTCTTGGGGAGAAACGTATAATGCGGCGACTCCAGTGCACCCTTCTCGCAAAGTCTATTATACCCAAAAAGCATTAAAATTAAATTTAATTCCGCCCACGTTCAATCACGAAAAACCCTCGCTCGGAAAAACAATTCTAACGGATAAATTAGTAAAAAACCTTGACTATACTTTTACAATAACGGATCTATAAAGTGAAAACTAAAATTAAAGCTGCTCTTTCCACCAGAATAAACGCTGTCGGATTGCCAATATTAGCACTGTCCTGCGTATGTTTATTTTGGGGAACCACATGGATCGCTTCAAAACAAGGGGTAAGGTATATGCCGCCATTACAATTGGCAGGGATAAGACAACTTATAGGAGGAATACTTTATGTTTCTTTTTTCTTGTACAAAAAAGAGGCCTGGCCTAAGGGAAAACAGTGGAAAACAATCATCATTTTAGGTATTCTCAATTTTGCCTTAAGCAACGGACTGAGTACCTGGGGCGTAAAATTTATCAGTAGTGGTTTAGGGGCAATTTTAAATGCCGTTTTCCCCTTATGGATTGTTATTATTACTTTTTTTAGAGGCGAAAAATTAGCACGGCTAGCAATTGTGGGACTCATAATCAGTTTTAGTGGCGTTTGCGTCATTTTCTATGACCACCTTAGCGATTTCCTACAACCTGATTTTAGATTTGGAATTCTTCTTTCCTTAATCGCAACGATTAGTTGGGCTTTTGGAAGCTTATACACGAAGAAAAAAGCAGCTACTTTTAATCCTTATTTTAGCCTTGGCTTGCAAATGTTGCTTTCGAGCTTTATTCTTTTTGCCGTTACAGGTGCTACTGGAACTGGAGTTAACATTCTGTCAATTCCAGCAATTTCGTGGTGGTCCATTGCCTACTTGGTCATTATAGGTTCCGTATTAACGTTTATTGCTTACGTCTATATGTTACAAAAACTGCCTCCAGAAATAAATAGTATTTATGCTTACATTAACCCCATTGTGGCCGTTTTATTAGGTGCCGTAATTTTTGGAGAATCACTATCAATGGCGATCGCAATTGGAGGAGGAATAACTATTTTTGGTTTGTACATGGTTAATCATTCCATTAGAAAAACCCGTCGATTGGCTGCAGCCAGTATAAAATAAACAATCAATTTTCGGCTTTCGCCAAAGTAATATAAACAAAAAATCCCAAGCGCTAACTTGGGATTTCTTTTGATATAAATTATTTTTTTCTACCAGATTCTAACTCTTTTTTCTGGAGCGATGAACATTCCGTCATTCGGCTGAATATTAAATGCTTTATAGAAATAATCAATGTTTTGCAACGGTACATAAGAACGGTAAATACCCGGAGAATGTGGATCTGTTTTTACTTGGTTTTTTATAGCCTCATCACGAGATTTAGTACGCCATATAGTTGACCAAGAAATAAAGAAACGTTGTTCTGGCGTGTACCCATCAATTAACCCTGGATTTCCATTTTCTTTCAAGTACAATTGTAATCCATCATAAGCGGCACTTACACCTCCTAAATCACCAATGTTTTCTCCCAAAGTAAACTTACCATCAACAAAAGTTCCTGGCAACGGTTCTAATGCGCTGTATTGATCTGCAAGAGCCGTTGTTAAAGCTGCAAATTGTTTTGAATCTTCAGCAGTCCACCAGTCAACTAAATTTCCATCAGCGTTGTATCTTGATCCTGAATCATCAAAGCCATGAGAAATTTCGTGTCCGATAACTCCTCCAATTCCACCATAATTTACCGCTTCATCAGCTTGGTAGTTATAAAAAGGCGGTTGCAAGATAGCTGCTGGAAATACAATCTCATTGTACGACGGATTGTAATAGGCATTCACGGTTTGTGGTGACATTCCCCATCTTGTTTTATCAACAGGTTTGTTCAAGTCGACTAAATCTTCTTCGAATGACCATTTAGCCATACTTTTTGCATTGTCAAAATAAGTACCCCCCTCTTCTGGGCTTTTAATAACAAGCTTAGAATAATCTTTCCATTTATCAGGATATCCAATTTTAATTTTTGATTTGTGTAGTTTTTCAACTGCACTCACCTTAGTCTCAGGAGACATCCATGTCAAATTATTGATTCGGTTTTCAAAAGCGACAAAGATGTTCTTGATCATCTTCTCTGCTTTGGCTTTGGCTTCAGCTGGAAACTTTTTCTCTACATATAACTTTCCTAAAGCTTCCCCTATTCTACCATTGATTACTTGCAGTGCGCGTTCATCACTAGGTCTTTGCTTTACAGCACCTGTTAATGTTTTTCCGTAAAACTCAAAATTTGCATTTTCAATCGCAGTTGTTAATTGACTTGACGCTCTGTTTAACAATGACCAGCGCATATAGGCTTTCCAGTCGTTCACTTTGTTTTCCTTCAAAATGGACTCAAAAGCAGTCATGTATTTCGGTTGTGAAACGATTAAAGAATCTACATTTTTCAAGCCTATTTTTGTAAAATACGTGTTCCAGTTAATTGATGGAGTCAACTTTTGTAAATCGGCAATTGTCATCGGGTTATACGACTTCCTTCTGTCTCTTCTTTCTACACGGTCAAATCTAGGTTTTGACATTTCGATTTCAAGCGCTAGAATTTGTTCTGCATGTGCTTTAGCTTCGGCTGGTTTTTCACCAAGGAACCCAAGCATTTTTGCAACGTGCAGCACGTATTTTTCTCTTTTTTCTTTGGAGTCAGCATCTTCAGAAACATAATAATCTCTATCTGGTAAACCGACACCACCAGGCCCCACACTAATTACATTCCTATTGCTGTTTTTAGCATCGGCACCAATATTAGCACCAAAGAAACCAATTCCTCCCAAAGGTTCCATTTCGATTAATAAGGCTTCTAAATCCTTAGTATTTTTAACGGCATCAATTTTCTTCAAGTAGGGCTTTAATGGAGTTATCCCTAATTTATTGCGCCCTACAGTATCTAATATTGTTTTATACAAATTGATAGCCTTCCCTTGATCAGTATCTGATTTGTATTTTGGGTTTGTTGCAGCTTCTTTTAGTATTGCCAAAGCATCAGCATCTGTCCTTTGTCTTAGTTCGTCAAAACTTCCCCAACGCGTTCTGTCAGATGGAATTTCAGTATTATCTAACCAAGTACCATTTACATAACGGAAAAAGTTATTACTGGGCTTTACCGCCTTGTCCATATAATTGACATTAATACCAGGCTCTTTCGCCGTTGAAGCTGTTTGTGCCTGTGTCACCGTAAGTCCTAAAAGTGCAGGAATCACAAAAAGTAACGACCTATTGCTGTTTTTTTTCATTTTTTTTAGTTAATTAGTTGATTTCGTATTGCTTATTCCTACTATTTGAAATAGTAATAGAAATAATTTATAAATATATAAAAGTAATTTTCAATTAGAATAACTTTAACATTTGTTGACGTGTGCTTTTTTAAAATAAGAAATCCCTAGCTTTCACTTGGGACTTCTTATCTATAATAGTTTAACGACTACCAAATCTTAACTCTTTTTTCAGGTTCGATATACATACCATCTCCTTTTTTAATATTGAAGGCCTTATAAAAAGCATCTACATTTTGAACTGGAACATACGCACGGTACATTCCTGGAGAATGTGGATCTGTTTTTACCTGATTTTTAATCGCTTCATCACGAGATTTAGTTCTCCAAACTGTAGTCCAAGCAATAAAGAAACGTTGCTCTGGTGTGAATCCGTCAATAAGACCTGGATTTTTATTGTCTTTTAGATACAATTGCAAACCATCATAAGCGGCATTTACTCCTCCTAAATCTCCAATATTTTCACCTAAAGTAAATTTTCCATCAACATGAACACCTGGAAGTGGTTCCAACGCACTGTATTGATTAGAAAGCGCAGTACCAAGAGCTGTAAACTGTGTTAAATCATCGGCAGTCCACCAGTCTACTAAATTACCATCGGCATTGTAACGAGCACCTGAATCATCAAAACCATGAGAAATTTCATGACCTATTACAGCTCCAATTCCTCCGTAATTCACCGCCTCATCAGCTTGGTAATTGTAAAAAGGTGGCTGTAATATCGCTGCTGGAAATACAATCTCGTTATAAGATGGATTGTAATAGGCATTTACCGTTTGTGGCGACATATACCATTCTGTTTTATCAACTGCTTTGTCTAACTTGTCGATATCTTTTTGGAAATTCCAACGAGAAAGACTCTTCATGTTTTCAAAATAGCTTCCACCGTCTGCAATACTTTTAATTTCTAATTTAGAATAATCTTTCCATTTATCTGGATATCCAATTTTAATGCTAATCTTATTCAATTTTTCAATCGCTTTCACTTTTGTCTCTGCTGACATCCAAGTTAAATTATTGATTCTATTTTGGTACGCCAAAATAATATTACGAATCATTTTCTCTGCTTTTTCTTTTGCTTGAGCAGGAAACATTTTCTCAACATACAATTTCCCTAAAGCTTCACCTACAGTTCCATTAACAGTTTGCAACGCACGCTCTTCACGAGGTCTTTGTTTGATTGCCCCTGTCAACGTTTTTCCGTAGAAATCAAAGTTAGCTTCTTCGATTTTTGTAGATAATAATCCCGTTGAATTATTCAGTAAGTTCCACTTCATGTATTCTTTCCAAGCAGCCACATTATTTTCTGTGAAAATAGTTTGCAAGGCTTTCATATACTTAGGTTGTGAAACAATTACGCTGTCTAGCTTTGTAAAGCCAATACCAGTAAAGTATTCTTTCCAATTAATCGCGGGTGTCATTTTCTGCAATTCTGCAATAGTCATAGGATTGTATTGCAATCTACCGTCTCTGCGCTCTACTCTATCCAAACGGGGATTAGACATCTCTGTTTCTAAAGCTAGAACCTTGGCTGCACTTACTTTAGCTTGCTCTGGAGCTTCACCTATAAATTGTAGCATTCTACTTACATGTTGCTCGTACTTCTCTCTTTTTTCTTTGGTGTCTTTTTCTTCTGATGAATAATAATCTTTATCTGCCAAACCTAATCTCGCAACACCAATACTCAATGAATTTTTAGCACTGTTCTTGTCATCAGCACCTACTCCAACTCCGAAAAAGCCAATACCTCCGATAGGTTCCATTTCAATTAGCAACTTCTGTAAATCTTGAATGTTCCTAACATTATCAATTTTGGCGAGATAAGGTAGTAACGGAATTATATCCTGTTTGTCTCTTGCTACAGTATCTAAAATTGAATTGAAAAGGTTTATTGCTTTTCCTTGATCCGTATTTGATTTATATTTTGGATTTTTAGAAGCATCTTTTAAAATTGCCAACGCATCTTTATCAGTTTTTTTAAGTAGTTCATTAAAACTTCCCCAAGAAGTTCTGTCACTAGGAATTTCGGTTTTATCAAGCCAAGTTCCATTTACGAAGCGGAAAAAGTCATCTGCGGGCTTAACTTTATTATCAAAGAACGTGGTATTAATTCCCGGTTCTTTGACTGACGTAACTTTTTGAGCTTGCGCCTCAGCAAATCCAATTATTGCGGGAATCACTAAAAGAAGTCCCTTATTCAGTTTTATTTTCATTTTTTTAATTGAGTTAGTTAATATTACAAAGCTATTGATAAAAAATATAAAAATGTTTAATATCATATTAAAATTACAATTGCATAAATTTACGTTTGAAAGCTGCCTTTTTTGTATTTTTGCATAAATTATTTTTTTTATGAAATCTATTTTCAAGAAATACCGAATTTTTATTGGTATTTTCATAGTCTTCTCAGCCATCACTTTATACTTGTTTTACGGCGCATTAAAGCCTAGCAAAACCTTACCTATCTACAATCCGTCTGATGTAAATCCTGAATTAGTAGACAGTACCGTGCAATATATTAGTAAGTACCACACCATTGCTGATTTCTCGTTTACCAATCAAAATGGAAAAACGATTACTCAAAAAGACTACGAAGGCAAAATATATGTCGCTGATTTTTTCTTTACGACTTGTGGTTCGATTTGTCCAAAAATGACGGCTAATTTATTTGAAGTCCAAAAAGCTATCAAAAACAACCCAAAAGTGATGTTGCTTTCTCATACCGTGTTTCCAGAAGTTGACAGTGTTCCTGTTTTAAAAGCATATGCGATAAAGTATGGCGTTGATGATAAAAAATGGAATCTAGTTACTGGCGATAAAAAAGAGATTTACACCATGGCCAGAAAATCGTATTTGGCTGTCAAATTAGGAAAACCAAGCGAACTATACGATATGGTTCATACCGAAAACTTTGTTCTTGTAGATGCTAAAAGAAGGGTACGTGGTTTTTATGATGGCACAAAAAAAGAGGACATCGAAAAATTAATTACCGACATTAATTTTTTAAGCAACGAGTAATAAGCTAAAAAATAATTTTTACTTTTTAGACACTAGGCTTTTACCAGTTATTCATACTCTTAATATATTCAACAGACGTTATAAAAGTGATAATTATCATATGATTTAGTATTATAATATGTATTTTTGCAATATTAATTCAATCTAAATAAGTCTTGCGAACTACAATAAATTCACTTAAAAAAGGAGAAAAGGCAATTATCAAAGATTTTGATATTGATGTCATTCCTTTGAAATTACTTGAGATGGGATGTTTACCTGGTAATACGGTTGAACTGCTTCAAATTGCACCTTTTGGCGATCCCCTATATTTAGATATAAATGGTTCTCACTTGGCCATTCGTGTGGAAACAGCCGCAGAAATTGAAGTTGAATTAATCAAAATCCAATTATAAAATGATTAATCAAAATATCAATGTAGCATTAATAGGAAATCCTAATGTGGGTAAAACCTCCGTTTTTAATCAACTTACAGGATTAAACCAGCAAGTAGGAAATTATCCTGGGATTACGGTTGAAAAAAAAATAGGTTTTTGCAAATTACCCAATAATGTTAAAGCAAATATCTTAGACTTACCCGGAACTTATAGTCTTAATGCTAGTTCTATTGATGAAAACGTAGTAATCGAATTACTTTTAAATAAAAACGACAAACTCTATCCTGATGTTGCCCTTGTAGTGACAGATGTAGAAAATCTAAAACGAAATTTATTACTCTTTACCCAAATAAAAGACCTTGAAATTCCAACTATTCTTGTCATTAATATGGCTGACAGAATGGAACATAAAGGGATTACTTTAGACATTCCCTACCTAGAAGAACATTTAAAGACAAAAATTGCCTTGGTGAGTTCTCGGAAAGGTTTTGGAATAAACGAATTAAAAAAATTAATAATCACTTACAAAACCATTTCAAGCGAACCTTGCCTGAATGCCTCCGTAATTGATCCCGAATATTTTGATAGCTTACGCAAAGCATTTCCTAACCAATTAATTTACAAATTATGGTTGGTAATTACCCAAGATGTAAACTTCTTAAATTTAGAACGTAAAGAGATTCAAGGTTCTTTTACTAAATCTCATTCTGATTTAAAACGTTTACAGCAAAAAGAAACCATCAAGCGCTACCAATTTATTAATGACGTTTTAAAAGAAAGTTTAAAAATAGATGCTACAGTCGCAAAAGATTTTAGAAGTAAACTAGACCGCGTGTTAACACATAAGGTTTGGGGTTATGCAATTTTCTTTCTTATTTTGTTTGTCATTTTCCAATCGATTTTTGAGTGGTCAAAAATTCCAATGGAATTTATAGACAGTTCTTTTGCATCTTTAAGCGCCTTAGCTAGTGAATCACTACCCGCAGGAGTTTTGACAAATTTAATATCTCAAGGTATCATTCCTGGTATTGGCGGAATATTAATTTTCATCCCTCAAATTGCCTTTTTATTTCTTTTCATATCGATCCTAGAAGAAAGTGGCTATATGAGTCGTGTAGTTTTCTTGATGGATAAAATCATGCGAAAATTTGGTTTATCTGGTAAAAGCGTTGTGCCTTTAATTTCTGGAACCGCCTGTGCTATTCCTGCAATTATGGCGACTAGAAACATAGAAAATTGGAAAGAACGATTAATTACAATTCTAGTAACTCCGTTTACTACGTGCTCTGCTAGATTACCTGTTTATGCCATTATTATCGCACTTGTTATTCCAGACACGCATGTTTTAGGGATATTTAATCTTCAAGGCTTAACGTTGATGCTTTTGTATCTTTTAGGCTTCGGAATGGCAATATTCTCAGCTTATGCTTTGAATAAAGTAATGAAAATAAAAGGAAAAACTTTCTTCGTGGTCGAAATGCCTAATTACAAATTGCCCATGTTTAAAAACGTGGCGATTAACGTGATCGAAAAAACAAAAGCCTTCGTTTATGGTGCTGGAAAGATTATCCTGGCAATCTCTATCGTTTTGTGGTTTTTAGCTTCTTACGGACCAGGAAAAAAATTCAATAATGCCGAAGAAATAATTCAGTCAAAAGCGGAAAACACCTCTTTAACTCCATTAGAATTAGAGAGTAAAGTGTCTTCTTATAAATTAGAGAATTCGTACATCGGGATTATGGGAAAAAGCATTGAACCCGCGATTTCTCCTTTAGGATACGACTGGAAAATAGGAATTGCGGTTATTAGTTCTTTTGCCGCTAGAGAAGTTTTTGTGGGAACACTTGCAACAATTTATAGTGTAGGTGGTAGCGACAATGAAGATACTATCAAAAATAAAATGGCTGCTGAAATAAATCCAGAAACTGGCGAGAAAGTATTCAATTTTGCCTCTGGAATATCATTGTTATTGTTTTATGCTTTTGCATTACAATGTGCCAGCACACTTGCCATAACAAAAAAGGAAACTAACTCTTGGAAATGGCCCGTAGGTCAACTTATTTTCATGAGTGGATTTGCTTATATCGTAGCGCTGATTGCCTATCAAATTTTAAAATAAAAGATTATGTTTCAAGAAATAATAGCCTTTACAATTCTAGCTTTAGCCGTTGGTTTTCTAATTAAGAAATACTTTTTTAAGAAGAAAAAACCATCTGGTAATTGCGGGACTGATGATTGTGGCTGCCATTAAGAAGATCAACTTTAATAGCTAACAAAAAAAAACGCAAAGCAGTTCAATACTACTTTGCGTTTTTTAATACTAAAAGATTACTAATTAATTAATGCTCTTTTTGACGTTCTGCAACATAATTACTTTCTGGCGTTGCGCCTCGATTTCGTCAGTTTTGCTTTTCATCACTTTAATATTATTTTGAATTTCATCTTCGCTATCTTTTATTAAATCCTTAGCTTTTTTAATTTCTTTTTCTAGTTTTTCAGATCCTTTAGCTAACTTTTCTTTATCTTTTCCTAAAGACTCAAGCACTTCATTTTCTGACTCTAAAACGCCATCCATATGCATTTCAGATGCTTTGACAGCAATGCTTTTCACAATATCATAGGCATATTGAAATTTCTCAGCACTATATCCATTATCTAGAAACAAACCACCCATATTAAAAAAAACAGTGTAATTGTAACCGCTGTCAGTTTTAGCGATAACCTGATCAATACCTATTGTACTAGTGCTAATTTTGTCAATTGCAGCGTTATCTAAATAAAATTCACTACCCTTCTGATTTTTGTATCCTCACCTTTAAAAGGCTTTGTAACCTCTTTACTGGCGTCTTCAACATTATCTTCAGAGACATTAGGTATAAAAAATGTAATCCCGCAGGCTATGATCCAGCACTCATTTGTTGAGTTACCGCTTTTGGTACTATCAATTGAGAATTACCTAAACTACTTGACAATAAAACGACGAAAGTAATTTTGTATTTCATGATTTTTATTTAATATTTATGCACAAAAAATAGTCTTAGAATCCTAATTTACCTTTACAAACAGATTGCTTGCTATTTTGTTCGAAATCGTTAAATTCTTCCCGTCTACCTTTATTCTTAAGGACAAATCAAAACTCTCTTTACCCATGATTTCAATTTTTGATCCCAAAGCAATTTCTTGCTTATCTAAATATTTTAGAAATTCAGATGAAGTATCTTTAACTCCCACACATATTCCGCTTTTACTAACAAGCAGTTCTGAAAGTAATTGTTTATCCACTTTTAAAATTTGTCCTTGTGCATTAGGAATTGGATCACCATGAGGATCTTCGGTAGGATTACCTAGAAAGTCATCTAGTTTGTTAATCAGCTTTTCTGACTTGATGTGTTCTAATTGTTCTGCGATATCATGTACCTCATCCCAAGAAAAATCTAATTTCTCTACTAAGAAAACTTCCCAAAGGCGGTGTTTTCTAACAATCATTTTAGCCGCAAGCTTCCCTGCATCCGTTAAGGAAACCCCTTGGTATTTTTTATAATTAACCAAGTCTTTCTCTGCTAACTTTTTGATCATGTCCGTCACTGAGGAAGCTTTGGTCTCCATCATTTCGGCAATTGCATTAGTACTCACATCCGTATTTGAAACTACAGTAAGATGGTATATGGCCTTGAGGTAATTTTCTTCTGAAAAAGTCATTGAGTTTTTGATTGATGATTAACGATTTTTGATTGCAGATATCCTAGCTGCAATCAAAGCGAAAATCCGTGTTGTTTTTTATTTAATAGAGATAGCCTCCCAATGTTTCAGGAGCAGGAAATAGCTCCTGAGAATAATAGCAAATTAATTAAAGAATTTAATCTTTCACAATCAATAACGGAATCGTAATTTTATGTCTTAATTTATCTACGGTTGTTCCAAAAATCAAATCCTTGAAACCAGTGTGGCCGTGTGTTCCCATCACCAAAACATCAAAAGCACCTTCATTTATGATTGTTGGGATTACTTTATTTGGTTTTCCAAAGCCTAACTGAATATCCACTTTAAAACCTCTTTCAGAAAGCATTTCTTTGTATTCATTCAGTAGTTTTTCGTCGACCGATGTTTCGTGATCATCAATATTCTCACCGTAAATCAACGCTCCCACGGTTTCTACAATATGAATTAAAGTGTAATTAGCTTGTTTTCCTCCAAGTTCAAAGGCGCTGTTCAAAGCAACCTCATCAGCACTTGAGAAATCGACGGTAACAGCAATATTCCTTTTATCATAAGCTTCAGATTTAGAAAATCGAAGCTTTAAATTGTGTGGTGAATGATTATGGAAATTTACTTTTGACTTAGAAATAAAAGGTTTGATTACAATATATAATAATAAAATTAAGAAAGCAAAAGCCAATGGAACTACGGTAAGCCAAAGCACAATTGGGTTCTCAGAAGTTTCTAACCAACCGGTGATTTCATCTAAAACTAATTTTCCATTTAAGATTACAATAATCGAAGCCACAGTCCAGGAAGCCATTTGCGTCCATTTACCTATGTGAAATCCTTTCATTTTTGATTTATCACTCACAAAGTGAATCAGCGGAATAATCGCAAATCCCAATTGTAAACTCAAAATCACCTGACTAAAAATCAACAGTTTTCCAGTTACGCCTTCCCCAAAAATAGTAATTACAATTACAGCTGGGATGATGGCAATTAATCGTGTAATAATTCTACGTACCCAAGGTTGGATTCTTAAATTCAAATAGCCTTCCATGATAATTTGTCCGGCTAAAGTTCCTGTAACTGTCGAACTCTGTCCTGCAGCAATCAAAGCCACAGCAAATAGTATAGGCGCCCATTTAGTCCCTAAAAGCGGTTGTAAAAATTTGTGAGCATCTTGAATTTCGGCAACATTATGCATACCAACTTTATAAAATGTGGCTGCTGCCAAAATTAAAATAGCGGCGTTGACAAAAAAAGCAAGGTTTAAGGCAATTGTAGAATCGATGAAATTGTATTTCAAAGCTTGTTTAATTCCTTCTTTAGAACGGTCAAACTTTCGGGTTTGTACTAATGATGAGTGTAAATATAAATTGTGAGGCATCACCGTAGCTCCAATAATACCAATGGCAATGTATAGCGCAGTTTCATTAGGCATTGTCGGGATTAAACCTAATAGTACTTTATCCATTTCTGGCTGTGCAAAAATCATTTCGAAAATAAAAGAAACCCCAATTACCAGTACTAAAGCAATAATGAAGGCTTCCATTTTTCGAATCCCTTTATTTATTAAAAACAACAATAAAAACGTATCCAGAACCGTAATCATTACTCCTTCTATCAGCGGAATATCAAACAATAAATTAATACCAATCGCCATTCCTAAAACCTCAGCAAGGTCACAGGCTGCGATGGCAATCTCTGCCAAGAAATAAAGGATGTAATTGATAAAAGGTGAATAGGTTTCGCGTGAAGCTTGTGCTAAATCGCGCTGGGTTACGATGCCTAATCGCGCACTTAAACTTTGTAAAAGAAGCGCCATGATATTACTCATTAATAAAACCCAAAGTAAGGAATAACCAAATTGACTCCCTCCGGCAAGATCCGTTGCCCAGTTTCCCGGGTCCATATATCCAACACTTATTAAGTAGGCAGGACCAAAAAATGCTAATATTTTACGGAAAACTGATTTTTTATTCTGAGTTGAAACAGACTCGTTTACCTCTTCTAATGATTTACCCATCGTATAACTATTTGAGACAAATATAATTGTATTTTTTTGTTTTATCACATATAATTTTTAGATTTGTCTAAAAATTAATTTAAACCTAAATGAAAAAAATAATTACTTTACTCTTTTTATCTATCACAGTACTACTAAATGCACAAGAAGGTAAAATCATTGGTAGCGTATTTTCAAAAAATGAAGTTGTTCCTAATACAAAGGTTTTATTAAATCCAGGTGCAAAAAGCACTAAAACCGATGTTAATGGTAAATTTATTTTTACCAATTTAAATGCGGGAACTTATGAAGTTCAGTTAAGCGGCATCAGTTTTCAAACGGTGAAAAAGAAGATTGAAATCAAAGACAATCAAATGCAAGTTGTCAATTTTGATTTAACTAATTTTCAAAATGACTTGCAAGAAGTAGTAATAACGGGAACAAAAACATTCAAACGAAAAACAAATAGTCCCGTCGTTGTGAATGTTCTGGACAGTAAAACATTAAATAATTTACAAGTTTGTAACTTATCCGAAGGGTTGAAATTTCAGCCTGGTCTTCGTGTTGAAACTGATTGCCAAACTTGCAACTACCAACAACTTAGAATGAATGGATTAGCTGGAGGATATTCCCAAATCCTTATTAACGGCAGACCTATTTTTAGTCCGTTAATGGGATTATATGGACTTGAGCAATTACCTGTAAATATGATTGACCGAATTGAAGTTGTTCGTGGTGGTGGCTCCTCACTATACGGTTCTAGCGCCATTGGTGGTACAGTGAATGTGATCACTAAAATCCCTCAAAAAGACTCATTCGAACTGAATACTTTTTATCAAAATATGGATGGTCAATCTAATGACTACTTGGTGAACGGTAATGCCTCTTTTGTTTCTGACGATAGAAATGCAGGAATCTCCCTTTTTATGACTCATAGAGAACGCGGATATTATGATCAAAATGGCGATAACTTTTCGGAAATCCCAATGATTGAGAATAACTCTTTAGGGGCGAATATATTTTTTAAACCTACCAAAGATCAGAAAATTGAAATTAGTTTAAGTAATCTAAACGAATACCGATTTGGTGGTGAAATGGTAGATAAGCCGGCCTATTTAACGCAACAATCCGAAGAACGTAAGCACAAAATATGGTTGGGAAGTTTAGATTACCAAATTAATTTTAACGACGGAAAATCTTCATTGATAACTTACGCAGCATGGCAAAACACAGATAGAAAGCATTATACCGGTATCTTTCCTGACGATCCAATCGAAGTAGAAAATCATTTAATAAATCCACCTTACGGTATTTCGACCACTGAAACAATTCAAGGGGGCTTACAATTCAATTATAAATTAGATGAATTTTTGAACGGTACTAATACTTTCACTGTAGGATCAGAGTATATTTCTGATAAAGTTTTTGATGAAATAAGCTCGTACAATTATTTAGTAGATCAACACACCAAAGATTTTGGTTCTTTCATACAAAGTGACTGGGAAATCACACCAAGCATAGATTTACTTTCGGGTGTTCGTATGGATGTTCATAATTTAGTAGATAAGGTAGTTTTTAGTCCAAGGTTAGCGTTGTTGTATAAATTTCGCAAAAACACACAATTCCGATTAAGTTACGGTACTGGTTTTCGTGCTCCCCAAGCATTTGATACTGATTTACATATTGCCTTTGCGGGTGGTGGTGTTTCAAGAGTTATTTATGATCCAAATTTAATTGAAGAACGTTCTAAAAGCTGGAGCGCTTCGATCAATTATGACAAGGCAACCGAAAAATTCATTGGAGGATTTACGTTGGAAGGTTTTTATACCCACCTAAATGATGCTTTTGTATTAGAAAATATCGGTCAAGATGAATTTGGTCAGGTTTTCGAAAAACAAAATGGCGACGGAGCAACAGTTCAAGGGGTAACTCTAGAATTACGCGCTAATTACAATCAAAAAATACAATTAGAGTCGGGTTTTACTTTTCAAACCAGTACTTATGAAAACGAGGTGAATTATATAGAAGGCGTTGCTCCAACTAAAGATTTCCTAAGAACTCCTAATACTTATGGATTTGCAAATCTTACTATGACTGCAACGGATCGATTAAAATTGAATCTAAATTATGTATTTACCGGAACAATGAAAATCGCTCACTTTGCCGGAGCAGAAAATCAAACAACAGATGAGTTTTTAAATACACCCACCTTTTCTGAAGTGAATAGTAAAATCGCATATACAATTCCGAGCGAAAAATACAATATGAATTTTGAAATTTATGGCGGACTAAAAAACATGTTCAACCAGTATCAATCTAATTTTGATTCTGGTAAAAATCGTGATAGTAATTTTGTTTACGGACCCTCTTTGCCAAGAACAGTATTTGTAGGAGTTAGATTTTTTAATTAAAACGGATTAGCTTCGCAAGTAATTCTTATTTTTGAGAGCAATTTCCTTTTCACTTTATGAAACACTACGATTACATTTTTACAGGCTCGGGTTTAGCGGCATTGATGACCACATACAAAATGATTTTATCTGGAAAATTCATAGATAAGTCTATTTTACTAATTGACGCCGACAGTAAGAAAACCAATGATAGAACCTGGTGTTTCTGGCAAGAGGATAAATCAATTTGGGAAGCTTCTATTTCTAAAAAATGGGACTTGGCTTTATTTGCTAATGCTGACTTTAGTCGGGATTTAGAACTAAAGCCTTATAAATACAACCAAGTAAAAGGACTGGATTTCTACAATCAAGTATTTGATTTAATTTCGAAACAAAAAAATATCACTTTTTTTAATGAGGAAGTAACGGATATTAACGAACTTAAAACACACGTTTACGTTGCTACAGCATCTGAAAGTTTCACGACTGATAAAGTTTTCAATAGCATTTATCGAAAAATAGAAGCCGGAAGCCAAACTAAATATCCCGTTTTACAACAGCACTTTATAGGTTGGTTTATAAAAAGCAAAGAAGCCGCTTTTAATCCGGAGCAAGCTACTTTCATGGATTTCTCTGTGGAGCAAAAGGGCAATACCCGTTTTATGTATGTTTTGCCTACTTCTACAACCGAAGCTTTACTAGAATATACTTTGTTTTCGCATACGCTTTTAGCAAAAGAAGAATATGAAAACGAAATTAAAAAATACCTAAAAAACCTCGAAGTTACAGAATACGAAATAATCGAAAAAGAACAAGGAAGTATCCCGATGACCTGCTATCCCTTTTGGAAAAAAAACACCCAACGGGTATTAAACATCGGTACTGCCGGTGGATGGACGAAAGCTAGTACAGGCTATACCTTTAAAAGCTCGGACAAAAAATCAACCAAGCTTGTTTCATTTTTACAAAGAGAATCCGACTTCAAAAAATTTCATACCAAAACGAAGTTCTGGTTTTACGATTTGCTGCTGCTCGATATTCTAGATAGACATAACGAACTTGGCGCAAGCATTTTCTCGTCTATGTTCAAAAAAGGGCGTCCGGCGCTTATTTTTAAATTCTTAGATGAAGAGACCTCTTTTTACGAAGATATAAAAGTAATTTTAAAGTGTCCAAAAATGCCTTTTATTAGTGCATTGGTTAGGTGCGTTCGTTATCTATTCTAGCAAAATCAATAACTATCAAACAATAACAAAACTTTATAGTTCATCTTATAGAGTTCTTTTTAAACTTCGTAACTTTGCTAATTCAAAATTAATATTTAAAATATAACGATATGTATCCACAAGAAATGGTAAACCCAATGCAAGCTGAATTAACAGCAGCAGGTTTTCAAGATTTACATAGTGCAGAAGCAGTTGAAAACGCAATGAAATTAGAAGGTACTACGCTAGTTGTAGTAAACTCTGTATGTGGTTGTGCTGCTAGAAATGCGCGTCCGGGAGCTAAAATGAGTTTAGAAGGAGCAAAAAAACCAGATCATTTAATTACTGTTTTTGCAGGAGTTGATAAAGATGCTGTTGATGCTGCAAGACAACACATGTTCCCTTTTCCTCCATCATCGCCAGCTATGGCTTTGTTCAAAAACGGAGAATTAGTACACATGCTAGAACGTCACCACATTGAAGGTCGCCCAGCTGAATTAATTGCTGAGAACTTACAAGACGCATACAACGAGTATTGCTAATACAATAAACTTCACGAAAACGTCCCGATCCATCGGGACGTTTTTTGTTTAAAGTCCACTTATTTTGAATTCTAACCAAGCTCCCATACGATTCACGGTAATAGAAAATGACACCATACATCAGGTGAGTACACATCACGGCGCATATCCTAATTTGATGTTTTTGCTAAAGGAAGAATTCCTATTAGAAAGTTTTGGTGAGTGTGGCGGCGTGGGCCGATGTGCAACCTGTCTTGTCACTGCAAAAGGAATCACAGGCGACTCCTTAATTAAGGAACGGAACGAGCCTACCACATTAGAGCGTTTAGGCTACATAGATGAATCTACGCGTCTTTCCTGCCAATTGTACCTCACAAAAGATTTAAACAATGCCGAAATTACGATTCTAGAAATCTAGGCGGGTTTATTCGCATTACTAAATTTAGAATAAAAAATTGTCCACAAATTACTTTAAACCTTGGATTCCTGCAAAAATTCAAACAAAGATTTACATCACCGTTTTTAACTCTTCATCAAATAATAATAAGTGAATTAGTGGCCACTTAAAACCACCGCAGATTCGCAGATTTATTCTTTTCTAAAATAAAAACTATACTGATTTTCGATACAAAATACATACACCATCTTTACACCATCATAAAAAATAATCAGTGAATTAGTGACCATTTAATACCGCCGCAGATTCGCAGATTTATTCTTTTCTAAAATCAAAACTATACTGATTTT
>NZ_JASMRH010000027.1:57340-57851 GCF_041431385.1 Flavobacterium sp. Arc2 | reverse complement strand
AACTATTACAATAATGATAGAATCAAGTCGAATTTAAACAAAATGAGCCCGATACAATATCGAGCTCATTATTATCAGAATTAATTATAAATTTGTCCAAACTTTTGGGTTCAGTCTACAATTCCACCTTTTTTATTGGTATAAAGTGAAAGAAGAAAAGCAGTGAGTTTCATCAATTGGAGTTCACTGCTTTTTTATTTTAATACGTACAATTCATATATTTATTGAATTTAGATTTTCCACTCTTAAACTGATGTATAGTTCTTAGGTTAAGTAAAAGACCTTTGAAGCAGTGAAAAATCATATAAATATTATTTCTCTTAAATTTCGTGTTAAAAACTTAGCAATTAGCAACTTATCGTTTTTATAGGTTCTTGGTCTTAAATAGTTGCAGACGGTATTTTTTTGGACTAAGTTTATATCACCATAAAATTAGTAGGTTAAGTTTATGGTAGATTTGGGGCAAAAAAGATGGAAGTAATTCCATCTTTTTTATTGGAATAAAATGAAG